>NZ_SMKQ01000087.1 GCF_004348995.1 Nonomuraea terrae
GGCCACCGAGGCCAACGTCCGTCCCGGATCGGACAGATACAAAGCGACGGCGTCCGCCTTGAACTCCGGCGGATACGACTTCATCGCCACGTGGAACTCCTTGTCTCCGGATCTCCATCATCCGGTACTCAAGGTGTCCACACTTCGGGGGCAGGCCCCCTGCGGCTCCGCGTGCGGATGTGCGTGCGAGTGGTACCAGTAGGTGCCGGGGGCGAAATCCTTCGACAGCCGATAGCTGTAGTGATAGCTCTGCCCCGGCATGATGTGCAGGTAGATGTTGTCGGAGTTGCCGCTCGGCGATACGTGCCAGCCGTGGGTGTGCAGGTTGGTGTGGTCACCCAGACGGTTGACGAGGGTCAGGTCGAGCCGGTCGCCGGGGCGCAGGCGGATGGTCGGCGGCATGTAGTGGCCGTTGTAGGTCATCACCTGTACGTCCTGGCCGGCCAGTCGTACGGTGCGTTGTTCCACCACCAGCCGCACGCGCAGTAGGCCGTTGCTGCTTCTCAGCTCCGGCGGTTGGCGGAAGGCCGGCTGCGCCTCGGCGGTCCGGGAGGCTGGGCCGGCAGGTGCGGCCTGCATCGTAGAGGTGCCGGCGCAGCCCGTCGCCAGCACGAGCCCCAGTCCCGATGAGGCGATGAAGCGTGACAGCGACATGGTGCTCCTCGGACATGGTGTGGGGCGCCACGCGACAATGCCCCGTGAGCTTCTGACGACTCCCGGTATGACGTGCATTTTCATGAAGATTGACCAGGCCGCGGACGGGCTTGGAGCAGCTCGCGGCGCGGAAGTTGGCCAGACCTTGAGCGCGAGACTGAGAGGGCCCCAGCCGGGTAGGCCCGGGCGCGCGTCTCGCTGGCCTTGCTGCTGCACGATGTCGTCCACGTACATCATGTGCGGCCGCGGTAAGCCGCTCTCTCATCGTCTGCCAGGGGTTGCTCGGCCCTCGCTGGCCATGGCGCCAGCCACCAGGGCGGCGTGGACGTTCACCTCCGAGGCACCGGCGTCGGGAACGGCTCCGGTCCCGCTGCTGTTCATCGATTACGACCTCCGGCTCGACCTGGAGAACACGGCGCCGCGCGGCCTGCCCTACACCTTCGGCGTCAACGTAAGCCAGAGCCAACCGCAAGGGCCGAATGTAGCCGCCGCCAAGGTCTGGGCCTCCTTCGACGACGGCGTCAACTGGCAGGAGCTGACCGTGCGCGGCGGGCAGGGCCTGTCCACCGTCGGTGTCAAGCACCCCGCGCGCGGCGGGTCCGGCTTCGTCTCCCTGCGCGTGCAAGCCGCCGACACGGCCGGCAACACGATCGAGCAGACCATCATTTGGGCCTACCGGCTCAGGTAACACCGAGAGGTGACGGGTCATGCGTCCGCCGAGGCCATCGCCCGGCGGGCGTGGCCTGCCACCAGTCCATCGCCTGATCTGTCATATCCACAAGTAAATTTTCAAGGCCTACCGTTCTGCCGTCTGCGGAGTGAGCAGAGTGACGGGGCCGAGCAGGCCGGAGATCAGCTGGGAGGGGAACGTCCAGGCCGTAGGGGTGGACTCGTGGAGGAACGGCGCCAGCGTGTTGTACACCGTGATGTCGATCCGTACCGTGCGGCCTGCGGTGCCGGGCAGGGGGAACCGGTACGGGCCGCAGAAGGCTTCCCCTACCTTCTCGCCGTCGACCGCCACCTCGACGGTGCCGCGTACCCGGCCGAGATCGAGCACCGGGTCGGATCCGGACGGAACCGGCACCGTGCGGGAGTACCGCATCCCACCGCTCCATCCGGCAAGGCCCAAGGCGTGCCAGTCGCCCAGCGGGACAGGCGCCTCGGCGGTGCGGACGGTCACCGGGCCGGACAGCACGCCGCCGCCGCGCAGGATGGCGGTGGGTTCGGTGACGATCTCCAGTTCGGCGGGCGCCTGCAGGGGACGGCCGAGGCCGAGCGTGGTTCCGCGGAGCGGTTGTTCGACGCCGTCCAGCGATACCCGCGCGCTGAGGAGGAGGGGCAGATGCACCGAGATCGCCCCGGCTGGCAGGGTGGTTCGCAGCCGTTGCGGCGCCGGCGCGAAGTCGTCCGTGACGCGGATCGCATCCACCGTCGCGCCGAGTTCCGGGGCTCCGTGCAGCCATTCCGTTCCGGGCAGCGGGTGCGGTCGTACGGCCGCGTGACAGGGCTGCAGTTCGGCCCAGCGGCCGCGGTGTTCAATGGTGCGCCCTCTCCAGCCGCCGGTCTCGGCCTCCCAACCGGGGCCGCTGACCAGGGTGACGACCGAGGAGTCCGTACGGGCGACGAAGTCGGCGTAGACCACGTCCCGAGCCTGCGTGCTGTCGGCGACGATCTCCAGCAGGTGCTCGCCCGCCTCCAGACTGAGGTCGTGACGGAAATAGTCGGGCGTCACGGCCCAGTCGGAACCGTAGTACTCGACCCTCTCCTGCCGGGCGACCACGGCGCCGTCCAGGAAGACGGTGACGCCGGTGGCGGCGCCGACAACGAGGACGCTCTCGGAGGCATCCTGCCAGAGGTGTACGCGGGCGCGGTAGGTGACCTGGCCGTCGGGACGCGCCGCCGGAGGCAGCCGCATGAACTGCGGCCGGGGCGGGAACTCGCCGGGACGCGTCAGGCAGAAGAAGCTGCCGAGGGGTTCGGCCTCGCCGGGCGTCCCGAGGCCGACATGGAGCTCGGCCTCGGACAGTTCGTATTCGATGACGTTGAGGCGTTGGTCGATCTCGATCCGGGCCCTGGCCAGATAGCCGTCACCGGCCGGGAACTCCACGCCGTTCCACCACAGGCGTTTGCCGGCCGCGGCCCCGACGATCAGCTCGGCGGCACCGAGCCGGTCGCTCTCGACAATGGCGCGCACCCGCGAGATCGTGCCTGCCTCCGGCTTCCCGGCGCGGATGAACTCCTCGTAGACCAGGCCCTTGTGGCCGAGAACGCCGCGCCCGGGATCGGCCGCGCCACGGCTGGAGGAATAGAGCGAGACCTCCCATCCCGCATCGTCGTCGACCAGCGGCCGTTCACCGGCAAGGACGTGCCGGACGGCGTCGCGGTCCAGCGGGGCCGGCGCCTGCTCGGCCGGAACGGGCCCGAGCACGCGGACGCGGTTGCCGTAGGTCGCCCTCGCCGCCTGCTCGGTGTCTCCGTTCCGCCAGGTGAAGCTCCAGATCTGCAGGTGGTCGACTGACGCGGCGGGCAGCGCCATGTCGCCCCACGTGTTGTCCATGGTGGGGACGAGCCGGCCGGACCAGCCGCTGGAGAGGTCCGTCGCGATGGTGGCAGGCGCGGGCGCCTCGGGTGCCGCGGGAGGTGCTTCGCCTTCCCGCCAGGCCACGATAGCGGCGGGGGCGCCGTCCAGCGGCACCTTGATCGTGGACCGACGTCCGGTCACCGTGACGTCGGCGGCCTGCCGCTCGCCGGTGGCAGGGTTCAGCACCTCGGCTTCCGCGACGACGGCGTCGACCCGGACGGTCGAGACCGCGGCGTAGCGCGCGGGGTCGAAGTCGTAGTCCTCCCACCTCCCTTGCGGGGCGTCGCGCAGCGGGTGGGCGGTCGCGTTGGGGAAGGCTCCGGTCACCAGGGCGACGGCCTCGGCTCCGTCGCGGCGGACGAGGAGGGGGACGTCGCCCGTGGCGTAGCCGGCGAGGCGGGCCACGGCCTTGGCGCCGGACTGGGCGTCCGCGGCACGTTCGAGGAGCGGATGGGCGGCCAGTGCGGCGACCACGGAGTCGTCTCCGTCCATTCCCGCCGCGAAGGACGGCATGCGGCCCACGACCACCACACGCCCGCCCGCGTCCAGCAAAGCGATGAGCTGTCGCGCGGTTCCTTCTTCCAGCACGCTCGCCGACGGCAGCAGCACCGCCGCGTACCGCAGGCCGGCCACGTGCAGGCCACCTTTGGAGATCTGGGCCCGCTGGAGGGAGTCGTCGTCGATGACGCCGAAGGCGATGCGCTGTCGATCCAGCTCGGCGATCCGGGTGTAGAACCAGTTGTTGGTGCCGCACAGCCGGAGATAGTCGTGCTGCGCCGCGTCCAGGTCCGCGTCGCCGACATACCCGTCACCGAAATGGTCGACAGGAAGGTCCAGCGGCAGCAGGGCCTGTGCCGAGGTCGTCGGATGCAGCACGGCGACGCCGGCGCTGTACGTACCCCACGACATGATCGACGCGATGCGGGAGACGGCACGCGAGAAGGCGGGGTACTGCTTCCAGTACGGCTGGCGCCAGTCGGTCGACGGGGGAGCCCATTCGAACCAGCCGCCCGCGGTGCCGAAATAGCTCGCGTGCGGGTTGTACAGGTTGGCGCCCGCGCGCAGGAAGGGCAGCAGCCAGTCGTAGGTCTCCGCCAGCGTGCCGCCCCAGCCGGAGGAGTGGAACGCCTCGATCCAGACGCGCTCGTGCCCGTACAGGTGGGCCATGGAGGAGTGGACCTTGGAATCGCCCTCGTGGTCGCTGCCCGCGGCGTTGTACCAGCGGTGCGTGCGGAAGTAGTCGGTGTAGATCTGCGTGGCCTGCGTGGGGTATGCGGAGCGTGCCGGGTGGGTCGGGTCTGCCCCTACCAGCATGCCGCGGGCTTCGTGCCAGGCTCCAAGAGGCTTGAAGAGGGCTTCCTCGGTGAGTTCGGCACGGACGGCGTAGTAGTCGGTCCGCACCTTGGCGGCCTGCCGGTCGCCCCGCCGGAACAGCGCAGGCAGATGCTCCAGAAGGTCATACCCTCGGCGCGCCATGAACTCCTCGGGGAAACGGGCCGTCCAGGAGTTGGTGGCGGGAAGCTCGTCCTGGAAGCTACCGGCGATGACGTTGCCCAAGTAGTGCGGGAGTCGCCGGTCGAATTCGCCGTGGACGGCGTCCATGAGCAGTTCGACGGCGTGCGGGGCGAGGTAGTCGAAAGCCGTCGGCACGGCGGTGATCAGCAGGACGTCGGTGCCGTCGGGGGTGTCCGGCAGGTGAACCTGGCGGCCGTCCTGGCTGTACGCGCCGATCAGGGATTCCGCGGCGAGCAGGTCGGCTCGGCCACCGGTGACGACGGCGTGGCGGCAGCGCAGTGCCTGTCCCGCCGTCTCGGGGTGCCGGTGCGTGATGCCGCCCTGGACGTTGGCGCTGGAGAAGCCGATCTGGTCGTAGAACCACAGGCGCATCCCGAGTTGCCGCGCGATATCGCAGGCGTCGGTGAAACGTGCCCACCATTCCTCGCTGAACCACGCCGGATCGTCGGCTTGGGCGCTGAACGCCGGTCCCGCGGGGCCCAGATTGATCACGACGAGGTTGTGGACGCCGCCCGCGGCGAATTTGCGCATCTGCCACTCGAGTCGTTCTCGGGTGACCTTCGCACCCGACCACCACCACGCCGGTGTGGGACCGAAGTCGTGAGGCGGTTCCTCGAACAAGCGGCTGAGGGTCTCGGAGAGCACAGGTACGGGGGACCTTTCGCTGAGACGCGGACTCCTGCTGTTCGAACGTTTGACGGTGAGGCGATCGAAGCCGGGTGCGCTGGGTTATGCCTGTATCGCCAGGCTCTGCAGGGTGATCGGACTCAGCGGGGGCAGGCCGGCGGCGTACCGCTCAAGCTCGGTGAGGGCCGCATCGGCCATGCTGCGCGTCTCCGCTCCCATGGAGCCCGCCACATGCGGCGTCAGCACGACGTTCGGAAGGTCGTAGAGCGGTGATGACCTGGGCAGCGGCTCGGGGTCGGTCACATCGAGGATGGCGTCGATACGGCCGGAAACGCAGGCACGCTCAAGTGCCGCGGTGTCCACCAGAGGCCCGCGAGCCGTGTTGATCAGAGTGGCGCCCGGCCGGAGCGCCGCCAGTGCGGCGTCGCCGATCAGGCGCCGCGTCTCGGGCAGGGCCGGCGCGTGCAGCGACAGCACGTCCGCACGCGGCAACGCCGCGGCCAGGCCGGCCGGTTCAGCACCCGCCGCGATCACCTCGGCCGGCTCCGCGAACGGGTCCACCACCAGGATGGGACCGTCATGCAGGGCCCTGAGCAGGGTGACCACGCGCCGCCCGACCCGGGAGAAGCCCACGATCACCACCGTCCGATCGCGACCGCTCAGCTCCCCCCGGCGGTCGCGGTAGGCCCAGTCGTCCCGGAACCGGCGGGCGTCCTGTGCCAGGAACGGAACCTTCTTGAACGCCCACAGCACCGCTGCCACCGTGTAGCGCGCGACCGGTTCGGCGTTCACACCGGCCGCGGTGGTGACCACGATCCCGCGGTCGAAAACGGCTTCGCCGACATGTCCTCGGACGCTGCCCGCGGCGTGCAGCACGGCTCGCAGCCGGGGCGCGGCGTTGAGCACGTCCTCGTCGAGCGGCGGGCACCCCCAGGAGGTGATCAGCACCTCGACCTCGGCCAAGCGAGCACGGGCAGCGCGAGAGCCCAGCTCATCGGTCACGAGGGGCTCACCGACCGCGGCCACCGTACGAAGCCGCGCCAACTCGGATGCGCCGAACTGCGACCGCATCGTGTCGCACCCCATGACCAACAGCGTCTCCGGACGCTTCATCACTACCTCCGTCGAGTCGTGTCACCAGATTGTGAGCCCGTCACGATGCCGTCACATCGGCAGATCCATCGCACTCTTGCTTGGACGTGACTGTGATGTTATTGGATAGGGAACTGGCAAAACCGTCGCCGTGTTGCGGGAAAGTAGGACGAAATTGACCTACAGACGATCAAGGCCTCGCTACGAGCGGACCGCCGTCTTCAATCCGGACGGCCTGCCGGTCTGGGCGGACCGCCATCAACTCGACACCGATCTCGCGGCACATGACCATGACTTCTTCGAGATAGCCCTCGTCACCCGGGGCCAGGGGCTGCACATCGCCGCCGACGGCGACTATCCCATCCGGCCGGGTAGCGCCGTCGTGATTCCGCCGAACCAATGGCACGCCTACGGCCAGTGTGAGGACCTCGTGGTCTTCGACTGCTTCGTCGCTCCAGAGCTGATCGACAGCACCTTGTCGTTCCTCGACGCGGAGCTACCTCTGATGCAGACGGTGCACACGTCGACCTTGCCGCTGCCGCAGCGCGTCCAGCTAAGTCCCTATGACCTGAGCATGGCGATCGCGGAACTGCACAGCATGAGTGATGTGGCCGCCGCACGGCGCTCGCGCATCCAGGTCGTGGGGCACCTGCTGATCTACCTCGACATCCTGAACCGTTCCTGGTCCGCCGATCACTCGATGCACCGTCGCTCGATCACCTCGCTCCATCCCGCCGTCTCCCGGGCCGCGCAGTTGATGGAGGACAAACCAGGACGTGCGTGGACGCTCGCCGAACTCGCCGCCGCCACGTCGACGGAGAGAACGCACCTCGTCCGGTTGTTCCAGCGCGATCTGGGCATACCACCGATCGCCTACCTCAATCGGCTGCGCGTACAGGCCGCGGCCAGGCTTCTGGTGCAGACCGATCAGCCGATCGCCCACATCGGGGCCCAGCTCGGCTGGGACGACGCCGGTTACTTCGCCCGGCGATTCAAGACCGCCTACGGCCTCAGCCCGTCCGCGTACAGAAAGCGTGCGCTCGCCGGTGAGACCCACTACCACTCCTCCGCGGTGCTCCCCCTGCCGGTGAGCGGTGCACGTTTCGAGCCCAGGACCGGCGGTTAGCCAGGCCCGGCGACCTCGACGACCGGCACGGTGGCCGGCCGTGTCCGGCCACCGCCAAGCTCAACGCCCCGGCCCTACAACTGCCCTTCGTACTCCTTGCGCATGGCGTCGCCGGCGCTGCTTCGCCACGTCTTGACCAGGTCGTCCAGCGTGCTGATCGGCTTCCGTCCCTGCACGATCTCCTTCACCCCGTTGGTGAACGCCTTTTCGACGGCCGTGTTCTTCGAGGCGTGGGTGTTGGAGAACAGGCCGACGGTCGGGTTGAGCGTCGACTTCGCGAGCACCTTCGTCTGGTACGCGTGCTGCACGTCGGCGTCCTGCGACCGGCCCGGCTGGTAGATGACGGCCGGGGCGTCGGACAGGTAGCGGATCGGGACCGCCGTGTTCGTCAGGCCGGTCTGCGTGAGCGTGGGGTCGCCGTCGCCGTTGACCGTATGATCGACGCCCTCCTCGCCGAACACCCGGTAGACGTACTCCTCCGTGCCGAACGGGGCGGCCAGCCAGTTCAGCATCCGCAGGATCAGCTCGATCTTCTTGGGGTCGCTCTGCTTCTTCAGCCCGGTGATCGAGACGTTGGTCACGTAGCCCCGGAACCACGAAGCCAGTTCGCTGCCGTCACGGGTGTAGACGGGCATCAGAGCGAGCTTGAAATCCGGGTTCGAGGCGCCGTTCTGGATGTACGTGTTCCAGCCGAGGTAGCCGTCGAAGAAGTTCACCGCGACGGTTCCCGCCGCGAAGAGGTTCGCGGCCGGAAATTGGTCCGAGAACGCGTCGGGGTGCATGATGCCGGCCGACCACAGCTGGGCGAGGTCGGCGATTGCCTGCTTGTGCTCTTCGGTCTCGAACTGATGGACGAGCCGGCCGCCTTCCGCGCGCCAGCCGTTCGGCGCCCCGTTCATCATGAGCAGATATTGCTGCACCCCGTTCCAGTGGCCGAAGGCCCAGCGCCGCGCCTTCGGGTCGGTCAGGACCTTCGCGGTCTCGGTCAGCTCGGTGAGTCCCTTCGGCTCAGGTGACACACCGGCCGCCTCGAACAGGTCCTGGCGAATGAAGTGGTACACGCTGACCGCGCCACGCGGGATCGGTATGCCGTAGATCCCACCGTTGAACACGGTCGCCTTCCAGTGCTGGGTGGGGATGTTGGCAAGGTTCGGATACTTCTTGATCGCGTCGCCGGCAAGGTAGTCGTCCAGCCGGGTGAACTGCCTGTCCAGCAGCGCCGGCAAGTTGGACACCGGCCGCAGCTGCATGACGTCGGGCAGCTCGTTACCGGCGATCGTGGTGGCGAACTTCTGCTCGTAGTCGGCGGCAGGGACCATCTGAAGCTTCAAGTCGATGCCGAGCCGATCGTTCAAGCCGGCCCAATAGCTGTTCCTGTCGACGCCGGGCGGGACGGGCAAGTAGATATGGCTCATCCCGTTGATCGTCTCGCCGTTCCCGGGCTTTTCCGGCACCGACTTGGGGCGTTGTTTGGGGAAATGGCGAAAGGCCGCCTCGACCCCTTCGGCGGTTGCCGGAAGGTCGGGTGTGATCCCCGCGTACGGGACGTACGCCGGCAGGACGACTTTGGCGTTCGACGCCACCGTGTTCGCTTGGCGCGCGGCACCGCCGGTGCCGCATCCGGAGACCGATCCCATGCCCAGGAGCACCGCGGCTCCGCCTGTGCCCACCAGAAACGACCGGCGCCCAAATGCCCTCTCCGACATTTCTTCCTCCTGTTGAATACCCGCGGCTGTTGGCCAGCCGTGCACGTCAACCTTTGACCGCGCCGGTCATGACTCCCTTGGCGAAGTGCCGCTGCAAGAAGGGATAGACGACCAGGATCGGAACCAGAGCGACAACCAGGATCGCCATTTGCAACGGAAGCTGCGGAGGCATGGCCTCGGCTCCGGCGCCGACCTGCTCACCGCCGATGGTCGTCTGGTTCACCACATAGGTGCGCAGCACCAGAGACATCGGCCACTTGTCCGTGCTCTGGATGTACAGCATCGCGTTGAAGAACGCGTTCCAATAGCCAACGGCGTAGAACAGGCCGACGACGGCGAGGACCGCCTTGGACAGCGGCAGCACGATCTTGACCAAGGTGGTAGCGCTGGAGGCGCCCTCGACGGCCGCCGAGTCGAACAACTCGCGGGGCAGTCCCTGGAAGAAGGCCCGCATCACGACCACGTTGAAGGCGTTCACCATCACCGGCAAGATCAGCGACCACCAGGAGTCCAGCAGACCGAGTTGCTTCACCATGAGGTAGCTGGGGATCAGCCCGGGGCTGAACAGGATGGCGCCGAGCACCAGCATCAGCATCGGCCGGGCACCGAACGCGCCACGCCTGGACAGCCAGTAGGCCAGCCCGGCGGTGGCGGCCAGCGACAACGCGGTCCCGACGACGGTGATCCCGACCGAGATGGCCACGGCTCGCGTGACCACTCCGCCGGACAAGATCGCCTGGTACGCGTCGAACGACACGCTCCCCGGCCACAGCACCATGCCGCCGCCGGAGTCGTTGATCGTCTTCTGATCCGCGAGCGAGGTCGCGATCACCGACCAGAACGGGATGACGACCAGCAGGACGGAAACGCCCAGGGCGAGCGCCTTCGCCAGTTGCACCAGGGGGTTGGGCCGCTCCATCCACACCGGACGCTTGCCGGATCGTGCCTGGGCGGGCGACTTCTCCATCGTGCTCACTTCTGGTAAACCCCCTGTTCTCCGAACATGTGGGCCAGCTTGTTCGCACCGATCACTATGAGGACCCCGACGACGCTTTTCACCAGGCCCGCCGCGGTGGCCATGCCCCAGTCGCCGCCGACGATGCCGTAGTTGTAGACCCAGGTGTCCAGAACCTCGCTGGCCTCGGCCCCGACCGGGCCCTGCTGCAGGATGATCTGCTCGAAGCCGACCGACAGGCTGTCGCCGAGACGCAAGATCAGCAACAGGATGATGATCCCCTTCAGGGAGGGCAGCGTGATGTGCCAGAGCCGCTGCCGGCCGTTCGCGCCGTCGACCGCCGAGGCCTCGTACTGCTCCTGGTTGATCTGCGCGAGCGCGGCGAGGAAGATGATCGTTCCCCAGCCGGCGTCCTTCCAGATCACCTGCGAGGTGAGCAGCGCCTTGAACAGCTCGGGCACGCCGATGATCTCGATCATCGGCAGGTCGTTCTGCACCAGGAACGTGTTCAGCATGCCCGCGTTGCCGAGCATCTGCTGGAAGATCGCGACCACGATCACCCACGACAGGAAGTGCGGCAGATAGAGAATCGACTGCAGGAGCCGCTTCAGCCGCTCACCGGCCAGGCTGTTCAGGAGCAGTGCCAGCAGCAACGGAACCGGGAACACGAAGATGGTCTGCACGACGGTCAGGATCAACGTGTTGGCGACGGCGGTCAGGAACGCCGGGTTTCCGTCCCAGAGGAACGAGAAGTTCTGCAGCCCGACGAACGGCGCCTCCGCGATGCCCAAGTAGGGCTCGTAGTCCTGGAACGCGATGATGTTGCCGAGCAGCGGAAGATACTGGAAAAGGATCAGGGCGGTCGCGCCCGGCACACCGAGCGCGACCAATAGTTTGTCCTGGCGTAGCCGCTGAAACCGCCGTGACGCCCGCGGGACCGCGGCGGTGCCGCCGGTCGTGGGCCTGTTGTCGACGATCATGGCCATGGTGTCCTCCTCGCCCCGATCCGGCCAACGCGGGCTGATCCTGTTCCGCCGGCGTCCGGATCAACTGCTCACAACCCGCCGGATCTGCTCCGGATGTCCGGCTTCGTGCTCCGTATCGGGCTGCAGGTGACGGCCCTTGGACCACTCGTCGCAGGCGTTGTGCCGGACCGAACAGCTCGGGGCGACGGGTCCCACCCGGCCGGCAAGGGTGGTGCCGTCTTTCTGCGGAAGAACCACATGTTCGCTGCGGCAATGTGGAGAGTGATATGCGTTGATCATTATTTCTCGCTCATCGGCACTAAGCCCATCGGTGCACAATTCGAAGGCGCAGCCCTACCGGCGATGCCCGCGTCATTGCTGGGGTCTTGCTGGGATGTTATTGAGGAGTACCGAAGGGCACCATCAACAGAGTTGACCAAAACTAGGACAGGGTTGGCCTGAGTCGCAGGCAGACCTGGCCCCTGAGCGACACGCGCCCGCACGGTCGCACGCGACGGTGGCAACGTGGAACGGACGCCGCGGGAATTCAAGCCCCGCGATTTCCGGCAGTTTTTCGCGGCCGATCCTCCAGCCCTATCACGCTGGTTCGGGCCAGGAAACGGGTGAATGAAAAAAGGGTCGTGGTTCGATGCCGGCCTGCCGCATCGGTGGCCGAGTGCGCCCTGGTGGCGATCGAGTCAGATGTGCTCGATCGCCCCGCCCGGCCACGTCACGACCAGCCGGCCGGAGCGGTCTGGCTCGACGGCCGGCCAGGTGGGCGCGCGGTCGCCCAAGCTGACCGCGACCACGTACCATCGATTCGATTCCGGGGCGTCGAACCGGCACCAGGGGACTTCCAGATCGGCACCGAACGCGGTTTCGACGGGATGAACGGTGGTGCCGGTCGACCCACCGTCCGTCAGCGGCGCAACCGCGCTCACGAGATCCGTCCTGGCCCCCGGCGCCGGCTTTCGCGGGACCGCGAATCCGGACATCACCAAGGCCTCGGCCTGGACAGCG
The DNA here is from genome assembly GCF_004348995.1 of Nonomuraea terrae. Lineage (GTDB taxonomy): Bacteria > Actinomycetota > Actinomycetes > Streptosporangiales > Streptosporangiaceae > Nonomuraea > Nonomuraea terrae. The sequence continues at coordinate 12,242 of NZ_SMKQ01000087.1, forward strand.
GACTCGATCCGCACCGCGCGCACCTCGACCGATCCACGCACCAGTGAGATGCAGGTCAGCTCGGGTCCGGTGTCGAACCCTTCAGCCGGCTCCGCTCGGGCGAATCTCGCCGGCTGCCGGCTCTCAGCTCGATGATCGTTGATGCTGATCAAGTCGATCAGCGGCCGCTGGGACCAGCGTCCGCTCTGGTCGATCAGCGCGACCTGGTTGTCCACGGCCTCCCCTGCCGACAACAGCGGCACGGGGGCGGTGGCGGTCGAGTAGCCGAACCGGTTGTAGAGCGGTCTCTCGCCCATCGGCACCGCACCGCTGTAATCGACGCCATGGTTGATCACCCGGACGATACCGTCCGAGGCGGTGCCGGAGACCAGCCAGCCGATCGGCCGGATCGCACCGACCCGATCCTCGAGGTCGATCGGAGCCGGCTGCTCGACATCCGCCCATACCGGATGGGATTCCGGCAGCACCAGCCCGGTCAGCCCAAGACTGGCAAAGTACGGCGAACCCGGCGATATGTACGACTCGCGCATCGCCTCGAATCGGCCGAGCCAGCCGGGGCTGAGCAGACCGTCTCCGTCGAACGCGCCTCGCTCGACGAAGTACTTGATGGCCCCCATACACGTACGACGAAGCCGGCCGGGCGAGTACGGATTGGCGTCGAAGACGGCTCCCGTCCACAGCGCGCCGACCGCCGCGTGGCGGTACACCAGGGACCGGCCCTGATAGAGCGGCGCGCCGTCCGCACCGAACAGCTCTCCCGCGCCGGCCAGATACGCCTTGAGCCGCTCGGCGTACAAGGCCTGACGCTCGGCTATTCCCGGCTCCCCGGCTGAGATGCGGCAGTACCACAACGAGAACTGCTGCATCACCCAGCCGGCGTACCAGTCGATGTTGCCGCCGCGCCCGTCCGGCCGGTTGTCGCTGTACCAGCCGTCGGCCAGATAGCAGGTGTCCAGGAACTCGAGGTTCTCCTCGATCTTCGCCTGGTCGTACGGGCCACCGACCGAACGCAGGAAAGCGTGGGTCACGTTCTGGAACCACTGCCAGTTGCTGTCGGGGTACCAGGCGCCGACGGAGCCCGCCAGCCAATCGACCACCTGTTCCCGCACTCGGGGCGTCAGGTTGTCCCAGATCCATCGACGCGACTCGTGCAACGCGATCGCGATCAGCGCCGCCTCGACCCTCGCCTGCTGGGCATCCGCGAGCGACGGCCAGCGCTCCGCGGACGCTGGATCGGTGCCGGTGGCCAGGCCACGCGCGTACCAGCCGGCATGGTCATGCGGATCGGACTCCGCTGCCGACAGCCGGAAACCGGCCGCGAGGAACGAACGTGCGAACGCCTCCAGCCCGCCGACGATCGGTCCCGCGTCAGACGGCGGTCCAGGAAGGTCGAACCGCGCGTGGCCGGGGGTCGACCAGGGCCGCAACGCCAGCAGCGACCGGTCGGCGAGGTACAGCAGGTGCCGCCGCGTCCAGCCGGTGTAGGGGGAAAGCCGGCGATCGTCGTCCGGCGATCGCGGATCGGCATCGCCGCTCATCGGACAGCCACATCCTCTCGTTGTCCTGTCAAGTCGGTGGTCCACGGCCTGGCGCGGCCTACTGCGCGCTGCCGGCCCGGGCGGCGGACTGTTCGGGCCGGTGCGGCGTCCCGAATACCCGGCGGATCTGCTCGAGGTGTCCGTATCCGTACACGGTGTCGGGCTCCAGGTAACTGCCTTCGGTCCACTCGTTCCAGGCGTTGATGGTCACCAGCGGAGCCTGGGTCTTCTCCGCGAACGCGCGTATCTTCTCCAGCGCTCGCCCGAACTGTTCAGGAGTGGCGTCGGAAATGATGTTGGTGTGCGGGTAGCCGAGGCGCGGGTTGTAGCGGTCCGACTGGACCGTCCGGGGTGACGGGTCCCATCCGACCGTCACGTTGGGGAAGTACGGCTGATCGTACTTGGCGGCGAAGGTCCCCCAGCCCTTCTCGGCTTCGGCCAGGATGTCGGCGTACGGAGTGAGGAGCGTCGGCATCGCGTGGTGATGCACCCATACGTACGACGTCACGCTGTCGAACCCCAACCGGCTCACGAGCGTCGCGCCGTCGATCGCGACGCCATCCTGGGGAAGGACCTGCTGTTCCCGGGCGATGGCGTTGAGGTGTATCTCCGGGAACCCCGCGCGGGCTGCACGCTCGCGCAGGTCGTCCAGCGCGGCCCTGGCACGGTCGACACCGCCGAGGCCCTCCAGCAGCGTCGGCAGGTCGTAGATCGACAGATAGGGCCGGTCATCGAGCCGCAGGTAGGCCGGGTGACTGAAGTACCGCTCCAGCAGATAGTCCGTCGCCGCCACGAACTGCTGGGCGTCGACGCTGCCGGACTCCAGGTAGGTGGCCGGCGTCGCGGACTTCCACGGATGAATGTTGCTCCAGTGATGATTCGCCCACATGACCGCGAACTTCATGTCATCGGCCGTCACGTTCGGCATGAACGCGGACTCCAACGGCCGCTCCAGGTAAGGACGACCGCTGTACCAGTACCAGTCGAAGAGGAAGGCGCCGACACCGTGCTCGGTGGCCATCGCGATCTTGGCCGCCATCACGGCCGGATCAGCCTCATCCTGGTAGCCATGGAGCGGAACGCGGGGCTGTTCGTGCCCCTCGAACCGCTGAGTCGCCCGCTTCACCAACTCCCACTCGGTCCACCCCTCGCCATGCCACTGCTCGTTGCGCGGATCAATGTGGTAGTTCGGGAAGTAGTATGCGGCGACCGTCACGTCAGGCTCCGTCATATCCGACGTCTGTCGCTGCGAATCAGGCCGGTTTCCCACGGCTGCGTCTCGTCGCTCTGGCATGAGTGCGATGTTATTCACGGGAACCTGGCCGCACCTTTGCGTGGATTGAGGAAAAGTAGGACAAAGTTTGTCGATCGCACGCCAGAGCAGGGCCGTGCGTCAGGAGGCGTCATCCGCCCTGGCTCCGAGAACGGCCGCAGGACCTCTGCCGGCCAGTGGTGCGCGCTTCGGCGTCGCTAACGGGTCACGAAAGTCCGATTATCGCTCAACCTGGTGCTAACGGCGGCGGTTGTGCGCGGTTAGTGTCCGTAACACGAATTTACCCGGGCTTCACGGCCCTCTCCTGGTGCTGTGCAACAGAGCCGGTTCCGCTGCGGTGAGCAGTAGCGATCAGGGTGTCATCCGTGTCGGATGGATGGAGGTCAGTCATGTCTGTTCGCAGGTCGGATTCTGGTCTGGGGGGTGCGCCGAGCCGCCGCGACGCGCTCAAGGTGGCGGTGGCGGTGACGGGCGGGGCCGCGCTGGGCCTGACAGGTGCCACCTCGGCCGCGGCCGCCGTCGGGCGGCGGCCGCGTAACGGCCGTACGCTGGTCGGAGCGATCCGCTGGGACGCCTTCGGGGGCCGGGACTGGCGGATAGGCGCCGGCGTGAACCGCGCCTTGTCCCCGGAGAAGTATCACTTCCGGCTGCCGTTCTACACCGACATCACCGTGGCCGAGCCGGTGCTGGTCGACGAGGGCTTCGACGCGGAAGCGACGGGAGCCGCCCCGTCCGGCTGGACCGTGTCGGCGGGGGCCGGTTGCGGAGTGTCCGTCGTGGCCGGGCCTGATCGCGATGGCAAGAGCGTGCACCTGCACGACACGTCCGGCTCGGGGATGGCGATGATGACCCGCACGTTCGCCGCCCAGGATCGAGCCATCGCCGTGCGGTGGGAGTGGAAGGAGACAGCCGCCGGCGGGTGGTCCCGAGCGCTGCTGGCCGGTGGATCGACTACTTTCGTGGACATCGCCACCCGCCGCGAGGGCGATGCCACGTTACTCGCGTACCGCACCCCCTCCGGAACGTGGAACATCATCCAGGCCATCGCCGACGACAGCTGGTACTCGATCAAGGTCCTCATCGATCCGGCTCCGCCCGAAGGGGGCACGCCGTGGGTGGACGTCTTCGTTGACGGGGTGCGCAAGGCGTACCACATACCGTTGCTCGGCTCCACCGCGACGTTCGACAGGCTCATCTTCCAGACCAACCCGAGCGTGACCTCCGACCTCTATGTCGACAACATCAGCGTCGAGGTGAGCGAGGCGGTGAACTGCGACGCGAACAGCCAGGAGGTCATGGATCGGGAAATCCGGTACGCCAGCGCGGCCGGTATCGACTACTGGGCCTTCATCTACTACCCCGACCCGCCGTTGGGGCTGGGCAGGGAGTTGTATCTGTCCAGCGCGCACCGGGACAAGGTCAACTGGTGCGCCATCTTGGACGGGAACTTCCTCGCGGCGTTCGAGGCGAATCTGCAGGATCTGGTGGCGCGGTTCGGCGAGTCCAACTACCAGAAGGTGCTGGGTGGTCGCCCGCTGCTCTACTTCTTCAGCAATGCCACGCCTGGCAACGTCGCCAGGATACGGGCCAAGACGGCCGAAGCGGGGCTGCCCGATCCGTACATCGTGGTCATGGGGTGGACCGCGCAGAGCGCGGCGGATCTGAAGACCTCGGTCGGGGCGGACGCGGTGAGCCGCTACGCGACCGGGATGAACTTCGGGGCGGCGTATTCGTCGCTCACCGAGCTCGAGTCCACCATGTGGTCCGATTACGCGACCACGGCCGGGCAGGTCATTCCGACGGTGACGACGGGTTGGGACGCGCGGCCCCGATACGACTACCCGCCGACCTGGGGGCCGCAGCCGTCCGAGGACTACCTACGGGACCAGAACGACTGGACCCAGCAGGCGACGCCCGCGCAGATCGCGGCACACCTGCAGGACGCGATCAGCTGGAGCAGCGCCCACTCGGCGAACAACCAGGCCAACGCCGTCCTCATCTACGCCTGGAACGAGAACCTCGAGGGCGGCTGGATCTGCCCGACCCTGCACGAGCTGCGGGACTCCGGCAGGCCGCTGCGCCTGGACGCCATCGCCGGTGTCACCCGAACTCGCTCACGGTGAGCGAGCCTCCAGCCGGCGGCTGCGACGTCCGTTCAGGTCCAGAGCGACGTCCAGGCGCGGGTGAGCGTCGATCCAGGCCTGCTCCACCGCCTCGGCGGAGTCATGGGTCCGCGTCGCCGCCAAGGCCGTGACGGACTGCGCGATGCGGTGCAGTCCGAGCCCGGTCAATCGCCGCGCCGCGGCGGCGATTGACCGGGCATCGTAGCTCGGCGACAGGTGTGACATACCGTGATGGGCCGCTCCCGGGCGTCCAGCAGAGCCGCGGTCAGTGGTCCGTGCCGGTCGTCCTCGGCCACCATGAGCCTGCCGCTGCCACCGGCAGGCTGTAGGTCGGGGACGACGACGCGGTCGCCGGCCGCCAGGCCGACCGGTTCGACGACGACACCACCCTCTACCGTGAAATCGGCCCTGTCGGCGACCTGGCCGGCCAGGTCGGGGTGGGAGAAGTCGGCGCCGCGGTCGAGCACGGCCACCCGGACGCCCTCGCCGGTGTATCTGGCTCCCACTGCGAGGAAGACGTACACCCCATGCGCGAGCGCCAGCTCATGCATGTGACGGAACGAGACTACCGCCGCGATCACTGCCACCACCTGCCGATCGACGTCAGCCGGATCCAGCGGGCGGAGGACGACCTCATCGCGCACCTCCCCCTGCGGCGACCTGGACCGTACGAGCACGACGACGTGGGAGGGGACGAATGGCTTCGACGGTCAGGCGTCGACTGCGAAATGTCTGGTCGGACAGGGGATCGCCAGGTTCCCTTCTTGTGGGTGCCTGGCAGCGGGGATGAACCGGAGGGTGCGGCGCTCGTGATACCGGTTGATCTCCGCCCTTCACGCCCGTGGGGGGGTGAGCCCTACGCGCCGGCGAGGTTGTTGATGGTCTCGGCCCGTTCCCACGCCCGTGAGGGTGAACCGCGGGGCTGTCCGCCGAGCTCCATTCCCCTTGCTTTGAAGGGGTCTGGCCACGACGTACGTGGGAGCAGCGAGGAGGGGTCCGTGAGCGGGGTACGCAAGGCCAAGACGGCCGAGACCCAGACCGCCCTCAAAGACGCCGCGCGCCGGTTGTTGTCCATCCCCTGAAAGCGTGGAGACTCGGTTATGCGGCGATGGTCTCCTGAGACCTCGCCTTGGTGGCTGCTCGCGCGGTCATGATCTGCTGCTCGTAGACGATCGGGGGCAGCCCGTCAGCGGCGCTGTGTCGGCGGCGGGTGTTGTAGAAGTCGGCGATCCAGGTGGCGATCTTGAGGCGGGCCTCGGCCCGGGTGGCGAAGTGGTGCCGGTGGACGTATTCGACCTTGAGGGTGGAGTTGAACGATTCGGCGGCGGCGTTGTCGAGCGCGCACCCGACCCGGCCCATCGACTGGACGACGCCCCAGTGCCGGCAGGCGGCCTGGAAGCGGGCGGCGCTGTATTCGCTGCCGCGGTCGGTATGGAAGATCACCCCGTCGACGGTGCCGCCGCGGGTGACGGCGGCCCTCTGCAGCGAAGCGATGGTCAGCGCTGCGTCGTGATGCTCGGACATGGCGTAGCCGAGCAGCCGGCGGGAGAACAGATCTTCGACGGTGGCCAGGTAGAGCTTGCCCTCGCCGGTGACGATCTCGGTGACGTCGCCGCACCACAGCACGTCCGGTGCGACCGCGGTGAACGAGCGCCGGACCAGGTCGGGAGCGGCGGGCCGTTTGCCCTGCCGGGTCAGCGACCGGCGTTTCCTGGCCGCCCGGCCGGCTAACCCGAGCTCGGCCATGCGTCCGGCGACGGTGTTCTGCGATACCCGCCATCCCGCCTCGTGCAGGTCACGGGTGATGCGCGGGCTGCCGTAGGTGCCGCCCGAGGCGGTGAACTTCGCCTCGATCTGCGCGTCCAGGTTCGCGCGGCGCCGCTGCCGGGCCGTCGGCGCCCGGTCGCGCCACTTGTAGTACCAGGACTGCGAGACGCCCAAGGCCCGGCAGGTCAATGCGTGGGGCACACCGTGGTCGGTCTTCTGGGAGCTGATGAAGGCCGCCACGCTCACCGGCCCATCGCCTCTCGAACCCACAAGACCACCGAGCGTTTGAGCACATCGCGCTCCATCTCCAGCTCGGCGCGTTCCTTGGCCCAGTCAGCTCGCTGCCGGCGCAGCCGGGCGAGTTCCTCTCGCTCGGATTCGGCCAGCTCACCACCGTTGGTGTCCTGCTCGCGAGCCAGCCGATCCATCTGCACCCAGTTGGCCAGCGTGCCCGCATTGATGCCCAGATCCTTAGCGACCTGCGCGATCGGCTTTCCTGTCTCCCGCACGATGCGCACCGCGCCCGCCCGGAACTCCGGATCGAACCTGCGTCTGGTCTCTCCCACGACCCAACCTTCTCCTTAGGTCAGGTCTCCACGCTAGAAGGGGAAGTCCATGGATGACCGGCTGGCGTTGCAGGGGATCTTGTTCGTGCTCTACACCGCGGTCCCGTGGGAGTTCCTGCCGCAGGAGCTGGGCTTCGGCTCGGGCATGACGTGCTGGCGGCGGCTGCGCGACTGGCACCAGGCCGGTGTCTGGGACCGGTTGCACCAGCTCCTATTCGCCGAGTTGCACGCCGCCGGCCAGCTCGACTGGTCCAAGGCGGTGATCGACAGCTCCCACGTCCGAACTCTCAAGGGCGGCCCAAAACCGGCCCGAGCCCGGTCGACCGCGCCAAGCCGGGCTCGAAACACCACGTCATCACCGAAGGAGGAGGAATCCCCCTCGCCGTCTCCCTGACCGGCGGCAACCGCAACGACGTCACCCAGCTCATGCCCCTGATCAAGGCCATCCCGCCGGTACGCGGCCGCGTCGGCCGACCGCGTCAGCGGCCCGACCGCCTGTACGCAGGAGCGCGATCGTCCTCTCGACCACCCACCGATGGATGCCCAGGCCGGAGCACCGCCGCCTGGTCTGGCGCACCGGTATCAAGCCCATCATCGCCCGGCGCGGGACTCCGCACGGCGCTGGCCAGGGACGGGTTCTCGCCCTTGCGTTTCCCGGTCGGGATGATCAGGGTTCTCGTCCGGCGCTGACTGGACCGGCTCAGCCCCGCAGCGGGGAGCCGTCCGGTTGCGTGCCGCAGAGCCGGTGCGTCAGCACCGCGCGGCGCTTGCGTACCCGGTTCAGGACGGCGGCGGCGATGGCCGCGCCGACCAGCGGGGCGAGTACGTACACCCAGAGAAAGTCGAGGCGGCCGGACACCAGGGCGGGCCCGAACTGACGGGCCGGGTTGACCGAGCCTCCCGTGGTCGTGCCGAGAAGGACGATGGCCCCGCCGATCAGGATGCCGACCAGCCACGGCACCAGGGGGGCGAGCCTGGCGTGCTGCAGGAAGAAGCCGACGAGGTAGACGATGACTCCCATGCTGACGGTCTCCGCCACGAAGAGCGCGCCGGCCGACCAGCCGGAAGCCGGCTGCAGGACGGCATACATGACGCGTGGATCCTCGATCACCGAGCCCCAGACGGCGCGGGCGGCGAGCACCCCGAGCATGGATCCGGCCAGCTGGGCCACGATGTAGGGGATGACCGACAGTCCGGGGAAGACGCCGAAGCGCCACATGGCGAGGGAGATCGCGGGGTTGATGTGACCTCCCGAGATCTTGCCTGGCTTGCTGAGAATCAGCCCGGCGAGGAGAAGCCCCACGCACATACCGATGATCAGCAGACGCAGACGGATCTGCGGAACCGCGTCGGCGAGGGGTGAAGGCCCCATGACCCAGCGCGTGATCGTCGCCACGCCGAAAAGCAGCACGAACGTCAGGAGGAACTCCAGCGCGCTGTGAGCGACGATCGTCCTCCCATCGACCGGCTTGGCGGCCTGGTCTCCAGATTCGGCCCGGCCGCCCGATTCAGGTGTCTCAGCCATGGTCACGACCTCCTCGCGACTGACGCAGGAACTGCCTGGCTCCCGCCGGGCCGGAACAGTGAGTCGTCATGGCCGTACTCGTTCACCGTCGCCGAGCCGCGCCGGAAGGTAGTGGGAGACCTGGAAGGGTTTCGTGGGGTCCACCAGAGACCGTGCCCGTTCCTCGATCGCACGGTCCGACGCGGTAAGCCGGGCGGAGTGTTGCCGCAGGTGCTCCTCCCAGGAGGCCACGGCGAAGGTTTCCAGGTAGGCCTCAGGGTCCTCGCCGTTTTGGTAAAGGTCCCAGGTGAGAGCGCCGGTGCGGAGCCGCGAGAGGCCGAACTCCTGCATCGCTTCGACGAAGTCGTCGGCACGGTCGGCCGGTACGCGGTATTCGACAGTGACCAGCACGGGTCCGTCGTCTTTTGCAGGCTCCAGCATCAGGTTGGGTGCCGGCCAGTGGACCGAGAGGGATCGGTCGAGGTTGGTGTCGGGTAGGGCGAGGTACCTCCAGGAGAAGAAGGTCCCGATGGCCATGAGGGCCGCCGCCGCCAGCAGGGTGATCACCAGGCCGAGGAGTTCGGCGAGAGCACCCCACACGGCGGCGCCGATCGCCATGCTTCCCGCGAAGAGCGTCAAGTAGACGGCCAGGGCCCGCGCGCGCACCCACCCTGAGGTCGTGACCTGCATCTGGGCGTTGAAAGTGGACAGGGCGGAGACCCACGACATCCCGGCGAAGACGAGAACCGCACCGCCGATCCACGGAACCCGGGTGAGCGCCAAGACGGCCATGGCCAGCGCGAACAGCACGCCGCCACCCGTCAGGGCGGTGTTGGTGGACCAGTGGCCGCGAACGTACGGGAGCAGCGCCGCCCCCGCCACCGCCCCCGCTCCGAACGCCCCGAGCAGCAGACCGTAACCACCCGCGCCGAGTTCGAGCCGCCTGTCGGCGACGACGGGCAGCAACGCCCAGAGGGCTGTCCCGGCGGGGACGAAGAGCAGGCTACGGCCCAGCACTCGGCGTATACGAGGGGCGTGACGCACGTAGCGGTGACCGGCTCGCAGCGCCGGCAGTATCCGTTCCGCGCCGAGCGGGTCGGGCTCACGGCGGTCGCGCCAGACCAGGAGCGCAGCAGCGGTGACCAGGAAGGACAGGGCGTTGACGGCGAACGCCGCGGCGGAGCCCGCCAGCGCCACGATGAGGCCGCCGATCGCCGGGCCGACGGCTCGGGAGAGGTTCAGGTTGACGCCGTTGAGGCTCGCGGCGTTCGGGATCTGCTCCCGTGGCACCAGGTCGGGCTGGATGGCCTGCCACGAGGGCGTCATCAAAGCGTTGCCGCAGCCGAGGACGAAGGTCAGGATCAGCACTCCGTAGGAGTTCATGTGTCCCAGTGCGGTCAGGACGGCGAGCAGCCCCGAGGCGACGAACATGAGAAACTGCGAGATCAGGAGCAGCCGGCGGCGGTCGAAGATGTCGGCCAGGGCGCCGGCGGGGATTCCGAGGACCAGGATGGGCAGGCTGGCAGCCGTCTGGATCAGTGCCACCATGCTCGCCGAGCCTGTCTCCTCGGTGACCAGCCACTGGGCGCCCACGGTCTGCATCCAGCTGCTGACGTTGGAGACCAACTGAGCCAGCCACAGAGTGCGGAACATGCGAAGGTGCAGCGGCTGCCAGACGGAGCCGGCAGCCGTGACGGATCCCCCTGCGCCATCGTCCTCACGTTGATTCATCTGCCGCCCCATGTTTTCGACTGTCGGGAACACGGACATGGCGTGCCCAACTCGCGCCAGAACCCGAGTGGTGGGGCACCGCCACATCGTGTGGCCTCAGGCCGCGGCCTCGTGCGTCGGGAACATGGCGTGGGCGTACGCCAGCCCCAGCCCATAGGCTCCGGCGTGTTCCTTGATGACAGCGGTGATGGCCTCGTACGTCTGGGTGCGAGCCCAGTCGCGCTGCCATTCGAGCACGGTGGTGAGCCACGTCAGCGGCGCGACGCCATGCTGGATCATCCGCTGGACGGCGTTCTCGTGCGCCTCCAGTGACACGCCCCCGCAGGCGTCGGTCGGCACGTACACCTGATATCCCTGGTCCACGGCGGAGAGCGCGGCGAGCGCGATGCACACCTCCGTCCACAGCCCCGCCAGCACGATTTTCGGCCGGCCGGTGGCCCTGACGGCGTCGACGACTCGGGGATCTTCCCAGCAGTTCATGGTGGTCCGGTCGATGGGAGCCATCCCGGGGAATTGCGCCGCCAAGGGAGGCAGGAGCGGACCGGAGAAGGTCTTCGACGCGACCGTGGTCAGGACGACCGGTACGTCGAAGGCCTTGGCTCCTTTGGCCAGGGCCACGGTCGCGTTGATGATCGAGCCTCTGTCCGCGCTGGTGGTGCCGAAGAACATCTGCGGCTGATGGTCCACCAGGAGGACGACGCTGTCCTGCGGCGTGAGAAGCGATGCTGCGGGATCCGGCTTCGCCTTGCTGATGCTCGCCATTGATTTACCTCTTCGATGTGTCGGGATCGTGCGGATATCGATGGGTGCGGCCGATGCAGGATCAGCTAAGCTCGCTGCTCCCTGACGTTCACAGGACAAAGCAGGAATCGAAGATCTCCTCCTCGGAGGCGTGCGGCTCGCCGAAGCCCCGCACGGCCCGCCACTGGCGGTGCTCCTCGGACTCGGCAGCCGCCTCGACCACGGCCTGGGCCTGGCGTACGCCGGAGGGCATGGTCGGCGGCACGGTGTGGTGGAAGCCACCGAAGAAGGCGACCGGGCTCCACGACGGCTGGATGGCGGTCTGCGGTGGCGCCATGCCCTCGAACTCGCCCGCGGCGTAGACGATCCGGCCGCCGACGACGGTCAGCAGCGACTCAATGTGCGAGATGTCCTCCTCGGGCACCGAGAAGAAGTCGTCGGAGAGCACCACCAGGTCGGCGTAGCAGCCTTCCTTGAGCATGCCCTTGATGTTGGCCTCGCCGGTGAGGCCGGCGCCGGCGAGGGTGTACATGCGCAGCGCCGTCTCCCGGTCCACCCTGTGCTCGGACGACATCAGCGGGGATCCGCCGATGGTGCGGCCGCGTACCAGCCACTCCAGCGACAGCCAAGGGTTGTAGCTGGAGACCCGCGTGGCGTCGGTCCCCGCCGCGGTCAGCAGGCCACGGTCGAGCATCTGCCGGATGGGCGGCGCGGCCGCGGCCTTGGCCACTCCGTAACGATCACGGAAGGCGCCGCCCTGGAACATCATCCGGTTCTGCACCGACAGGCTTCCGCCCAGCGCGGCGATCCGATCGAGGCTCGTCTCCGACACGGTCTCGGCGTGGTCGAAGAACCACGGCACCCCAAGCTTCGGTGCCACCTTCTCGAAGACGTCGAGGTTGGCGCTGATGGTCTCGTCGTAGGTGGCGTGCAGCCGGAAGCCCCAGTCGTTCTCGACCAGCAGCCGGACCGCGGCCTCGAGTTCCCGGTCGGCTTTCTCTGGGCGCAGCGGCCGGGGCTCGGTGAAGTTCTCGAAGTCGGCGGGCGACCAGGCGAGGTTCTCGCCCGCGCCGTTCAGCCGCAGCCACTCGTCGCCGTCGCCCGGGCGTACCGTCGCGATCCATCGCCGCAGGTCGTCGAACTCCTGGCCGGGCGTCTGCGGGAAGAGGTGGTAGGCGATCCGCATCGTCAGCAGGCCCTGCTCTGCCAGCTTCATGACCGCCCCGTAATTCTCCGGGAAGTTCTGGAAGCCGCCGCCGGCGTCGATGGCGCTGGTCAGGCCGAACCGGTTGAGCTCGTACAGGAAGTGGCGGGTGGAGCCGAGCTGCTCCTCCTCGGCCAGCTTCGGGCCCTTGGCCAGCGCGGAGTAAAGGATCGTGGCGGCGGGAGCGGCGAGCAGGAGGCCCGTGGGGTCACCGGCGTGGTTGCGGACGATCTGTCCGCCCGGAGGCGGAACGCTGTCCCTGGTGAGCCCGATGGCGCGGATCGCGGCCCGGTTGAGGATGGCCGACTGGTACAGGTGCAGGACGAAGACGGGGGTGTCGGGGGCGGCGGCGTTCAGCTCCGAGACGGTGGGCAGGCGCTGCTCGGCAAACTGCTCCCCGGTCCAGCCGCCCACCACGCGGACCCATTGCCCGTGCGGTGTGCGTCCGGCTTGTTCGCGCAGCATCCACAGCGCCATGCGCAGCGAGGGGACGCCGTCCCAGCGCAGCTCCAGCAGGTAGTTCAGGCCGCCCCTGATCACGTGCAGGTGGGAGTCGTTGAGTCCCGGGATGACGCGCCGGTTGAGCGCGTCGACGACGCGCGTCTGCGGGCCGATGAGCGGGGCCATGTCCTGGTCGTCCCCGACCGCCACGATGCGGCCGTCCCGTACGGCGAGCGCGGCGGCGACCGGCCTGGCGGGGTCCTGGGTATGGATGCGGCCGTTGCGCAGGACGAGGTCCACGGGTTGCTTGGCTTCAGGGTCAGCGGCGATGCCCTCGACAGGCATGGTGTTGATCATTACTTGACTCCTCGGCAAGGAGGCCCCGCGCTCGACCGCCGCTCAGGGCTGTCCGGCCGCCGACGAGCGCCAACCGTATGGCTGTATGCGGTCTCCGTTCTCGGACCGCTTTGGCGTAACATTCTCCGCTTACCGAAAACGGCCTTCCCCAGCTGTATGCCTACAGACCAAACCAAAGCGGACTTTAACCAGGAATGAATCACTCGCCATCCGTCGAGACCCTTACTGGCCGAATTGTTTGCGTGAACCATATGCCCACTTGAATAATACGCGTCGCCTGATAGAAATGACTTAATCCACTGGCAAGCGTAAGGAGTTGCGAAATTTAACAGGGTGGCCGATGATCTCCTGCACGTCGAGTGCTCGGGCAAGCGACCCCCCATGCGGGCGAGGTTGCAGAACACGCCCCTTTGCGGCATTCCGCAGGAGAACGTCCGACTGGCGCGCCGTACAGGAAGCTGCCTCCTGACTGACCACCGCGGCCCTGCAGCGATCTTCGAAGGTAGGCATTCAGTAGCTCTCGATCTTGCTGGCGTGAGGGCTGTCCGCGAGGTGCGATGATCTTTGGGTGCCGAAGACCCCGGAGCGCCGTCCGTCGTATGACGAGCTGGCATCGCTGGTGGTCCGGCAGATGGCCACGATCGAGGCTCAGCGCGAGACGATCGCGAAGCTGGAAGCAACGGTGGAGCGCCTGCCGATAATCACATCCGCCCAGGTCATGACCATGTGAGGGCTTCACGTGGCGACGCGAGCTCCCGCCATCAGGAGAGGCAAACGCGTGCGGCATGATGATGAGCCGTGCTCCTTCGCCTGGCCTATCTCACCGTCACGAACACTTTCGCCGCGCTGCGACTGCTGCCCATGGGCGATTGAGACAAGGACATCGAGATCCTCGCCGTGCGTCACCAGATCACCGTCCTCGAACGCCAACTCGGCGCCGACACCAAAGTCAGATTCGCTCCCGAAGACCGGGCCTTTCTCGCCGCGCTCCTGACCTCGCTGCCCCGCGAGGTCCTGCGCCGGCTACGGCTCCTCGTCCGCCCGGACACCGTCCTGCGCTGGCACCGTGATCTGATGAAACGGCGTCATGCCCATACCTGCCGGCCGAAGCGGCCCGGCCGTCCACCCACCGTCCAGTCCATCCGCGCTCTCATCCTGCGCCTGGTCCGGGAGAACCCCGGCTGAGGTTACCAGCGGGTGCACGGTGAGCTCACCGCCCTCGGCATCAAGATCGCGCCGTCCACAGTGTGGGAGATCCTCAAGCAGGAAGGCATTGATCCGGCACCCGATCGGGCGTCCACCACATGGGCCGACTTCCTGCGCTCGCAAGCCGATGCCCTACTGGCCGCCGATTTCTTCGAGTCCGTCACCTTGAACGGGCAACGCCAGTACATCCTGGCCGTCATCGAGCACGCCACCAGGCGCATCCGCGTGCTCGGCACCACCGCTCACCCCACCGCGAACTGGGTCACCCAGGCGATAAAGAACCTGGTGATGGACCTGGACGATGCGGGCTGCCGGGCGCGCTTTCTGCTCCGAGATCGAGATGGGAAGTTCCCGGCCCTCATGAACGAGGTCCTCGCCGAGGCCGGCATCAAGACGGTGCTCACCGATATTCGGATGCCGCGGATGAACTCGATCATGGAGCGGTGGGTGCAGTCGTGCCGTCACGAGCTTCTCGACCGCTGCCTCATAGGGAACGAACGCCACCTGCGGCACGCCCTGCGGGAGTACGAACACTTCTACAACCAGCATCGAGCACATCAAGCCCTGAACCAGCAGCCCCGCTGCGCACCGTCCCCGATCCGATCACGGATCCAGAGCGAATCATCGACCTGAACGTCCGGCGACGAGACCGGCTCGGCGGCGTCCTCCATGAGTACTCACAAGCGGCTTGACCTGCATGGATGGAATTCTCGGCAGGCGCAATGCCGCGCGTATGTAGTTGCAGTGACCCTCGTCGAGGTAGCCGACCTCACGATCGGCGGAGGCAAGGTGCCGACCTGGTGAGTCGCTTCACCAGGCGGAGCTGGACGCAGCCCGTAGTGTCTGCGCTCCCGGCCGGCCCTTGTTGGCTACTTCGTGAGGAAATCCAGCAGGAGGCGAGTCGTCTCCTCGGGATGCTCTTCGTAGATCCAGTGACCTGAGTCGGGGATGACCTCTGCCTGGACATTCGTCGCGTAGTGGCGCACCTGGTCGGGCACGCTCTGCCCCAGGCTTCCGGAGGCGCCGATCGCCAGGACGGGCATGGGCAGCGGCTGCTTGGCATATTCAGCGTTGTCGGCCACGTCCTTGTTGAGGGAGCGGAACCACTCGAAGCTTGCGCGCAGATGCGCCGGGTCGCTGAGGTGCTTGGCGTACTCGCGGACGGCTGCGGGATCAGTGGCCGCCTTCTTCTTCACGGCGAGCATGGAGATGAAGAGGTTGATCCAGGTCGTCTCACGGCCCTTCACCATGGCCTCGGGAAGGCCGTTGGTGACGTTGAAGTACCCGAAGTTCCAGAAGCCCGGCCCGTTGGAGGTCAGCGACGGGAAGCTGTAGATGCTCTGGTCGGGGATGGGGGCTTCACTGAGCACCAGACGGTCCACCTGGTCCCTGTGCTGGGCAGCGTAGGAGTAGGCCACCATCGTGCCGATGTCGTGGCCGACGAGGTTGACGTGCTTGCTGAGACCCAGTCGGGTCAGCAGGGCGTGCAGGTCGCCGGCCATGGTCTTCTTGTCGTAGCCGCCCCGTGGTGCGCCGGAGTCTCCGGCGCCCCGCAGGTCGGGTGCGATGACGGTGAACTTCTTGGCCAGCGAGGGCATGATCGCGTGCCATTCGTACCAGGTCTGGGGATATCCGTGAAGCAGCACGAGAGTCGGCCCGTGCCCGCCCCTCACATAGTTCACATCGATTCCGTTCACGTGAACCACGTGTTCGGAGAATCCCGCCGGCGGACGAGCCTCTTTCGAATCAGTGGCTGCGGCCGCGGGGATGACGGCGGCACCTGCGGTCAGTGCGGACACGAGCAAAGCCGTGGCGAGAACTGCGCGTGGACGGTGCCAGTTGATTTTCATGCGGAAACGCTCCCAAGAGTGAGTATCAGGCCTCTAACGTCATTCGACTGAGAACCGACGCGGCCCGGTAGAGCCCGATAGTTGATTACGGACGGACGCCGAAGGGGCCGAGGAGTCCGCCGTCGATCCGCTGGGACTCCAGCAGCGCGAAGGCGTTGTCGACGGTGAAGACGTCGGCGGCAGCCAGCGTGCCGGTGTACTTGGCGATCACCGGCTCAGCGGCCTGGTGGGCGACGGCGTCGAGGTAGGTCTTGAAGATCGCCCACGCGTTGCCGCTCGACCCGTATTTCTGGAAGTAGGGCGTGGGGTCCACCGTTGCTGAGGCGTTGCGGACCGCTGCGTCAAGGTCGGCCATGTACTGCTTCTGGAGGTCGCCGTCGGCACGGACGCCGAGCCGCCCGAGATGGCCGCCGACCAGGGTCTGCCACGGATACCCCATCACCACGTCGTGCGCCTTCACCCAGGCGGGGATGTCCTGGGAGACGGCGAGGTTCTTGAACGGCACCCAGCCTGGGTAGAGCACGTCCACGACCATGAGGGTCTGCTGCGCAGGCGCATAGATGAAGATGTTGTCGGGCGAGTGGTTCGGGCCGTGGTAGGCGAGTTCCAGCCGCTCACCGCCGACCTTCAGAACGTAGTGGTCGTCGAACGTTTCCGTCGGCGCCGGCCGGTTGGGGTCCCGGTCGAGGCGGAGCAGTCGGCGGGTCTCTGTATGCCCGATGCGCACCACGTCCTTGCCCAGGATGGCCGAGGCGCCGATGTGGTCGGCATGGGAGTGGGAGTAGACCAGGTGCGTGACCTTGTTGGGCATGCCGTTGGCCTTGGCGACATCGTCGATGGCCCGCAACAGGTTATGCCCGATGGTAGGCGGTGCGTCGACGAGCACGACGCCTTCGGTGGTGGTCAAAAGCATGGCTTGGTAGTAAGCGTCGGTCACCCAGTAGAGGTTTCCCCGGACCCGGCCAACGTAGTAGCCGTCCGCGTTCAGCTCCGGCCCGACCGAGGCTGCGGGCACCGGCGCATACTCCGGCAGCGTGTCCTGCCCAGTCGGGCCGGCGGAACCCGTCAGAGCTCCACCAAGCAGCCCCGTCGCCGCAGGCGTAGCAGCGGCGACCGCCAACCTTTTCAGTAAGGTTCGGCGGTTGGTCGTCATAGCATGTCCTTCCCACAATATTGAATATTGAACTATCTCCATGGCGGCCGTGAGAGTGCGGCATTGTGGCGAGGGTGCGATGACGGTCTCTGAAACAGCGCCACGATGCCGACTTCTGGCGCCGCCCGGCCGAACGCACCTCCGCTGTGTGGCACTTCCGAGCCGCATGATCGAGTAGCACCGCGCTGCAACCGACGTGTCGTCGCGGTGGGTTACCGCCGGTCGCATCGGGTGTCAGGGCGGGCTGTTCCTCGCGCCTGTTATCCGATGCGCCGTATCAGGCCAGGTTGCCGGCGGGGATCCGGGCGGGGGCGAACCACTCCTGGATCCAGTTCGGGTAGGCGACCGGCGACCGGCTGACCTCGTCGAGTTCGGCGAGGTCCTGCTCGGTGAGGGTCAGGTCGACGGCGGCGATGTTGTCCGTGAGCTGTTCCAGCTTGCGGGCGCCGACGATGACGCTGGTGACGGCGCGCTGGGCGAGCAGCCAGGCGATGGCGACCCGTGCGGGGCTCACCTCGTGCCGCGCGGCGACGGCCCGCAGCACGTCGAGCACCTGGAAGCCCTTCTCCTCGTCGAAAGGCACGAAGTCGAAGCCGTTCAGGGCTCGGCGGGAGTCCGGTTCGGTGGTGGCTCCGCCGCGGTCGAACTTGCCCGTGAGGAATCCGCCGGCGAGCGGTTGCCACACCGTCAGGCTCAGCCCCGCGTCCTCGGCCATGGGCACCAGGTCACGCTCGGCGTCCCGCGACAGCAGCGAGTAGTACGCCTGATTGGCGACGAACTTCGCCTGGCCGTGCAACGCGGAGACGCCCAACGCCTTGCTGATCTGCCAGGCGGAAAGGTTGGAACAGCCGATGTAGCGGACCTTGCCCTGCCGTACCGCGTCGTCGAGCGCGCTCAGCGTCTCCTCGATCGGCGTCAGGTGGTCGTGGTTGTGGATCTGGTAGAGGTCGATGTAGTCGGTGTTCAGCCGGCGCAGGCTGTCCTCCAGGGCCCGCATCACGTGCAGGCGGGAAAGCCCCTGGTCGTTGGGCCCGGGCCCGACCGGAGCGATCAGCTTGGTGGCGAGCACCACGTCCCGGCGACGCTGCCCGATCGCGCGGCCGAGCAGTTCCTCGCTCTCGCCGTCGGCGTAGACGTCGGCGGTGTCGATGAAGTTGATCCCGGCGTCGAGTGCCGCACCGACGAGCCGATCCACGTCCTCCTGCCCGAGTGCCCCATGGGTGCGGTACACCGGGTGCTCCTTGCCGCCGAACGTCATCGCGCCCAGGGAGACCTCTGAGACCCAGACCCCGGTACGTCCCAGCAAACGATATTTCACCAGTTGTCCCTTACTGCAGATCCGCCCGGTCCACCGGCAGGCGACCGGGCGTCTCTCACTTTTCCGATCGCTGCGTCGGGACATCGTGTCCGGAAAGTACCGTACACGATGTCCAGGCGGTGTGTAGTGCGACGTTCGCTGCCGGACGACAACCGTAGGATCAGGACATGCCTTCGATCACTCGACGACGCACCGCGAATGTCGGCCGCCCCACCTCGGCCGAGGCGGACATCCTGGCCGCGACCCAGCGTCTCCTGATCGACGGCGGGAACTTCACCGAGCTCGGCGTGCAGCAGATCTCCACCGAGGCCGGCGTCGCCCGCTCGACCTTCTACAACCACTTCCGCGACAAGATCGACCTGCTCATGCGGCTGGCCACCGAACTCATGAGCTCATCCTTCGACGTCACCTCGGCCTGGAAACCGTCGGACGGTGTCGAACATCTTGAGGACGCCTTCCTGCAAGTGGTGAAGGTCTATCGGAAGCACGCCGCCGTACGCCGGGCGCTCGCCGAGGTCGCCACCTACGATGCGACCGTGCGTGACTTCTGGAGCGCGGAACTCAACCAGTTCACGAACTGGACGCTCACGCTACTCCGCGCCGAACAGGACGCGGGCCGCACCCCCGCCGACCTCGACCCGGCGAGCGCCACCCGAGTGATCGTCATGGGCGGCGAACGGGCCCTCGTCGACCACGTCACCACCGGAGATCCCGGCAGCGACGCCGCGTTCGCCCGCGAGATGGCACTGACGTGGTGGTACGGCGTCTACCGCCGCCCGGCGGGCTACAGTAAGTAACCGCTTCTGGCGCGGGTTAGTCGGACGCCCCCGATCCCATCACCATTCCGCCCAAGTCACCCTCAACGTACGCCGACGAGACCGGCTTGGCGGAGCATCATGGGTCAGCGCCGCTGCACCGCCTCGCACGCTTTTGAGGTGCTGCGGCTGGCCTCGCAGAACAGACGGTCATGGACTCGCCCTGCCAGTAGGATGATCGCGCAGAGCCCGATGACATTGCCGATGCTCGGGACGGTGTTCGCCAAGCCCCAGAGGGTGTCGTCCGCCCCCACCTATCGGCGGACATCGGGGACCCGGGCTGCCCATCCTCCGATGGGCATGCTCCTGATCAGGTAGAGCAAAGCGACGGCTAGGCGGGCCTGCCGGCTTTCGCGTCGCTCACTTGTATGTTGCGGAGCTTCTTGAGGCTTCAATCAGGATGTGCCGCATCGGTATCGCGCCAGCCTGTCTCTGGCATGCCCAAGCTCCTCCGTGACCGTCGCGGGTCGTGCAGGAAACGCTTCCTGCACATGGCAGGGTAGGCGGCGTCGGTGTAGCGGTTGCTGTCGAAGCAGATGCTCCCGCGAGCTGGAAGAGGTCACAGGCCACAACGCACAGTTGATGGCGGGCTCGCGCTGAATGAGCTTGGTCCAGTTGCTTGACCAGGAGCTTGAGCTGGTCATGGACCAACGGATAGACCAGCCGTTTCCACTTGGACAAGGCGGAGACCTGCCAGAGGTGGCCGCTGAGCAGCGCGTGCTGTTCGATGTCGTCGGCCTCGTCGGATGGGCCGACCCATTCCTGGACGTCGGCGTTGGCCGATTGGGGAAGCACAAGGCCCGCCTGCGGGACGGCACCTACAACGCCCTGCCGCAGGACCTGCGCGAGTACCTCACCGCGCGCATCACCCCCGATGCGGCGCAGCGTCATCCGAGCGCCGGCAAGCTGGCCGCCGAGGCGCACAAGAGCATGCTGAACACCCGGCTGAAGCGGCCGGACGGCTCACAGCGCAAGCTGGCGGTGCTCGCCACCGGCGAGCCGGTGGAGGGCAACGGCCGGCTGCTGGCCTACACCGCGCCGTGGTTCTCCGGCACCGCCTCCGACCCGCTGCCGCCGCGCGAGCACCCCGACCGGCGCACCTTCAACCTCGACATGGTCGCGCTCGGCTGGGCCGCCACCTTCATCATCTACCCCTCCCTC
>NZ_SMKQ01000088.1 GCF_004348995.1 Nonomuraea terrae
ACCCCGCGCCGCCGCCACCGAACCTGGCGCTGTCACCACCGAACCCGGTCCTACCGCTGCCGGGTCCGGCGGCGGCCGCGCGGTTCCCGGTGCCTTGAGCGGGCGGCCGCGCCAGAGCGCCGGCAGCGCCGTCGGACAGGAAGGATGATCATGGTGAAGAGATCTGAGCGTTGGCGGTCGCGCGACGACGAGGCGCACGCGCGCCGGACGTCGATCGGTGACGTGGTGCGTGCGGCGGCCGCGCCTGGCTGGTCGGAGCTGGTGGTCCGCCGGGCCCAGGTCGGGTCGTACGCGGTGACCTCCGTCATCCGCGACGGCCGGGAGATCGCCGTCGAGGGGGTGGACGAGCCGTTCCGGCGCCTGCGCGAGGTGTCCTACAGACCCGGCGTCGGCACCTGGTTCACCTGCGAGCTGGCGTTCGCGCCCCATGGCCGGGGATACACCGGCCGGGTGGACGCCTGCGCGCCGCCCCTGGCCGACGTTCCCCCCGCCGCGGCGCTGGCGGAGCTGACCACGTTCCCGCGTGAGGACACGCCCGGCTGGCTGCTGGACGCGTTGCCGACCGCCGTGCCGCTCACCGCGCCCACGACGTACGGCGATCACTACGACCGGTGGCGCGAGCACCGCGGCAGGCATCCGCTGCCGCCGATCGACGGTGACTTGGTGTACGTTCCCGCCGCCGTCATGACCGCTCGTGTGTTCGATCACGGTGTGGAGCGCGGTCAGCACCTGTGGCACCTGGCGGAGAAGGACGCGGCCGGGGCGGACGCCCTGGTGATCTCGGCGTACGAGCAGAAGTACTGGATCGGCCGGGACGGTGCGCGCGGCATCGGTGAGGGGGTGCGCTCGCTCTCCCTCGACGGCGCGGTGCTCCGGCTTGAGCTGACGTCCAAGGCGGCCGACGAGCTGCGTACGGAGACTCTTTACGAGGTCCGGCTCGACCTGCCACCCGAGTCGATCGACCGCCTGCGCGCCGCCGTGCCGGACATGTTCCGGCTCGTGGACGACGCTCCCGAGCTGATCGGTTTCTGACCCATGCCACCAGCCCTGACCTGTTCCGACTCCTAGGCGTGGCGCCCTGGCACTGATCGGGTTCCTCCCGGACATGCTCCGGCCCTCATCAGGGACCACCGGCTCGCGCCGCCGTCCCCAACGGCAGCGGGGTCGAAGGCGATCGGCCCGACCGACGCCCCCGTCAGGGCTCGGGCCAGAGATGATCGACCCGCCCGGCACACGCTGGGGCCCGTGCTGGCCCGCATACCGGCCGGGCCGCCATCCCGAGCGGCACCCGGCGCCAGAAGCGATGACACCTTCACACCAACGAGCAGCTGCCGCGACCACGGGTCCGGAGCGCCGAGCGGTGTCCGGGGCAGGGGCGAGCGGCCCCGGCCGGTGTCGCGGGCAGTGATCGATGTCAGGGCGATGACGGAGTAGGAGTTGCCTGACGCGTTCAGGCGATGCCGTGTTCCGGCTGGTGATCGGGGGTGGAGGTGATCCCCGCGAGCCGATGGTGCGGGGGCAATGGGTTGCGGGTGGTTGGTTCTGTACCGGTAACCGAGGGCCGCGCGTGGTGCGGGTGGTTGGTTCCGTGCCGGAAACCGGGGGCCGCGCGTGGTGCGGCCCCCGGTTTCGGCCCGGCCCCTGATGGAGGCGTGGCTGTTCGCGGTTACGGCTGGACGACGGTGATGTCGGCGCCGATGAGGTCGGCGGTGGCGTGGAGGTCGGCGGCGCGGTGGCCGGTGCCGAGGGCCCAGTGGTGGGAGATGCCGGTGGCGCTCCAGGCGTCGGTCCATTCGCCCGGGTCGCAGCCGAAGTCCACCCGGGAGGTGGTGTTCCCGATCTGGAGCAGGGGGCCGTCCACGACCTCGCCCTCCGAGACGACGAAGCCGTAGCGGCCGTCGCGCGCCTGCCGCAGCCCGAACACGGTGACGGGCCCGTGCTTGACGTCGAACTCCACCGACACGCCCCACCCCCGCTTGCCGTGGTAGACGCCGAGGCCGCGCAGCAGCGGCCTGCGGGCGCTGATGGCGAGGTGGGCGGGGCCGTCGTGGCCCATCTCCACGTGACCGCGGTGGAAGTCGAGCGCCTGGAACTCGGTGAACGAACCGCCGGCGCCCAGCCGGTCCATGATGAGCATGGCCAGGCTGGTGCGCAGCTCGTACTCGCCGGCGGCCGGGATGCCGCGTGCGGTGAGCAGGGACGCGCCGAGGATCATGCCGGCGCCGAGCCGTTCGTGGATCTCGCCGTCCAGGCCGCGGTGGTAGTACGCGAGGCTGTCCAGCTCGAAGTCGTCGACCAGCCGGTCGAGGCCGACCGACACGCGGGCCGCCCACTCCAGGTCGTCCTCGTTGACCGAGTCGGCCAGCTCGAACACCTCGCGGGCCAGCTTGACGCGTTCGGCGGCCTCGTCGCCGGTGACCTTCTCGACGCGTACGCGCAGGTCGTCGAACTCCAGCACCTCGACGTGCCCGCCGAGGTTGGCGCTGACGAGGGTGAGGTCGGTGGCGACGTCCATCATGCCTGGGTAGAGGTGGCCCATGAGGCCGTGCCGGCCGCGGCGCAGCGCCGCGCGCACGCCGGCCGCCCGCACCCAGCGGCCGATCTTCGTCCACGCCCGCTCGTCCTCCAGGTACCCCGACACCGAGCGGAACGGGATGCCGAGCCGGGTGAAGGCGTTGGCCATCTCCGGCAGCGGGCACGCCCCGCAGTAGGCGAGCCACTGGCCGGTGTCGAACGTGGCGTGGTCCATCGACTCGGTCGGCTGCAGGTTGATCAGCAACATGGGGGCGCCGCTGCGCTGCGCGATGGGCGCGAGCATGGTGGCCGTCATGTACGTCGTCAGGAAGCCGACGATGAGGTCGCAGCCCGCGGCCCGCAGCTTCTCGGCCGCCTGGGCCCCTTCCTGGGCGTCCGAGATGAACCCGACGTCCACGATCTCCGCGTCGAACTCGCGCATCCGCTCCGACACGCGCGCGGACGAGCGCTGGAGCTGCGGCAGCAGGTCGGGGAACTGCGGCCAGTACGCCCCCAGACCCCCGGCGACCAGCCCCACCTTGACGCGGGGCGGCGTGATGCGAGTGAACGTGCTCATGACGAGCCTCCTTCGGTCAGCGGACCTCGACCTCGATGATGCGGGTGTAGTCGTTGGCGCCGTTCGAGGCCAGCGCCACGATGCGGACGGCGTCCGCGGTGACGGGCGCGAAGTCGGAGCGGGCGTCGCCCGCGGTGTTGCCGCGCACCTGGGCGACGGTCTGCCACTGGCCGCCGACCTGCGCCTGGACGTCCCAGTCGCGCAGCCCGTAGGTGTCGGCCGGGTAGCGCTCGGTGTCGAGCGTGTACAGGTCCACCCGCGAGACCTGCTTGGCGCCGCCGAGCGCGATCGCCACGGTGTCGGGCCAGGCGCGTCCGGTGGCGTCGTTCCAGCCGTTGCCACCGGCCCAGCCGTTGGAGGAACGGTCGCCGTCGACGACGCTGCAAGGCGGGTAGTTCGCGCTGGCGTGCTGCGAGGAGGCGGTGACCGGGCGGCGCAGCGCGAGGTTGCCGCCGTTGTCGAGCTCGTCCACGGTCGTGACCTCGACCGGCACGGTCAGGGTCTCGGCCGGGGTGCGCAGGCGCAGGCCGTACTCGCCCTGCTCGGTGCCCGGCGGGACGGCGACCAGCAGCTTCGCGCGGACCTCGTGGCCGGGCGGCAGGTAGCTGGTCAGCATCGTGCGCGAGGCGGTGAGCGGCGCGTCGATCTCGACGTTCATGGTGGCGAACCGGGCCTTCTTGGCGTCGCTGCGCATGCCGATGTCGATCTTGGCCGGGCAGGCGGGGTCGACGCCGAGCGGGGCGACGAGCCGCTCGGCGCCCGCGACCGGGGTGAGCTTGCCGGTGCCCGTGGAGGAGCCCGGCTTGACCTTGACCGACACCGAGGACGGTGGCTCGGGATCCGGGGCCCAGGCGGCGGCGGTGGTGAGCGTGGCGACGGCGGCGAAGGCCAGCGCGGCGATGAGGGTACGCATGATCGTTCCTTCCTCAGAGCACGTTGACGCCGGGGGCGCCGTCGAGGGTGACCAGGCTGGCCCTGGTGGTGATGGGGGCGCCGGGCCGGTCCACGTAAGGGACGACCTTGAAGTCGGAGCGCCACCGGTCGCGGGTGACCTCGCAGGAGACGTAGCCGCGCTGGTAGCTGGAGAACCTCAGGTGCGGGTTGAGCGGGTCGGCGCCGCCGGGCGGGATGCCCTGGTTCGGGTTGCCGTTGCCGCCGCTGCTGATGGACGTGCAGACGAGCTCCACGCCGACGGTCCTGGAGGACGGGTCGTCGAAGTTCGCCTTCAGATCGCCCGCCATGTTGCAGTGGATGTCGCCGGTCAGCACCACGGGGTTGCTCACCTCGCGGTCGATCATGCCGTGCAGCAGGCGGTCCTTGGCGGCCTTGTAGCCGTCCCACAGGTCCATGCTGAGTTGCTGCTCGGGGCCGGGGGCGAAGTCGAGCTGCATCATGGCGATCTGCTGGGCCAGCACGTTCCACCTGGCGCGGGAGGCGCCGAGGCCGTCGAGCAGCCACTTCTCCTGCTCGGCGCCGAGCATCTGGCGGCCCGGGTCGAGGCGCTCGTCGCAGCCGATCTGCTGGCCGTCGCCGCAGAGCTGGTCGTCGCGGTACTGGCGGGTGTCGAGCACGTTGAACTCGGCCAGGTCGCCGAAGGTGAACCGGCGGTAGATCCGGGCGTCCGGGCCTTCGGGCGCGGGAACCCTGATGGGCATGTTCTCCCAGAACGCGCGGAAGGCGTTGGCTCGGATCACCAGGAAGTCCTCCTCGGTGACCTCGCCGCCGGGGCCGTGTGGGCCGGCCCAGTTGTCGAGCACCTCGTGGTCGTCCCAGGTGACGATCCACGGCGCCCGGTGGTGCGCGGCCTGCAGGTCGGGGTCGCTCTTGTAGAGGCCGTACTGGATGCGGAAGCGGTCGAGGGTGTCGCACTGCACCCGGAACTGCTCGGGAACGGGGGTCTTGCGGTTGCCGCCCATCGGCAGGATGCCGAACTCGTAGAGGTAGTCGCCGAGGTGGAAGACCACGTCGGGCTCCTCCTCCGCGAGGTGGCGGTAGGCGGTGTAGTAGCCGTCCTGCCAGGCCGCGCACGAGGCGAACGCCAGCCGCATCGACTCGGGGCCGCCGCCGGTGGCGGGTGCGGTCTTGGTGCGGCCGACGGGACTGATCTCGCCGCCGGCGCGGAACCGGTAGAAGTACTCGCGGCCGGGCTCCAATCCCTTGGCGTCCACGTGGACGGAGTGGCCGTACTCGGGGTGGGCCAAGGTGGAGCCGTGCCGGGCGCGCCGGGTGAACGTCTCGTCCTCGGCGATCTCCCACTCGACCTTGATCTTGCCGAACGGGAGGCCGCCGAGCGGCTCCAGGGGGTCGGTCGCGAGGCGTGTCCAGAGGATGACCCGATCGGAGAGCGGGTCGCCGGAGGCCACGCCGAGCCGGAAGGGGTTGTCGCCCTTCACGGCCGCGCGTGCGGTCCAGGGGTCGGCCAGGTTGGTGGTGAAGGCCAGGGCCAGAGCGGAGCCGCCGAGCCCGAGGAACGTACGTCGCGAGGGACGATGCATGCTTGCTTCCTAAGGTGGGGGGCGAAAGCCCTCACTTTGTAGCAAGCAGGCCACGTCTTAACAAGATGCAAGTTACAAATAACATCTTCGTGCGTTACATCGGCGCGAAGCCGCCGGGTGAGGGCGACGCGGTCGTCGCGATGCCGTCCCGGGGCGGGGTGTCACATCTGGGCGACCTCGACGTGGGCGTGGTGGTCGCGGAGCCGTTTGAGGAGGTCGGCGGGGGCGTTCGCGTCGACCACGACGACGTCGAAGTCGCCCAGCGGCGCCACCCGGTGCAGCGCCACCCGGGCCAGCTTCGAGCCGTCGACGGCCAGGATCCGGCGCCCGCCCGAGCGCAGCATCGCGCGTTTCACCAGCACGATCTCCTGCTCCTGGTGGAAGGCGTACTTCTCGGAGATGGCGGAGGTGGAGACCACGACGAGGTCGGTGCTGACCGCCTCCACCGCGTCCACACAGCCGAGGCCGAGAAAAGAGTCATGCGTGGCGTGATATTCACCGCCGAGGGCGATGAGCCGGATGTCGGGGTGGCCGGCCAGCAGCCTGATCGCCTCCAGGAAGTTCGTCACCACGGTCAGCGGGGCCAGCTCGTGCAGCTGCCGCGCCACGGCCAGCGCCGTGGTGGAGTCGTCGAGCATGACGGAACTGCCGGGCTCGATCATCCCCGCCACCACGCGCGCGATCGCGTCCTTCTCCGCCGTGTGGGCCTTGAGCCGGTAGGCGATGTTGCTCTCCCACACGTTGCTGGCCTGCGCGGTGGCCCCGCCGCGGACCTTGCGCACCATCCCCTGGCGCTCCAGCTCGTCGAGGTCGCGGTGGACGGTCATCACGCTCACGCCGAAGCTCTCGGCGAGCTCGGTGACGGAGGCGGAGCCCTGGCGCACGATGTGCTCGGCCATGCCGTGCCAGCGCGCTGACCTGCTCGAGGTGTGCGGCCGCGAATTCACCTGGTTCTTCCACCTCTCGGACGGCAGCGAATCCTAACTCTTGACACCCATCTTGGGCGACTCGTACTCTCCCCCCATCTATCAGTTTTAACAAGTTTGATTGTTAAGTTAACAAACCCTTTTCAAGGGAGGTGGGCGTGGAGCTCACCACAGGTATGCGGACGACAGGCATTAAAACGTTCGCATCGGAACCGGGCCGTCGCCGTGCCCTGGGACGGAGGCCAGTCGCGGCACGGCGTGCCGGCGGGCAGGCCCATCAGGTTCTCTCGGGGGATCACACCTTCCGAACGACCGAGGAGACATTATGACCGACCTGCTGCACGACGCCCGGGTGAGTCGGGGCCAGTTCCTGCGCATGATGGGCGGCCTGGCCGCGGCCGCGTTCGCCACCGCCTGCTCCACCCGGCCCCAGACGAGCACCCCGTCGGGCGGCGGGCAGGCGACGACGGAGCTGAAGTTCATCGGCGTGTCCGACCAGAAGGCGCCGATGGACCAGCTGGTGGCGGCCTACCAGAAGGCGAAGCCGTCGGTGCGGATCACCGCGTCGTACGCCCCGACCGATCAGGTGCAGACCTCGGTGCGCACCCAGCTCGGCGCCGGCAACGCCCCCGATCTGCACGTCGTCTACCCGGGCAGCGGCAGCGCGATGTCCATGTCGCAGATCGCCGAGGCCGGGCTGCTGGCTGACCTCTCGGCGCAGGCGTGGACGCGGAGCATCCCCGAGGGCTTCAAGCCCGCCTTCCAGCTCGACGGCAAGACCTACATCCACTCGGCGGGCTCGTCGGTCATCGGCGCGGTCTACAACAAGAAGGCGTTCGAGCAGGCGGGCGTCGAGGCGCCGCCGACCACGTGGAGCGAGTTCCTGTCGGTCTGCGACCGGCTGAAGAAGGCCGGCCTGGTGCCGATCGCGCTGGGCGCCCAGACGCCGTGGGTGACCCAGCTCATCACGTACGCACTGGTGCCCTCCACCGTCTACGCCAAGGATCCGACGTTCGACGACAAGCAGCTCGCCGGGCAGACGAGCTTCGCGCAGTCCGGCTGGCGCGAGGCCATGGAGATGTACCTGGAGCTGCAGAAGCGCGGCTTCTTCAACGACAACCCGAACGGCACCACGTTCGAGCAGCAGACGTCCATGGTCGCCACCGGTAAGGCGGCGATGGCCGTGCAGGTGTCGGCCGTGCTGCCGGACTTCCGCAAGGCCGCCTCCTCGCCCGACGACCTGTCGATGTTCCCCCTTCCTGGGGCCGGCGACGCGGCGAGCGTGTGGATCCCGGCCGGTGTGGTCGTCGGGCTCGGCGCCGCGGCCAAGGGCGCGAACGTCGAGGAGGCCAAGGCGTTCATCGACTTCCTCGGCAAGCAGGAGAACATCAACGCCTGGGCGAAGGCCATCGCCGCCATCCCGCTCGTGCAGGACGCCTCCTCGACCATCGACCCGGCCGTGGAGTCGTTCCTGCCGTTCACCAAGGACCGCGCGGTGCCGTTCATGGACCAGCGCTGGCCGAACGCCGAGGTGCAGCCCGTGCACTTCGCGGTGATCCAGGAGCTGCTGGCCGGCGAGTCGACCATCGACGAGGCGCTGCGGAAGATGGACGAGGCGTACCAGAAGTGACACCCTTGACGGCCTCCCGGGCCAGGCCCGCGCGGGCCTCCCGGCGGCGATTCAGCGTGACCAGCCCGCCGTGGCTGTTCGCCGCGCCCGCCCTCGTGGTGTACGCGGTGGTGGTGCTCTACCCGGCGGTGAGCGGCGTGGTGTACGCGTTCACCGACTGGAGCGGCATCGGCGAGGACATGTCGTTCGTGGGCCTGGCCCAGTTCCGCACGCTGCTCGGCGACGAGCAGGCCATGGGCTCGATCGGCAACACCCTGCTGCTGACCGTGACCATAGTGGTGGTGCAGAACGCCGTCGGGCTGCTGCTGGCCCTCGGCGTGCACGCCAGGCTGAAGAGCAGGGCGCTGCTGCGGGTGGTCTTCTTCGCCCCGGTGGTGGTCAGCCCGGTCATGGTGGCGTTCCTGTGGAAGTACATCTACAACCCCGACCCCTCGTCCGGGCTGAACGGGCTGCTGGGCCTGCGGGTGGACTGGCTGGGCGACCCGTCGGTGGCGTTGTGGTCGATCGCCGGCATGGTGGTGTGGCAGTACGCCGGGTACTCCATGGTCATCTTCCTGGCGGGGCTGGAGGGCGTCGCGCCGGAGCTGCACGAGGCGGCGATGATCGACGGCGCGGGCACGTGGCAGCGCTTCCGCTACGTCACCTGGCCGCTGCTGGCGCCCGCGGTGACGATCAACGTGATGTTGTCCACGATCGGCGGGCTCAAGCTCTTCGACCAGGTCTTCGCCGCCACGAACGGCGGCCCGGGCTACGCCACGGAGACCCTGTCGACCGTGCTGTACAAGCAGGCGTTCGTCTTCGGCAAGTACGGCTACAGCACGGCGATCGCGCTGGTGCTGGCGCTGTTCGTGGCCGCGGTCTCGCTCGTCCAGGTGTACTACTTCCGCAACCGGGAGGTGGCCGCGTGAGAAGGACGTTCCTGCTCGAGATCGTGATGATCGCGGTGGCGGTGGCGTTCCTGTTCCCCGTCTACACGCTGGTGTCGCTGTCGCTGAAGGACCCGGCGCAGATCTCGCAGTCGCCGCTGGCGCTGCCGGCCCCGCCCACGTTCGCGAACTTCACCGAGGCGTGGACGGCGGCGGCGCTCGGCCCGTCGCTGGTGAACAGCACGGTGATCACGGTGGTCAGCCTGGTGGCGCTCATCGCGCTCGGCTCGTTCGCGTCGTACTTCCTGGCCCGGGTGCGGACCCGGCTCGGCTACGGCCTGTACGTGCTCTTCCTGCTGGGCATCGTGCTGCCGTTCCAGCTGGGCATGATCCCGCTCTACGGGCTGGTGAACGATCTGGGGCTGATCGGCACGCACACCGGGATGATCCTGTTCTACACGGGCATCCAGCTGCCGTTCACCGTGTTCCTCTACACGGGGTTCATCCGGGCGCTGCCCCGCGAGTACGCCGCCGCCGCGCAGATCGACGGGGCCTCGCACTTCGTGGCGTTCACCCGGGTCGTCTTCCCGCTGCTGCGGCCGATCACCGGCACGGTGCTGATCCTCAACGCCGTCTTCATCTGGAACGACTTCTTCACGCCGCTGGTCTACCTCGGCGGCTCCGGATACGAGACGGTCCCGGTCAGCGTCTTCGCCTTCGTCGGCCAGTACGTCTCCCAGCACGGCCTGGTCTTCGCCGGTCTCGTGCTCGGCGCGGTGCCGATCGTGCTGGTGTTCCTGGCGCTGCAGCGTTACGTCATCAAGGGCTTCGCGAGCGGACTCAAAGGGTGAACGTCTTCGACCTGCTGCGGGAGCCTCCCGCGGCGTACTCGCCGGCGGCGATCTGGTGGTGGAGCGGCGAGCCGCTGCGCCGGGAACGGCTGCGCTGGCAGCTGGAGCGCCTGGTCGCGGGCGGGGTGCGCAACCTCGTCATCCTGAACCTGGCGCCGTCTGGGCCGATGTTCGGCGCCGACGCCGACGACCCGCCGTTCCTGTCGGAGGCGTGGTGGGAGCTGCTCGACGGGGTGTGCGCGGACGCGTACGAGCTGGGGGCGCACCTGTGGTTCTACGACCAGCTGGGCTTCTCCGGCGCCGACCTGCAGGCCCGGCTCGTGGTGGAACGCCCCGAGTTCGCCGGCCAGTGGCTGGCACCGGACGGCTCGGTGACGTCGCGCGGCTTCGACTACCTGTCGCGTGAGGCGTGCGCGGTGCTGCTGGACCGGGTGCACGGCGAGTTCGAGCGGCGGGTGGGGCACTGGTTCGGCCGGGTGATCGCCGGGTCGTTCCAGGACGAGCTGCCGACGCTGCCCACGTGGTCGGCGCGGTTCGCCGAGGAGCACCTGGCCCGGCGCGGCGAGGCGTTCTCGCTGGACAAGCCCGACTGGCTCGCCTACCAGCGGACGCGGGCGGAGCTGGCCGAGGAGGCGTTCTTCCGGCCGCTGGCGGCGTGGCACGAGCGGCACGGCCTGATCAACGGTTGCGACCAGCAGGACCCGGCCCGCGGCGGGCACCCCGTTGAGGGCGTGCAGCTGTACGCGGACTACGCGCGCACCCACCGCTGGTTCGGCGCGCCAGGCTCCGACCACCACGGCGACGCCCGCCTGCACGCCTCCCTCGCCCACCTGTACGGCCGGCCGCGCACGTGGATCGAGGCGTTCCACTCCAGCGGCTGGGGCGGCACGCTGGAGGAGACGTTCGACTGGCTGCTGCCGTGGCTGCGCGCGGGGGCGACGTTGTACAACCCGCACGCGGTCTACTACACGACCCGGCGCGGCTGGTGGGAGTGGGCGCCGCCGTCCACCGACTGGCGGCAGCCGTACTGGCGGCACCACCGGGTGTTCGCCGACGCCGTCACCCGGCTGTGCGCGGTGTTGTCGCAGGGCCGGCACGCCTGCGACGTCGCCGTGCTGCTGCCGACCGCCACCGCGCAGGCGGGCACGGGCCTGGCCTCCGTGGACGCGGACGCCGCCCGGGCGCAGGAGGTCTACCGCGAGATCGTGGGCGATATGGCGTGGTTCGCCACGAAACCGGGCGTGCTGGACCGGCTGTGCCTGGACGCCGACGTGATCGACGAGGACTCGGTGCGGCGCGCGGCCGTCGAGGACGGGCGGCTGGCGGTCTCGACGGAGGCGTACCGCGCGGTCGTCCTGCCCGCCGCCACGGAGCTGGACGACGACGTCGCCGCCCGGCTGGCCGCGTTCGCCGCCGCCGGCGGCCTGCTCGTGACGGTGGGCGCGCTCCCCGCCGCCTTGGAGGGGGCCGCGCGTCACGTCGCGTCCGCCGCCGAGCTGGGCGAAGCGCTCGCGGACCTGCCGCGCCGGGTGGAGGCGCCGGTGCCCGCGCTGGTGCGTGAGGTCGGGCAGACCACGCTGGTGTTCCTGACCGCGACGCACCCCATGGCGAGCAGGATCGGCGTGGGCCGCCCTGACGAGCGCGGCGTGGAGCTGGGCTGGCTGGACGCCTCCATCGACTTCGACCCCGCCCGGTACGCGCGCGAGATGCGCGTCACCGTCAGGGGCGTCTCGGGCACGCCTCGCCTGGCCCGCCTCTTCGATGGGGGCGAGCCGATGGCGCTCCCGTGCACCCGTGACGGTGACGTGGTGGAGGTCGTGGTGCCGTTCGACGACGGGCCGGCCGCGTTGCTGGTCTTCGACGGCACCGCGGCCGAGCCGGCACCGCCGCGGCCCGCGTACCCCGTGGAGACCGATCTCGGGGACGAGTGGGACGTCGAGCTGGTGCCCACCGTGGACGACACGTGGTCCGACTTCGGTGGCGGGGCGGGCGTCGAGCGCTGGACGCTGCGGACGCCGGACGGGGAGCCGGTGCACGTGACGTTCGGGCCGCACGGCGAGCAGCGGGTCGGCGACGGCCCGTGGACGCCGTCGGTGTGGTCGGCCTCGCGGGGGCTGCGCAAGGACCCCGTCCACCGGGACACGCTCGGCCCCAAGGGGCACGTGCCGACCGAGTTCCTGGCGTTCGGCCGGGTCGCGGCGGGCGCGCGGGCGTGCTTCCGCGCGGTCCTCACCGTGCCGCCGGGCCCGGAGGTGTGGCTGGCCGTGGGCGCGGGGGCGGCCAAGACGCTGCGGCTCGACGGCGCCGAGCGGGCGCTGGACGATCCGGGCTACGCCGCCGTCACGCGCGCGCCGGTCGCGCCCGGCGAGCACCTGCTGGAGCTGACCCTCACCCCCGGCGAGGACCTCGACCTGCGCGCCTACGTCTGCCTGGTGGCCGACCCGGCCGACGCCGCCCGCCCCGAGTGGATCTCCGGCACGCCGCTGGAGACGACCGTGCGGGTCGCCGATCCGGCCGCCGCCGAGCCGCTGCAGGTGGCCTCGACCGCGTCCTGCCGGGTGCTGGTCAACGGCGTGGAGGCGGGCCGGCAGGGCGGCTTCGACCCGTACGCGGAGGCGGACATCCCCCGGGTGCGCCGCTACGACGTCTCCGGCCTGCTGCGCGCGGGCGCGAACACGATCAGCATCGAGTCGGACGGCTGGGTGCTGGCGGACGGCCTGGCCGTCTCCGGCCCCGCCTGGTCGCCCCGCCCCCGGGTACGCCGCCGCCAGCACGGCGAGCCCGCCGCCCTCTACCTGCGGCCCCGCCCGCATCCGCTGCCGGAGGCCGGCTGGCTCGACGGCCTGCCCGCCGCGCTGCCCGCGACGTTCGCGGTGCCGGGCGCCCGCCCGCGCGTCGAGACCTTCCTCCTGGAGCCGCCGCCGGGCGCGATCTGCGCCGATGCCGGGCCTGCCGACGTCATCGGCGACCTGGCCGCGGCGACCGTCGAGCTGCGGGTGGCCACGCGGCCGGGCGCGCAGGGAGGCGCGGCGTTCGGCGGGCCCGTCCGGTTCGCCTGCGGGCCGGGACGGATGCGGCTCGGCGACTGGGAGCATCGCGGCCTGCCGGGCTACAGCGGCGGCGTCCGCTACCGCACCGCCGTCACGGCGACGGCCGGGCCCGGGCTGCTCGACCTGGGGCGGGTCAGGGGCACGGCCGAGGTGACGGTGAACGGGCGGGCGTGCGGGGTGCGGGTGTGCTCGCCGTACACGTTCGACGTGGAGCTGGACGAAGGGGTCAACACGGTCGAGGTACTCGTCCTCGGGACGCTCGGGCCGTACCTGGACGAGGTGAGCCCCACCCACTTCGTCTTCCCCGGCCAGCGCAGCACCGGCCTGTTCGGCCCCGTCCGCCTGCTAACCGCCGATCGGAGGCAGCCGCCGCAGCAGCGTCATGGACACTACGGCCAGCGCGAGTGACAGCACCGCGCTCACGACCGCGACGGTGAGCAGGCTCTGGCCGAAGGCGGCCTGGGCCTGCTCCACCAGCGCCGCCGCCGGGCCCGGCGGCAGGGTGGCGGCGGTGCCGAGCGCCTCGGCGAGCGAGTCGCCCGCCTGCGGTGAGCGCACCGTGGCGCCGTAGACGGCCGTGCCGACGCTGCCGAGCAGCGCGATGCCCAGCGCGACGCCGAGCTCGCCGCCGCACTCCGCCAGCGCGGAGGCCGACCCGGCACGCTCCCGCGGCGCCGAGCCGACGATGAGGTCGATCCCCAGCGCGCCCACCGGCGCCATGCCCAGAAAGGCGATCGTGACGCCGGCGACCAGCGCGCCCAGGCCGTCACCGGCCACGACCACGGCGAACCCGGCGGCCGAGACGACCAGCCCGGCCCCGAGAAGCGGCCCCGGACGGAACACGCCGCCCAGGACCGGCGCGGCCAGCGAGCCCGCGGCCAGGCCCAGGGCCGGGAGCGCCATCCACAGACCGGCGGCCAGCGGCGAGAGCCCCTCGACGAGTTGCAGGTGCTGGCTGACGAACAGGTAGACGCCGCCCTGCACCACCAAGGCCAGCGCCAGGATCAGCAGCGCGGCGCTGAACGTGCGGCTGCCGAACAGCCGCAGGTCCACCAGCGGCTCCGCCAGCCGCCGCTGCCGCCGGACGAACGCCGCGCCGCACACCAGGCCGGCGGCGATCGCGGCGTACGCGACCGGCCGCCCCGGATCGTCGGCCAGCTCCTTCAGGCCGTAGACGAGCGGCAGGATCGCGGCCAGCGACATCGCCACGCTCAGCAGGTCGATCCGGCCGGAGCCCCGCGCGGCCGTCTCCGGCAGCACCATCAGGCCGCCGGCCACGACGAGGATCATCAGCGGCACCGCCATGAGGAACACCGACCCCCACCAGAAGTGCTCCAGCAGCAGCCCGCCGATCACCGGCCCGGCCGCCGCCCCGCCCATGAAACAGGCGGTGAACACGCCGATCGCCAGGGCCCGCCGCCTGGCGTCGTCGAACAGCCCCGCCACCAGCGCCAGCGCCGACGGCCCCATGGCGGCGCCCGCGACGCCCAGCAGCACGCGGGCGGCGATCAGCATCGCGGTCGAGGTGGCGTAGGCGGCCATGACGGAGGCGGCGGCGAAGACGGCCGCGCCGATCAGCAGCAGCCGCCGCCGGCCGATCCGGTCGCCGGCCGCCCCCATGGCGATCATCAGGCCGGCGAGCATGAACCCGTACACGTCGGTGATCCACAGCAGCTCGGTGGCGCTGGGGTCCAGGTCGGCGGCCAGGTGCGGGAGCGCGAGCATGAGCACCGTGTTGTCCACGGCGAGCAAGAGCGTGGCCACGGCGAGGACGGACAGGCCCAGCCAGGCGCGGGCCCCGCTCCGAGTGGTTTCCGTAGTGGTCGTCATGCGATCAGCGTGGAACGCGGGCGTTCCGGTTCGATTCGGATCTGTTTAGGGTGAGGTTCATGCGCTTCGCCGTACTCGGGCCGATCGAGGCGACCACCGGCGACGGCCGGCCCGTCCGTGTGCCCGAGCTGAAGGTGCGGGCGCTCCTGGCGTTCCTGCTCGCCCACGAGGGGCGGGTCGTGGCGGCCGAGCGGCTGATCGAGGGACTGTGGGGCGACCGGCCGCCGGGCAATCCGCTGGGAGCGCTGCGGGCGAAGGCGTCGCAGCTGCGCCGGGCGCTCGACGAGGCGGAGCCGGGGGCCAGGAAGCTGGTCGTCACCCGCCCGCCCGGCTACCTGCTCGACGGCGACACCGACGCGCGCCGCTTCCTGGAGACCGCCGCGCGGGGCCGGGCCGCCACCGATCCGGGCGAGCGGGCCGCGCTGCTGGCCGAGGCCCTGGCGTGGTGGCGGGGGCCGGCCTTCGCCGACCTCCCCGCCGAGCCGCTGGTGCGCGCCGCCGCCGCCCGTCTGGAGGAGCAGCGGCTGAGCGTCCTGGAGGACTACGCTGACGTACGGCTGGTGCTGGGCCAGGACGCCTCCCAGGTCGGCGAGCTGACCGAGCTGGCCGCGCAGCACCCGGCCAGGGAACGCTTCCACGGCCTGCTCATGAGGGCCCTCTACCGGTCCGGGCGGCAGGCGGAGGCGCTCGACGTCTACCGGGCCTTCCGCGACCGGCTGCGCGAGGAGCTGGGTCTGGACCCGGGGCCCGAGCTCGTCGCGCTGCACCAGGCGATCCTCGAGCAGCGCCCCGAACTGCGCCGCCCGGCGGGTCCTCCGGTGCCCGCGCCGGCCCGGCTGCCCGAGCCGCTCACCGAGCTGGTCGGCCGGGACGACCTGCTCGCCGAGCTGCTCGCCCTGCCGCGTGCGGCACGGCTGGTGACGCTCACCGGCCCCGCGGGGGCGGGTAAGAGCCGGCTCGCGCTGGAGGCCGCCCGCCGGCTGAGCGGCGATTTCCCCGACGGCGCGTACGTTGTAGAGCTGTCGTCCGTGCGCGCCGGGCCCGGGCCGGAGGCGGCCGAGGCGGCCGCGGCGGCGCTCGGCCTGCGCGCCGACGGCGTTGACGGCCCCGGCCGGCTGATCGCCGCGGCCTTCGGCGGCCGCCGGGCGCTGCTGGTCCTCGACGACTGCGAGCACGTCGTGGAGCCGGTGGCCGAGCTGACCGAGCTGCTGCTGCGCACCGGGCCCTGGCTGCGCGTCATCGCCACCGGCAGGGAGCCGCTGGGCGTCGCCGGAGAGGTCGTGCGGGAGGTGCCGCCGCTGGAGGTCGGGGCGGCGATGCGGCTGTTCGCCGACCGCGTCCGTGACACGCTGCCGGGTTTCGCGGTGACGGGCGCGGAGGCCGGCGCCGTCGAGACGATCTGCCGCCGTCTTGACGGCCTCCCGCTGGCGCTGGAGCTGGCCGCGGCCCGGGTGCGGGCGCTGGGCGTGCGCGCCGTGGCCGACCGGCTCGACGACCGGTTCCGGCTGCTGTCGGCCGGGCGGCGGGCCGGGCCCGCGCACCAGCGGACGCTGCGGGCGGCGCTCGACTGGAGCTGGGAGCTGCTGACCGAGCCGGAACGCGTCGTGCTGCGCCGCCTGGCGGTCCAGGCCGGCGGGTGCACCCTGGAGGCGGCGGAGCGGGTGTGCTCCGCGCCCACGCCGATCGCCGGTGACCCGGCCGGGCTGCTCGACCCGGCAGGTCCCGGTGTGGGGACGGATCTGGATCCCGCCGACGTCGCCGGGGTGCTCGCGCGGCTGGTCGATCGGTCCCTGGTGGTGCGGTCCGGCGAGCGGTACCGGCTGCTGGAGTCGGTGGCGGCGTACGGGCTGGAGCGGCTGCGCGAGGCCGGCGAGCACGACGGCGTCCTGCGCCGGTACGCCACGTACTACACGCAGCTGGCGGAGTGCGCGGAGACGTACCGGAGCGGGCCGGCCCGGCACCGCTGGGTGCGGCGGCTGGACGCCGAGGCCGCGAACCTGCGCGCCGCGCTGGAGGCGGCCGTGAGCGTGGGCGACACGCGGCTGGCCGCGCGGCTGACCGGCTCGCTCGGCTGGTACCACACCCAGACCGGACGCCGCATGGCCGCCCTGCCCCCGAACGGCGAACGGCCGGCCGCCGCATCGATGCCGTGACCCGCCCAGTGCCCCTCTGGTCGAGGGGCCGCTCCTTTGGTGCGAGCCTGCCGGAGGACCGCTGCTTCGGTGCCAGCCGGTCGAAGGGTCCTGCTTCGGTCGCGGGCGGTCAAGGAGCCCTGCTTCGGTGCCAGCCGGTCAAGCGGCCGTGCTTCGGTGCCAGCCGGTCAAGCGGCCGTGCTTCGGTGCCAGCCGGTCAAGCGGCCGTGCTTCGGTGCCAGCCGGTCAAGCGGCCGTGCTTCGGTGCCAGCCGATCAAGGCGGCCTGCTTCGGGTCGAGGGCGGTCAGGGGGCCACCAGGGCGGTCAGTGGCCGGTCGCGCGGCGCAGGGCGCGTTTCACCGTGCCGGTGAGCTTGAAGCGCACGCCGACCTTGGCGGCGCGCTCGGCGCGGGTGGCCGCGTGCAGGTCGCGGCGCAGCGTGCCGACCTCGCGGCGCAGCTCGACGGCGCTCTTGCGCCACTTGCCGGCCTCGTCGCGCCACTTGACGACCTGGGCGCGCAGCCGTTCGTTCTCCTTGGCGAGGCGGTCGGCCTCGGCCCTGGCCTCCGTCCTGGCCCGGTACGCCGCCCGCCGCCCGAGCAGCTCGGCGGGCTCGCGGCCGAACCCGTACGTCTCCCCCTCCACCCACCGGACGGCGGAGACCTCGTCCACCACGTCGTCGAGCGGCTCGCCGGGCCGGGCGAGGAGGCGGGCGCGGGCGAAGGACGACACGCGTTCCAGCCGCGCCGCCGTGACGCCCTCGGGCGTCTCGTCCAGCAGCACGCCGACCAGTCCCGCCTCGTCGGCCTTGGCCACGTTCAGCAGCCGGCTCACGGTGTCCTCGCCGGGCACCCAGCCGGCCGGGACGCGCAGCACGAACGGCACGGACGGGTGCACCTCCTCCGTGGTGGCGAGGTGGACGCGGCTCTCGTGCTCGTAGTGGCCGTGGACCAGCACGAGCTCCAGGTTCGGGTCCTTGAGCGGGGCGCGGCGGTCGCGGTCGAGTTTGTCCCACGGGCCGACCACGACCACGGACAGGTCGCCGGTCGTGCCGGCGAGCAGCGCGTCCACGGTGGCGCGGACGTTGTCGTAGCCGGCGGTGCCGTCCACCACCGCGGTCACGTACGGGATCTTCCACTGCCGGTCCGGGTGCGTGCGCAGCCACTGGTAGGCGGGGATGCGGTCGGCCACGAACGCGTGGCTGACCCGGTCGATGCGCTTCTGCTCGCGCATCCGCATGGTGGGGCCCAGGTGGTAGGCGCGGGCCCGCGGCTCGGGGATGAACACCGCGCCGGCCTGCGCGAGGCGGTAGCCCATCTCGGTGTCCTGGCCGAGGATCAGCTCGTCGTCCATGGGGCCGGCCGCCTCGACCAGGCGGGCGCCGACGGAGGTGGCGCCGCCCACGTGCAGGCTGAACGGCCGCTGCGTGCCGCCCGTCAAGCCGTCGGTGCGCTCGACCAGGCCGACGAGCCAGGCGTGCGGCTCGGCCGGCTCGAACGCCGCCTCCAGGTCGTCGGGCAGGGCCTCGGGCAACTCGGCCGAGGTGAACCTGAGGTAACCGGTGACGGACAGGTAGGGGGCGGTGTGGTGCCAGCGCATGTGCGCCTCGATCGCCCCGGGGGTGAGCACCACGTCGGAGTCGAGCCAGTGGATGACGTCGCCGGTGGCCTCGGCCAGCCCCGCGTTGCGGGCACTGGCGCGGCCGGGCTGTTCGCACAGGACCAGTCGGGCGTCCACGCCCTCCGGCAGCCGCAGCGCCGGCACGCTGCCGTTGTCGACCACGATGATCTCGGTCAGCTCCGCCGGGTACGTCTGCCGCGCCAGCGCCCGCAGCACCAGGTCGAGCTTCCGCTGGCCGCCGTAGGCCGGGATGATCACGCTGACCCGCAGCTCGGGCGTGAAGTGCTCCGGCGGCTGGAGGACCCGGTAGTCGTTACCGCGCACCCGTGCCACGCCGCCTCCGTCAGGCGGCTGGGGGCGGTCTCCTCGGGGTGTCGCGGACATACGTGCAGACGCTCCTCGGCGATCGGCTCGGTGACTGCGGCAACACACTTTACGCCGCTTTTCCGGGGGAACCTCCTGGTCACCCCTCTTCCGAGCCGTGTTCACACAGGTCATCCCGCACAGTAACCTCACAGAATCCTCTGTGGTGCTCGCCAGGGATCCACGCCGGCAGAAAATGGGGTTTTGAGGGGGTCGGCGGCGGTTACGCAACGTATCGGAGTAGTGTCATGTGTCGCGTGCGACGTGACTCCGGACACTATCTCGACATCTCGTGGCCGATTCTCAGTCAATCTCCAGAAACAGCCGGTACCCTCGCCCATCATGATGTGGCAGCGTAGAGTCAGCGGCGCGCTGGCCAAGTACGCGGGTTTCCGAATCGAACGAGTAGGAAAAAGCGGAAAGGCTGTGCCAGAACGGCCGGCGCCGAAGAAGAAGCCCGCAGAAGTGTCGTTCCGGCCACCGGCCGACCCCGAGGCCGATCGCCTGCTCACCGCCCCCGTGTTCGTCATCTCCCCCGTGCGGTCGGGCTCGACGCTGCTGCGCTCGATGATGAACGCCCACCCCGACCTGCACGCCCCGCACGAGCTGCACGTGCGCAGGCTGAGCGTGGACTTCGGCACCGGGCTGGCGGAGCGGGCGATGGCCGCGCTCGGCCACAACCGCGCCGACCTCGAGCACCTGCTGTGGGACCGCGTCCTCCACCGTGAGCTGGTGCGCAGCGGAAAGCGCTTCATCGTCGACAAGACGCCCGCCAACGCCTTCGCCTACGACCGCATCGCGGCGTGCTGGCCGGACGCGCGCTACATCTTCCTGCTGCGCCACCCGGCCTCGATCGCGACGTCCTGGCACGAGGCGAGCCCTGACAGGCGCACGCCCGAGGAGGCCGCGACCGACGCGCTGCGCTACATGAAGGCCGTGGAGCGCGCCAGGAAGGCGCTGCCCGGCCTGACCGTGCGTTACGAGGACCTGACCGGCGAGCCGGAGAAGACCGGCCGCCGCATCTGCGAGTTCCTCGGCATCGACTGGGCCCCCGAGATGCTGACCTACGGCACTCCCGACGTCGTGACGAAGGGGCTCGGCGACTGGAAGGACAAGATCCGTTCGGGCGAGGTCCAGCCGGGCCGCGACCTGCCCACGCCGGAGGACATCCCTGAGGCGCTGAAGCCCATGTGCCGGACCTGGGAGTACTTGCCATGAAGATCCGCTACATGCTGGTGCACGCCTACGGCATGGGCGGCACGATCCGCACGGTCGTCAACCAGGCCAACGCGATGGCCCAGGCGGGCCACGACGTCGAGATCGTCAGCGCGGTGCGCCGCCGTACCAAGCCGCGATTCGAGATCGACGAGCGGGTCAAGGTGTGGGCGCTGGTCGACCAGCGTGACGGCGTGGTGGCCGACTCGTTCGCCCGCAAGGTGTGGCGGCGCGCCCGCGGCAAGATCGTGCCGTACGGCGAGTTCGCCGCCCACTACTTCACCCAGCGGGTGGAGGGCGCGCTGATCGAGTACGTGTCGTCGGTCGAGGACGGCATCCTGGTGACCACCCGCCCGGCGCTCAACCTGGTCTCCGCCCGCCGGGGCTCCAGCAAGGCCGTCCGGGTGGCGCAGGAGCACATGAACCTGGCCTCGTACCACCCGGCCGTGCGCGAGCACATCACCCGCTACTACGGCAGCTTCGACGCGGTCGCGGTGCTGACGGAGACGAGCCGGGCGGAGTACCGCGCGATCTTCAAGGACATGCCGATCGTCCGCATCCCGAACGCCGTGCCCATGGAGCACCGCAAGCACTCCGACCACAGCAACCCGATCGTCATCGCGGCCGGCCGGTTGGTGCCCCAGAAGGGCTTCGACATGCTCATCCCGGCCTTCGCCTCGATCGCGGAGGCCCACCCCGAGTGGAAACTGCGGATCTTCGGCACCGGACCGCTCCAGCAGAAGCTGCAGAACCGCATCAACAAGCACGACATGGGCGACCGCATCAAGCTCATGGGGCGCAGCGACCGCCTCCACGAGGAGCTGGCCAACGCGTCGATCTACGCGCTGAGCTCCCGGATGGAGGGGCTGCCGATGGCGATGATCGAGGCGATGGGCCACGCCCTGCCGATCGTCGCCTTCGACTGCCCGACCGGGCCAGCCGACGTGCTGACGCCGGGCAAGGACGGCGTGCTGGTGCCGCCGCGCGACGTCCCGAAGCTCGGAGAGGCGCTGTCGCAGGTGATGGGCGACGCCGACCTGCGCCAGCGCATGGGCGCCACCGCCGCGGAGACCGCCCGCGGGTACACGCCGCAGGTCGTCATGCCGCTGTGGGAGGAGCTGTACACCGCGCTGCTCAACCGCGCCCCCATCGCCCACGACTACGGCGCCGCACGCGGCTGATCGTTCCCGGCTGGCGGACACGCCGTCCCCGGACCCGCCCCGGCGGGTCCGGGGACGGCGTGCGTTCAAGGGTGTCCCGCCCCGAGGTCAAGGCCGCGCCCGCCGGGCCGTGCCCGAGATGGTGCCCGAGGTAGGAATGACTCCATGGGGCTCGCACGGCTGCTGCACCACCACACCGGCACGATCGACCACCCGCTCGCGTACGAGGTGTCCGCCACGGTCTGGTTCCTGGGGGCGCGCCGCGCGGTGTTCACCCGGCTGGCCGCCGCGGTCCGGCCGCGCGCCGGCGACCGGGTCCTCGACGTGGGCTGCGGCACCGGCTACCTGAGCCGGATCCTCTCCCCCGTGGTCGGGCCCGCCGGCCAGGTGACCGGCATCGACCCGTCCCCCGCGATGATCCGGTACGCCGCCGCCCGCGCCCGCGGCAACTGCACGTACGTCCTCGGCGGCGCCCAGACCCTGCCGTTCCCCGACGGGTCGTTCGACGCGGTGACCGCCACCCTGGTCGTCCACCACATCCCCGCCGAGGACCGGCCGGAGGCGCTGGGTGAGATGTACCGGGTGCTGCGGCCGGGAGGGCGGCTGCTCGTCGCCGAGCCCCGGCCGCTCGCCGGCCGGCTCGGGCCGATGGATGGCGACCCCCGTGACCTGCTGGGGTCGCTGATCCTCGACACCGGGTTCCAGGTGGAGTCGGAGGGCGAGCTGCCGTACCTGCTGTACTACGTCCGCGCGGCGCGGCCGTAAGTCGGGGTGAGGCCGGGCGTCTCGCCCTGGCGGGCGGCGACGATCCCCGCCGCGCTGAAGACCGCGGCGATCACCCACGTGATCGGGCCCTGCAGCCCCGGCCGCAGCGGCGCGTAGCCCGGCACGATGACGAACACGACGAACGCGATGTCGAGCAGGGACGCCAGGATGAGGTTGATCCAGAAGCCCGCCCTGGAGTTGCGCCAGTTCATGGCCGCGGCCGACGACGATCACGACGATGGCGCCGGCCAGGA
This sequence comes from Nonomuraea terrae, assembly GCF_004348995.1. Lineage (GTDB taxonomy): Bacteria > Actinomycetota > Actinomycetes > Streptosporangiales > Streptosporangiaceae > Nonomuraea > Nonomuraea terrae. The sequence goes on from NZ_SMKQ01000088.1 coordinate 22,250, forward strand.
TGTTCCAGGCGTCCTGGAAGATGCGGGCCTGCACCATGCCCGGATCGAGCGACCGCCCGAGCGTCAGCAGGGCGTAGGCCGCGTTGATGTGCACCAGGCCCCAGAGGATGTAGAAGATCGCCCCGCGCCGGCACGCTGTTCGCCGCGTTCCACCGGGAACATCCCGGTGTGGTCATCGAGCCCCGGCCCGCTCCTGGCGGTGCCCTCACCCTCGCCCGTCAGGTGCGCGACGGCGACCTCGATCTGGCGTGGGCGCAGGGGCTGCGCGTGGCCGAGCTGGCTCGCGAACCCATCGGGCAGGCAGGCGCCGGCGGACCGCCGCCTGCCTGAAGGGCCTGAAGGGGAGGTGCGGATCGCCGATCTGGACGGGGAGGCGTTCGTCGGCATCCCCGGAGGGGTGGGGCGCCCGGGCGCTGACCGACCAGGCGTTCCGGGAGGCCGGCGTGCGCCGGCGCATCGCGGTCGAGGTGGCCGGCATCATGACGTGCGCCGAGCTGGTCCGTGCCGGGTTCGGCGTCGCCGTCGTCCCCAGATCGCATGTGAGGCGGGCGCGGGGGCTGGCGTGGCGGCCGGTGGCCGGCTTGCCACCGTGGGGCGTCTCGCTGGTCGCGCCGTCCGGCAGACGGCTCACGTCGGCGGCCGCCGCCTTCGCGGATCTGGCCTGTGCGACGTTCGGCGTCACACTGTCGCGGTGAGGCCGCTGAGGCCGGAGATGGGTGTGGGCCGCTCAGGCCGGGGTGAGTGCCCGCTTCTTGCGGGCGAAGCTCTTCGCGCGTTCGGGCCCGGGGTGGGGATGCGGGCGGGTGCGCGTACTTCTCAAGGGCGGCGGCGTCGTGGCCGGCGGGGGCGAGCGCGCGTACTTCTTGACGGGGGCGGCGTCGTGGCCGGCGAAGTCGGCGGTGACCGATGGAACGGGCCGCTCCTGGTAGGGGCGGATCTTGAGGTCTTCTGCGCCGCTGAGGGCCTGTGGCTTGCCCCTGCACGGCGCGTGCCAGGGCGGCGTCGAGCGTCGCCGCGCTCGCGTCGTCCTGGCTACGTCATGCTGTGCCTCCCGGACGTCCCAGGTGGGCGTCGTCAGCGGCGACGCCTGCGGCGGCGAGCACTCCGCGCGCTGTCGGAGCCGCCGCCGCCTCCCGGGTGCGGGTAGGGGTCGTACGCTGTGCGGACCCCGAGTCCGAGGTACTGGCGGATCGTCATTGGTCCCCCCGTTATCATGTGCCGGACGTTTTCCTGAACCGGCGCTTCTCTTATCGATCGGACACCATCGGCAACCAGCCAGCTATAACGAAACTTCCCCCGATATCCGCATCAGGGAGAATTGACCCAGTCTTTTACCCATGGCGTACCCGCGCATGTCCCTAGTCCGCGAGGTCGTGGAGGAGGTCGCGGATCTCGCGGGTGCTCGGGTGGCCGGGGCCATGGCGCTGTTCGAGGTCGGCCAGCAGGGCGCCGAGGGTGCGACGGGCCGCCGCGTGGTCGCCCGCGCCGAGTTCGAGCAGGCCGATCTGGCGGCGCAGCTCCAGCGTGCGGTCGTCGTCCACGCCGAAGCGCCGCTCGTCGTCCAGCAGGTGTCTCAGCCGGGCGAGCGCGAGGGCCGTGTCGCCGAGCATGGCCAGGCAGGTGGCCTCCATCATGCGGAACCGCAGGGCCAGGTCGTCGGCCGGGCCCTGGCGCGCGGCGATGTCGGCGGCCAGCGCGGCGAACTCCGGTGCGGCCCGGCGGTGGTCCCCGGCGAGGAAGAGCGCGTCGGCCAGGTCGATCCGGAGCGCGATCACCTCGGAGTCGGTCCTGCCGAGTGCCCGGCGGGCGGGCTCCGCGATCCGTCCCAGCACCTCGGCGGCCTGCGTGAAACGCGACTCCGCCTTGAGCGCCCCGGCGTCCGCACGCACGAGCGCGATGTCGCCGTGCCGGAACTGCGGCGCGGCGGCGGGCCGGGACCGGCTCGCCGAGGTCTGCCAGGACTGGGGGGCCTGCCTTTCGACGGCGGGCGACGACGGCGAAGGCGCGGTCAGGCTCTCGGTGTCAGGCCGGGACGGCGGCCTTTCGGAGGTGGGCGGGACGGCGCCGGGCTCTTGGAAGCCGGCCGGGACGGCGGTGACGCGGCTGCCCGATGCGAAGGCCTCGCCCGCCGTCAGGGTTCGGTTGCCGATCCGCCGCCCCTCATCCTCAAGGCCCACCCGTCGATGAGGGCGTCGAGCTCATGGAGACAGGTCACTTTCCGGCACGGGCACCAGGTGGTCGCGGCGGAACCAGCCGATGTCGCCTCCCCCTCCGCCCCTCTCGTGCGCGCTCCCGAGGCCGGGCCGTCTCTGCCCGGCCCGGCTGCGGAAGCCGGCCACCGGTGCGTCCCCACCCGAACTCTTGACGACCCGGGGCGATCGCGGCCTCGAGGTTGTCGTAGCGCACGTTGCCGCGAGGCACCGCATGGGGTGGCGCCGCCGCTGACCTGTCAACGGTGCCGGTGCTCACCGTCAGCCTCGGCATGGCGCACGTGCAGATGCCCCTCCGTAGGGAAGACCGGAGGCTGCGGGGGCAGCACGCGCTGAAAGCCGTAGCCGCATCGCTCGGCGACACGGCATGAGCCGTGATTGTCCGCAGCATGAAACAGCTCGATGCGGGCAAGCCGCAACGGCCCCTGCGCGCTGAATGCCCACCGAGTCACGGCCTCAAGCGCCCGGGACGCGACTCCCCGCCCCCGAATCTCGGCCGACACCCAATAGCCCACCTCGGCGACACCCGGATCCGCACCGGTCTTCAGCACGACCTGCCCGGCCAACCGCTCCGAAGCGATCCCCTCGCCACCACCGACCTTTCGCCCGCCACTCCCGAACCCAACCCCGGCTTCCGCCCCGATCTCCAGCCCGATCTCCGCGTTGCTTCCCGATCTGACCTCCGCCCAGGCACGCGGCCCCGTCTCTCCCGGCGCCTCCTGCCCGGCCTCCTGCCCCAGGCCCGTCTCCCCCGCCTCACAGCCCGATGCCGCTTCCAGGACGGCGAAGCTGAAGCGGGTGGCGGCGGTCCAGGCCTCGTGCTGGGCCGCGATCCAGTGGCGGGCGTCGGCTTCGGTGGTGACGAAGGTGGTGAGCCGGCGGCGCAGGACCGGGTCGCGGTGCGCCCGCGCGAGGGCCGCCGCGTCGTCGGCCTGCCAGGGGCGCAGGCGCAGCGCGGGGGCGGACGCGGTGCCCTTGACGGACAGGACGACGGTCATGACCCTCCTTGGCTCTCGGGATGGGCTCGGCGGTCGGGGAGACCGCGATCCAGTGTGCGATTTCTGGTGTTCGGTGGGGTTACGTCGCAGCGCGGAAGAACTCGGTCACGACCGGGCCGGCACGTCGTCGGGCACGCCGTGCCACTGGCCCGGCAGACTTCGCCCGCGGCAGTCGGGCAGCGCCGCCACCGGGGCGGCCGTGCTGCTCGGTCGGTGCTGCATGCCGCCTCACTCGTACGCCGCTGTCGTCGGTCATACCGCGCGGGCGCGGAACGCGTCGGCCGTCACCAGCGCTCCACGAGGTGCTCGCGGCCGGCGGGCGGATCGTACGGCTCGGGCCAGAAGTCGGTGACGCGGCTGATCAGGCCCTCGGCGGACAGCTCGAACCACGCGCTCGCGTCCTGCGAGTCGTCGCCGACGCGGGCGTCGAGCCAGGCGGCGGCGTGACGGCCGTCGGCGACGACGTGACGCACTTTCAGATGCCAGTCACCCGGATAGTCGGTGTTGAACTGGAGATAGGCGGTCTTCCCTCGGATGCGCTCGCGCGTCTGCGGCATCTCGTAGACCACGTCGTCGGCGAGCAGGGCGGCGAAGGCGGCCCAGTCGCGTCGCTCCGCCGAGTCGACGTAGGCGTGCACGACGCCGCGGGTGCGGGAGGTCTCGTCCATGCGCGGAACCCTAACGGCCGCCACCGACGTTTTCCTCACCCGTGTCAGGCCGATCCGGCCGCCGGCGGTGGCCGACATAAACTGCCCGTTATGCGGCGTTTGATCAGTACGGTGGTCGTGGTGGCGGGCGAGGGCGCCGGAGACGTGGTGGCGGGCCTGGAGGGGCTGCACAACGTACGGGCGATCCCGCGGGGTGATCGGCGGCCGGCCGAGGTGATGGAGCTCGCCGGGCGTTCGCCGGCGACGTACGTGGTGCACGACGCCGACCCGCTGGCCGACGTCGCCGCGGCATGGACGGCGTTCTTCGACGGTACGGCTCCCACCGGCGCCCTGGAGGTGGCCATCGAGGCGGCGCTGGCCGAGCTGCGCGCCGACCGGCTCGTCCTGCCCGACTATTACCTGGTGCTGGACCCCGACGGGATGACGGCGACCTGGCGGCACTGGTGGCTCGGCGTCCTGGCGGGGGCCGCACCCGTACGGGTGGTGCCCGTGCACGCCTCGGCGTCGGCGGTCGGCCAGGAGCTGGGCCGCCTGACCGCCGGCCGCTGGTGGCCCGCCGACCTGGAGGGCTGGCTCCGCGGCCTCCCCCTCGTGGTTCCCGACCAGGCCGGTCTCCCCACCTCCGGCATCGCGGTCCCCTGACCGTCCGCACGGGAGCGGCGCCCGCACGGTCCAGCACGACCACGGCGGGCAGCGGGGGGCCCGCAAGGACCGCGATCAGCAGCGCGCGGGCGGAGCGATCAGGAGAGGCTGCGCGGTGTGGCGGGAGTCACGGTCGGCTTGAGGCCCGGCCGGTCGTGACGCGCGCGACGAAGCGTCGCACTGTGCGCGGATTCCGCAGCACGTGCAGGTTCGCGTCACCCGCGTGGGCCTCGATCGCCGCGAGGAGGAGCGGCCGGCTCCGGCGTCGGTAGGCCCATACCCACCGCCAGAAGTCGGCGCGTTCCCGAGAGCGCCGGATCGCTCGCCAGGCGCAGCGCCAGAACGAGAAGTCCAGCAGGATGACGGTGTCCGCCGCTCGGAGCCGGACGTCGGGGACGTCGTAGGGCCCGAGGTCGCCGTCCATGATCCAAGCCTCGGCTCTGACGAGTTCACGTTGGACGGCGGCCCACTGCTCGGGAGGCGTCGCTTCGAGGCCGGGCCGCCAGAAGTGCTCGTCCAGCTCGATGACGGGAAGCCCGGTGATCAGGCCCAGGCGGGCGGCGAGCGTCGACTTCCCCGAACCGCCACGCCCGAGGATCACGACTCGCTGCACGGCGTCCATGGTTCCACAGGCCCATGGCGGGTGGTCAGCGGTTGTGCCAGCGGGGTGGGCGGTTCTCGGTCATGGCTCTGAGGCCTTCGGTGGCGTCCTCGGTGAAGAGGGCTTCGTCCAGGGCCGGGGACGGGTGCGTGACGGCGTCGATCGGATCGGGGATGGCGACGGTCTCGGACATGATCCGGAGTGAGGCGTGCACGGCCGGCGGTGCGGCGGCCAGGAGGTCCTGGGCGAGGGCGCGGGCGCCTTCCAGCGCGCCGCCCGGTCCTGTCACGCGGTTGACCAGGCCGTGCCGATGGGCTTCGGCGGCGGTGAGGTGGCGGCCGGTGAGGATGAGCTCGGTGGCGAGCCTGGCGGGCAGGGCGCGTGGCAGCCGGACGAGCCCTCCTCCGGTCGCCACCTGTCCGGCCCTCACCTGGTCCAGCGCGAAGACGGCGGTCTCGTCCGCGACGACGAGGTGGCAGGCGAGCGCGATCTCGAAGCCGGCCCCCAGGGCGGGGCCGTTGACCGCGGCGATCACCGGCTTGGTCATGGCGCGCCGGGCGGTCAGCCCGGCCAGGCCGTTCTTCGGGGCGGGCCGGCCCGTGAGGCCGTCGCCCGCCGAGAACATCCCGCCGCCCGCCCCCGTGAGGATCGCGACCCACAGGTCCCGGTCGGCGAGGAAGGCGTCGAAGACCTGGTCGAGCTCGTCGTGGGCGGCCGGGTCGAGCCGGTCGACGGCGACCTCCAGGACGTGCCCGTCGCGGCGGACCAGCACGTGCGCGTAGTCGTCGCGCAGCACGGCGGGCCGGGGCGGGAACAGCTCGTCCATCCGCGCGTCGCCGACCGTGACGCGGTTGCCGAAGCCGAAGGAGCGCACGTAGACGCGGCGGCCGACCGGCTCGCCGCTGGTGAGCAGGTCGAGTGCCGCGTCGTCGCCGTCGGCGGTCCTGGCGAGGAAGCGGCGGCCGTCGACCTTCAGCCGTCCGATGACGATGCCGGTACGCCTGCCGTCGCGCCCGTGCTTGACGGTGTACGTCTCGATGGTGGCCCAGCCATCAGGACGGGCCGTCTGCTCGACGGCCGGCCAGGAGTCGATCTCGGCCTGCAAGGTCGCGCCGCGGCCGGGCCGCCAGGGCGCCGGGGTGGTGGAGTAGACCCCCGCGGAGTACTTGCTCAGCATGCCGCCGTTCGCGCCGACCAGCCCGTACGCGCCGGGCTGCGCGCGCATCCGCCCCACGATCTCGGCGATGGCGTGCAGCGAGTAGGCGTTGCCTGGTCCGCCGAAGAACGGCAGGCCGCCGGTCACCGTCAGCTCGCGTGAGCCGTCCATGGGCAGCCCGAGCCCCTCGCAGACGTGGGAGACCGCGATCGGGAAGCAGCTGTACAGGTCGATGGCGGCCAGGTCGTCGGCGTCGATCCCGGCCAGCTCCAGCGCGTGGCGGGCAGCCATGACGGAGGCGGGGCCCCTGCTGAGGTCGGCGCGTTGCAGCAGGTCGCGTTCGCGCAGGTCGGCGTGGCCGTGCAGGAACACCCAGCGGTCCCGCAGCACTCCCAGCCGCTGCGCCTCCTCCACGGACGTCAGCAGCACGGCCGCGCCCTGGTTGACCTTCTCGCGGGCCACGAGGTAGCGGGTGTACGGGTCGGCGATGGGGCGGTTGCGCTCCGACGGGGTGACCAGCTCCTCCGCCGTGCGCTCGACGGGCGCGGCGGCGTGCGGGTTCGCGGCGGCGATCTTCGTGAACGGCGCGAACAGGGCGCCCATGCCGGCGGCGTACTCCTCGCGGCTCTGGCCGAGCCGGGCGCGGCGGGCGTTGTCGAACAGGGCGTACTGGGTCGGGGCGTCGGTGAGCCCGTGCGCGATCAGTGACCGGGAGACGAGACCGGCCAGGCCGTACCCGCGGTCTTCGAGGTCGCCGTCGACGGTCTCGGTGAAGTCGGGCCGGTCCGCGGCCCCGGCGAGGTGCTGGGCGGTGGAGATCGCCTCGGAGCCGACGATCAGGGCCGCCCGGGCGGCGCCGGCCGCGATCGTCGCGGCCAGTTCGTTGACCAGGTGCTGCGGCGACTGGCCGCCCACCACCTCGAGGATCGCGCGCCGGGGCGCGGCGCCGATCCGGCCCGCGACGGACCTGGGGTAGTTCGTGGACCTGCCGAGCGGCGCCCGCGCGGCCGGCATGGAGATCTCGAACTGGCGCACGCCGGCCACGATGTCGACGGCGGCGGCGACCTCGGCGGGGTCGGCGCCGGTGTCGGCGAGGGCCTCACGCGCGGCGGCCGCACCCAGCTCGACGGCCGACAGCCGCCGGTAGCCGGGCTCGTCGATCCGCTCGGACGCCTGCCCCGCGCCCACCAGCACCGGCGTACGGGGATCAACACCCTCGAACCGCTCCAAGCCCACCACCAGCCACGATTTATAGACGTGTTTCGTCCCAAAAAGTGCTGAACAACGGGAGCGTAACCGCGTCCGCGAGGCCCGGCAAGCATGATCGGCGGACATTCCCGAACCGGGACCGGTATCAGCCCCGTGCCTCTATCATCTCTGCCCTCTTCGCAGACCGTTTCCAGGCAGGAGATCCCCAGTGAAGCGCATCATCCCCCCGTGCCTGCTCGCCGTCGCCGCCCTGTCGGGCTGCTCGATCACGAACGTCGAGCCCGACGAGGGCGGCATCGTCTACGACGCGGGCATGTTCAGCTCCACGACGTTTCAGGAGTGCCTCAGGCCGTCCACCCGCGACGTCTCGGGGCCGGGCGACGAGGGCTACCGCTATCCGAACGGCCAGCGCACCTACGACTTCTCCGGCCGGGACGAGTCGGAGGGCAGCCAGATCACGTCGGTCAGCAGGGACGGGCAGGTCATGACGATGTCCGGCGGGCTGACGTTCTACTTCTCCGCCTCCGACTGCAAGAAGCTGCAGTCCTTCCACGAGAACATCGGGAAGAAGTACGCCGCGTACGAGTCCGACGGCTGGACCAGGATGCTGCAGTTCTACATCGGCAACAGCGTCGAGCGCGCGATGGACGAGGCGACGCTCAAGTACGACTGGCGCGACCTCTACGCCGACCCCGCCAAGAAGGCCCTGTGGGAGCAGGACATGGCGAGGCTGACCAACCAGTACGTGGCCGCCCTGACGCAGGGGCAGTACTTCGAGCGGCTGCAGTTCATCATCCGCCAGCCCGAGCCGCCCGAGGCGATCGTGAACGCCCAGACCGAGACGCAGGCGGCACAGGAGCGGCAGAAGGCCCAGGAGGCGGAGAACACCCGCGCGCTGACCGAGCTGAAGTCGCTGGAGCAGCTGGCGAAGGTGCTCGGGCCGCAGGGCGCGATCCTCTACAAGGCCATCCAGGACGGCAAGGTCTCGATCGTCCCGGTGCCGACGGGCAGCGCCGTGAACGTCACACCGAACAACCAGTGAGGAACGCCGCCGTCGTGGCGGCGAACCAAGAGGCGTCGTCGAGCCACGGGTAGTGACCCGCCTGAGGCTGGACGACGTACTCGGCGCCGGGGAGCAGCGCCGCGAGCCGGGCCACGGCGCCGGGCAGGGAGTTGAGGTCGAGCTCGCCGGCGAGCACCAGCGCGGGAGCGGGGAAGGAGGCGAGCGCGGCGCGGGTTGCCTCGGGGTCGAACGCGCCCTCGGCGGCGAAGACGGCCGCGGCCTCCGGGTTGCGGCGGCCTTCCTGAGCGGCCAGGTGCGCCCGGGCCGGCGCGTCCCATCGGCCGTAGAAGAAGGGGTCGATGGCCTTCCAGTCGTCGCCGTCGCCGGCCACGATCGACTCGAGGGCTGCGTAGGCGGGGCCGAACCACGGCTCGTCCGCGCGGAGCCGGGCCGCCTCGAGCCGCTCATCGCCGGTGGGGGCGAGGCCGACGGCGACGGTGCTCGGGGTGATCAGGGCGAGCCTGGCGACGCGCTCGGGGTGGCGGACGGCGTACAGGAGGGCGAGGTTGGCGCCGGCACAGTGGGCGAGCAGGTCGATCCGGTCGAGGCCGAGGTGCTCGCGCAGCGCCTCGACGTCGCCGACGAGCCGGTCGCAGCGGTACGAGGCCGGGTCGGCGGGTGTCGCGGACCGGCCGGTGCCGCGCGGGTCCAGCAGGACGAGCCGCCGGTGGGCGGACAGGCCGCCGAGGTCGCCGAGATAGCCGGCGTCCTGTGTGCCGCCGGGCAGGCAGATCACCGGGCTTCCCCGGCCGGAGACGTGGTAGGCCAGCCCGGTGCCGTCGGGGGCGGTGAAGGAGGGCATGACCGACGAGCGTGTCAGCGCGGCCCTTCGGTGGCAACCGATTATCCGCTGTCTCGTCTTTCGATACGAACTTGCTCACTATACGGACGCCTGCTTGGCTTGCGCCATGCGGACGAGTGAGGTCATCGTGGTGGGCGGCGGTGTGGCGGGTTTGCAGGCGGCGCTGGTGCTGGGGCGCGCGCGGCGCGCCGTGACGGTCGTGGACGGCGGCGAGCCCCGCAACGCGCGGGCGCGCGCCGTGCACAACGTGGCCGGGCACGAGGGCGTGGCGCCGGGCCGCCTGCTGGAGCTGGCGCGCGACGACGCCCGCCGCTACGGCGCCGAGGTGGTCTGCGACGTCGTGACGGAGGCGCGGCGGGAGGGGGCGCGATGGCTGGTCGGGCTGCGGGACGGCGGCAGGCTGCGGGCCCGGGCGCTGGTGCTGGCCACGGGGGTGATCGAGGAGCTGCCGCCGGTTCCCGGGCTGGCCGCGTTGTGGGGCGGCGACGTGGTGTCGTGCCCGTACTGCCACGGGTGGGAGG
>NZ_SMKQ01000089.1 GCF_004348995.1 Nonomuraea terrae
GTGCCGGTGAGGCCGCCTCGGCGGGGGGTCGGGGACATCCCGATCAAGGTGGTCTACCTGGCCGGCGCCATTGTGGCGACGGTGCTCGCCGTGGTGCTGGTGTTCACCGTGTTCTCCGGTGACGTGCCGAACCAGGATGCCGAGCAGGTCGTCCGGGTGGCGCCGGTGCCCTCCGTCACGGCGACTCCGACCCCGTCGGCCAGTCCGACGCCGACGGAGAGCCCGATCGTGTTGCCGCCGGTGCCGGAGAGCAAGAAGTTCGCCACCTTCCCCGGCAAGGCGTCCGCCGTCGTCAACACCATCACCGACAAGAACACCGGCATCACGTACCCGAGGCTGGCCAAGCCGTGGCAGGCCAAGTCGTTCTCGCCGTTCTCGGTCGCGCAGCGGATCGGCGAGGTGGCCGTCCCGCACACGGTGGTCGCCTCCGCGATGCTCCCCGGCGAGTCGCCCGAGGAGAAGCCCTCCTCGGACGCCGACTACCGTGAGATCGCCACTCAGGCCGTCCGCTGGACGATGCGCACGCAGTACCCGAAGGGCGCCACGCTCTCCTGGACGGCGTCGCAGAAGATCCCGGTCGGCAAGGGGTGGACGCTCGGCTACAAGGTCACCTACACCCACGACGGCAAGGAGCAGGACGCCCAGGCGATGGTGACGGTCATCGAGGTGGGCAAGACGAAGCCGGCCATGCTCATGGCGTCGATCCCCGAGACGAACAAGGCCCGCTGGCGCGACCTGAACACCCTCGTGGAGCGCGTACGCCCCCTCTAGAAACCTCTAGGCCAGAAGCATCCTCTAGAATATGGTTCTGGGCATGCATCCGGACCTGGCTGGAGGATGAGGAATGGCTATCGGGTTGAGCGAGGAGCACGAGGCGCTCCGCGAGTCGGTGAGCGGCTGGGCCGAGCGCAACATCCCCTCGGAGCTGCTGCGCGCCGGATCGGACGGGCGTCCGCCGTTCTGGTCGGGGCTCGCCGAGCAGGGACTGCTCGGCCTGCACCTGCCCGAGGAGGCCGGCGGATCCGGCTACGGGCTGCTGGAGACCGCCGTGGCCGTCGAGGCGCTGGCCGAGCGGATGGCGCCCGGCCCCTACGTGCCGACGGTGCTGGCGAGCGCGGTCATCCACGCGTCGAAGCGTCACGAGCTGCTGGAGCCACTGGCCGACGGCACGCTCACCGGCGCCGTGGCGCTGACCGGCGCGCTCACCGGCACGCGTGCTGACGACGGCTCCCTGGTCGTGTCGGGCACCGTCGAGCCCGTGCTCGGCGGCTCGCTGGCCGACGTGCTGGTGCTGCCGGTCTCGACCTCGGAGGGCGAGGAGTGGATCGCGCTCGACGCCTCCGTGGCGACCGTCACCGCGATCAAGTCGCTCGACCTGACCAGGCCGGTCGCGAAGGTGGAGCTGTCGGACGTGACCGTGCCCGCCGAGCGGGTGCTCGACGGCGTCGAGGGCCCCGACGTGCTCAACCTGGCCGCGATCATCCTCGGCGCCGAGGCCGCCGGCCTGGCGTCGTGGTGCGTCACGTCCTCCGCCGAGTACGCGAAGGTGCGCGTCCAGTTCGGCCGGCCGATCGGCCAGTTCCAGGGCATCAAGCACAAGCTGTCGCGCATGCTGGTCGCGCTGGAGCAGGCCCGCGCCACCGTGTGGGACGCCACCCGCGCCGCGGAGCGGGGAGCCGGGCCGGAGAGAGCGACGGAGGAGCCGACGGAGGCCCGTGGGAGCGCGACCGTCAGCGCGGCCAAGGAGCTGGAGTTCGCCGCCGCCGTCGCTGGAGTGATGGCCCCCGACGCGGCCGTGCTGTGTGCCAAGGACGCCATCCAGACGTTCGGCGGCATCGGCTACACCTTCGAGCACGACGTCCACCTGTACTACCGCCGCGCGCTCACCCTGCGCGCCCTGCTCGGCTCCTCGGCCGAGTGGGCGGGCACGGTGACCTCCCTCTCGCTCCAGGGCGTCTCCCGCGACATGCAGATCGAGCTGCCGGAGGACGCCGAGGAGCTGCGCGAGTCGATCCGCTCCGAGATCGCGGAGATCGCCCGGTTGGAGGGCAAGGAGCAGAAGCGCGCCCTGGCCGAGCGCGGGTTCGTCATGCCGCACCTGCCCAAGCCGTGGGGCCGCGGCGCCAAGCCGCTGGAGCAGGTGCTGATCGCGCAGGAGCTCAAGGCCGCCAAGGTCAAGCTACCCGCCCTGATCATCGGCGCGTGGGTGGTGCCGTCCATCGCCGTGTACGGCACCGAGGAGCAGCAGCAGCGCTTCCTGCCGAAGACGCTCAGCGGCGAGATGATGTGGTGCCAGCTGTTCTCCGAGCCCGGCGCCGGCTCCGACCTGGCCTCGCTGCAGATGAAGGCGGAGAAGGTCGAGGGCGGCTGGCGGCTCAACGGCCAGAAGATCTGGACGTCGGTCGCGCACTTCGCCGAGTGGGGCATCTGCATCGCCCGCACCTCCAACGAGGGCACCAAGCACCAGGGCATCACGTATTTCCTGGTCAACATGAAGGACCCGGGCGTCACGGTCCGGCCGCTGACCGAGATGACCGGCGAGAACCTTTTCAACGAGGTCTTCCTCGACGACGTCTTCGTCCCGGACGACCTGGTCGTGGGCGAGGTCGGCGAGGGCTGGAAGGTCGCCCGCAACACGCTGTCCAACGAGCGCGTCTCGATGGGCTCCGGGTCCGCCGGGGCCGCCGGCGTGTCCGACCTGCTCGGCCTGGTCGGGCGGCTCGGCCGGGAGCTGTCGCCGGTCGAGGCGCAGAAGGTGGCCGAGGTGGTCTGCGAGAGCCACTCGATCGCCGCGCTGGGGCTGCGGGTCACGCTCAAGCAGCTGGCCGGCGCGGAGCCGGGGGCGGACGCCTCCGTACGGAAGCTGTTGTCCACCTCGCACGCCCAGCACGTGGCGGAGACCGCGGTGGAGCTGCTCGGCGCCCAGGCCGTCGTCGCCGCGGACATGAAGCTCGGCGACGCCGGCTTCTGGAACCGATCGGTCCTCGCCACCCGGGCCATGACCATCTACGGCGGCACGACCGAGGTCCAGCTCAACATCATCGGCGAGCGCATGCTCGGCCTGCCGAGGGACCCCGAGCCGGGCAAGTGACGGCTTCCGGCCATCCCCCCTCAGGGGTTGCGGGGGGATGGCCGGTTCCTCGTTCAGGCTCCAGGCAGCCGTACGGCGATCATGGCGATGTCGTCCTTGCGCGCCATGGGCAGCCGGGTGAGCAGCAGGTCGCAGAAGGCGTCCAGAGGCTCGCCGGCCATCGAGGCGGCGGCGCAACGCAGTCGTTCGAGGCCCGCGTCGAGGTGTTCGCCCGGCAGCTCCACCAGGCCGTCGGTGTAGAGCAGCAGTGTGCTGCCAGGCGGCAGCGACGCGACGGCGGTGGTGCGCGGCATGTCGTAGGCCACGCCCAGCATGGGGTTGATGGCGCCTTCGAGGTAGCGCGCCTCGCCCTCGTGCGTGACCAGCAGGGGCGGCGGATGGCCGGCCACCGAGTAGCGCACCCATCGCGCGCCCTCGTCCTGGCCTTCCACGCGGGCCAGGATGCAGGTCGCGGTGTCCTCGTCGTCGAGCAGCTCGGTGGCGATGTTCAGACGGCGCAGGATGTCGCCAGGAGGTTCGCGGCGGTCCATCGCCAGGCCCCTGAGCATGTTGCGCAGCTGGCTCATGGTGACGGCGGCGCCCAGGTCGTGCCCGGCCACGTCGCCGATGGTCAGGATCGTCGAGCCGTCCGGCGACACGAACGAGTCGTACCAGTCGCCGCCGATCTCCGCCGCGGTGGCGCTCGCCCGGTAGCGGGCGGCGATCTCGAGGCCCGGCACCTGCGGGGGATCGGGGAGCAGGTAGTTCTGCAACGCGAGCGCGACGCGCTGGGTGCGCTGGAACCGCATGGCGTTGCTGAGGTGGGCGTGCGCGTGGTCCAGCATGCGGCCCAGCAGGTCGACGTCGGCGGCGCTGAGCGGCTCGCGGTCGCCGCAGATCGTGGCCACCACCACCGCCGCCACCGCGCCGTCCACGACGACCGGCACCAACGCCGTGCTGTTGGCCTCGACGGCGGCGAACCACTCCTCCGTGCCCGTCGGCGGGGCGCCGGGCGGCGGCGCTCCCGGGGGGAACGTGGTGCGGATCGGCTGGCGGGTCCTGATCACCTCGGCGAAGTCGCTGTCGGGCTCGAACCGTTCTGTGCGCAGCGGCGGGCGCGTCAGCAGCCCGTCCCGCACCGTGTTCGCGACCCGCTCGGCGAAGAAGGGCGAGGGGATCGACTCGTCCTCCATCTCGGGCAGCAGGTAGATGCCGCACCCGTCGGACACGGCCGGCACGATCACCTGGGAGAGCGCGGTCAGCACGTCGTTGAGGTCGGCGAGGTCCGCGGTGGCCGCCGCGGCCTGGTCGAGCAGCTCTCTGTGTCGTTCCTCCGCCCACTCCTGCTCGATGTCGGTGATGGCGCCTACCCACTCGACCAGTTCGCCGTTCTCGACGATGGGCACGGCCCGGGCGCGGACGTGCCGGTAGGCGCCGTAGGGGGTCCTGAGCCGGAGGACGTGCTCCCAGCGGGCCAGCCGGCGCACGGTGTCGAGCCACCTGTCGATGGTGGGCTTGCGGTCGTCCAGGTGCACGGCGTTCAGCCAGCCGTGGCCGCGGTACTCCTCCCACGACTGCCCGGTGTAGCGCTGCCAGCCGACGCTCGGCTCGTTCACCTGGCCGTTGGGGCCGGTCACCCAGGTCGCCTGCGTCACGATCTGGAGCAGGCTCTGGTAGCGCTGCAGGAACCTGCGGCGTTCGTCGGCGACGGAGCCGATCACCTGGGCGGCTTCGACCTCGGAGGTGACCTCCACGGCCATGAGGAGCACGCCGTCCTCGCCGTCCTCGAGCGTGATCTTCGACAGGCTGGCGGAGGCGTAGCGTTCCCGTCCGGCCGAAGGGTGATCGCCGTACTCGAACGGCAGCTCCTGCAGGCTGATCGCCTTGCCGGTCTCACGCACCTGTTCGAGGAGCGAGAAGTAGCCCTCCTGGCTGATGTCGCCGAAGATCTCGCGGGCCGGTGCTCCGAGCCGGCGTTCGCCGACGATTTCCTGGTAGGCGTAGTTCATGTAGATGAGCCGGTGATCGGGGCCGCTGAACACCGCTACGCCCACCGGAGCGGGATCGAAGACGTCCAGCGGCAGATCGCCGGCCGTTCTCGGTTCCGCGTCCTTCATTCGTGCCTTCCCCCGGCCACCCCGCCGGTGCTTGGGCCGTCCCGCAGTGGCGGGACCATGAGTGGTCTGAGGATATGTCGGGTTTCGCCCAAAAAGCGAAATATTCGGGGCATGGTCGAGGGTTAACCCGGGGCTGTCGGCCCGGGGATCCGCGCCGCGGGCGACAGCCAGGGTGGCGGCATCCCGGTCGGCCGCCTCGCGCCGGCGCTCCGGGCGGCCGCCCTGCCCGGCCGCTATCCCCCTACGGGGCGCGGAGGGACGGCCGGTTTCTCGTCGTCGGCGACCGGGACGCCGAGCCTGATCTCGCCCACGCAGGTCGTGCCGTCGAGCGTGCGGAGGACGAGCTCGCCGCCGCCGCCGGTGACCGTGGTGAATGTCACACCCAGGTTCCGGCCGGCCCGCGCTTCCGCCCCCGCCGTGCCGAGCCGGACCGACAGGGTGGTGGGGGCGCCGTTCAGATAGGAGATCTGTACGGTGCGCTCGGCGTCACGGACCGGGGCGGGCAGGCGGAAGCGCACCGCGTCCGGCCCGACGGGCGTGCAGCCGCCGCCGGCGGGGGCGGGGATCGTGACGCCGTCGATCCGCACCGGACGCAGCCGGCCGCTCGCGTCGAACACCAGCGGGTCAGCCACCGGCCCCGCCAGCCGCCTGGTCCACACGACCCGGTGCGGCGCGGCCGGGCCGACGACCCTGGAGTGCAGGGCGTAGTCGTAGAAGAACGGCGGGAACGCCACCTTGTCCGCCACGTACGTGTCCAGCACCGTGGAGCCCGCGGGCACCTGGGCGAGTGCCTGCTCGGCGGTCTGCACGTAACTCTTGACGTTCCTGCCGAGCGGCCGGTCGGCGTACGCGGCGACCGACCAGAGCGAGCCCGCCGTGACCGCGGCCGCCAGCGGCACCCAGGCCCAGCGCCACCGCAGCGCAGGACGCCGCCACGGCCGCTCCTCGCCCAGCACCGGGATGAACGCCAGCCCGATGACGAGCGCCATCACGACGGCGGTGGACGAGATGTACCGCAGCTCGAACCCGCTCAGATCGGGACCGAGCACCTCGACCCGCCCCAGCATGATCGGGACCACGTCCGCCAGCAGGAAGTAGCCCAGCAGCGTCACCCACGCCAGCCAGGCCCGCCGCCGCCAGAGCACCGACACCGTCACCGCGACCGCCGCGACCGCGAGGGCCGCCCACATCAGCGGGGCGGGGGTGGCGGCCAGCGCGTAGTCGTCGCCGATCGGCTGCCACCGCCAGGGCCCGCCCAGCGCCGTGGGCACCAGCGAGCCGGACAGCAGCGTCCACACGGACTTCGCGGCCACCTCGGGGCTGGGCAGCCGCGGCTCGAACGTCTCGTTCGTCAGCTGCACCGACGTGAACAGCCGGTGGAAGAAGACGATCGCGTACGGGACCAGCACGCCCAGGTGGAGCAGCCATGCCCGGCGCAGCCGCGCCACCCCGCCGAGCCAGCCGGCCGTCAGCACGAACGCCAGCACGAGGATGAACGGCGCCTTGACGAAGAACACCATCCCGAACGCCGCCCAGCCGGCCGCGGCCAGCGCGTGCCGCAGGCGCCCGGTGCGCGCGTACAACACATGAGAGGCGAGCGCCATCGGCAGCGCGATCTGGAACGGCAGCGTCTCCGCCACCACCGCCCACCACGACAACCCCGGGATCGTCATCGGTGTGACCAGCGCGAACCCGAGGGGCACGAGAATGGCCGGGCGCGGCCCGAACAGCACCCACAGCAGCCGCAGCAGCGCCAGCCCGGCCGCCGCCTGCAGGCCCATCGTGAGCGCGTGCGCGAGCAGGTCGTTGTGCACGCCGAGCCGGCCCATCGCCCAGTGGATCGCGAACGCCCCCGGCATCAGGTGGCCGAAGTCGATCCGCATGAGGTAGTCCCAGGTGAGCCCGTTCTCCAGGCCCCTGGCGATGAACATGAAGTCGTCCTGGCGGAAGTACGTCCGCCTGACCAGCTCGAACTTCCACACGAGCTGGGCCGCGACCATCACCAGGGCCACGGTCAGCACGGTGTCGCCGGAGCCCGGATGCCGGCGGACCCGCTCCGCCACCGCCACCGCCATCGCCTCGCCTCCCGGCGAAGAGTAACGACCCGGACGTGACGGGCGGAATGGGCGTTCCCCGGTTGTGATGTCATATCGGGATGTCCCACACGGCCCGCGCCGGGCTCTCCGCCGCCCTCCTGGGGCTGGTGCTCGGCTGCCTGGCGCTGGGGCCCGCGCTGGGGTGGGGGTTCACGCTCATCCAGGACATGGTGTTCGTGCCCGACCCCGCCTTCTCGCGCTTCACGTTCGGGCTGGCGGGCGGAGCGGCGCGGGTCGTGCCCAGCGACGCCGTGGTGACCGCGCTGGCGCAGGTGCTGCCCGCCGAGCTGGTGCAGAAGCTGATCCTGCTGGCGATCTTCGTGCTGGGGTGTTCGGGGGCGGCGCTGCTGGTCCCGTCCTCTTCGGTGGGGCCGCGGCTGGTGGCCGGGGTGTTCTACGTGTGGAACCCGTACGTCGCCGAGCGGTTGCTGATCGGTCAGTGGGCGCTGTTGCTCGGGTACGCGGGGCTGCCGTGGGTGGTGCGTGCCGTCTGGTCGGGCCGGCGGACGGCGCTCGCCATCCTTCCTGCGGCGGTGGGCGGATTCGCCGCGATGACGGTGACCGCCCTCACGGCGCTCCCGCTCGCCGTGGCTCGCTGGACGTCCGGGAACGGGTCCGGGAACGGGTCCGGGAACGGGGCGCGCTGGGCAGGGCCGGCGCGGGTGGTGGTGGTGCTGGCCGTGTTCAGCCTGCCGTGGCTGGTGCCGACGGCGCTGCGGCCGGAGGGGTTGCGGGGCGATCCTGTCGGGGTGGAGGCGTTCGCGGCCCGGGCCGACACACCGTTCGGGGCGGTGGGCAGTCTGCTTTCGCTGGGCGGCATCTGGAACATGTACGCGGTCCCGCCCGGCTACGAGACCGTGCCCGGCGCGGTGGCGCGGATGCTGATCACGCTGACCGGGCTCGCGTTCTTCCTGCGCGGCGCGGTGGCGTACAGGAAGGGGCTGGCCGCGGCGGCCGCGGTCGGGCTGGGCGTGGCGTGCGTCGGGGTGAGCGAGCCAGGACGAGCGGCGTTCCGCTGGGCCGTGGAGCTGTGGCCCGGTTTCGCGGTGTTCCGCGACGCCCAGCAATTCGTGGCCCCCCTGGCCCTGGCGTCCGCCGTTGGGCTGGGCCTGCTGGCCGCCCGCGTCACGGGCCGCTCGGGCCGCTCGGAGCTTTCGTCCTCGGACGGCGTTCGCGGTTCTCCCTCCAGAGGATCTCGGCCCGTGATCCGCGGTAGGGGGTGGGTTGTGGTGTTGGTCCTGGTGCCTCTCGCGGTGTTGCCGACGATGGCGTGGGGAGCGTTGGGGCGGCTAGCAGCGATCGCCTACCCCGAGGGGTGGACGGCCGCGCGGGAGGTGATCGGCCGGGATCCGGCGCCCGGGGACGTGCTGGTGCTGCCGTTCGAGTCGTACCGGCGGTTTCCGTGGAACGGCGGGCGGGCGGTGCTCGACCCCGCGCAGCGCTTCTTCGCCGCCCCCGGCCGCCGGGTGGTCACCAACGACGCCGTACGCGTCGGCGAACTGCTCGTCAGAAGCGAGGACCCCCGCGCCCAAGCGGTGGAACACGTCCTTCAAAGCCCGTCACCCGACCTCCCCGGCGCCGGGTTCCGCTACGTGATCGTCAACGCGGGAACGCCGGCGGAGCGGCAACGGTTCGCCGGATGGCTACGCACCGCGACGCTCGTAGTCGACGCGCGTGACCTGCGCCTCTACCGATTCGACGGTCCCGTCCGCTCCATTCCACCCCAATAGGTACGCTGATCAGCGGACTTATTAGGATTCCGTGCAGTTACTTTCGAGTAGCACGAATTGGTTCTAGGTTAGGAACGCCTCGGACCAGAGCCCGCTCCAGGAGGAAACCCCCTTGGTCAAGATCCTCTTAGCAGCGATCGCCGGCGCAGCCGTGGCGGCACTCGTGGTGACGGTCACCACCGTCTCCCTCAGCGGCGCCACCGCGACCCCGGTCAACCAGCCGCTCTACAACTACGGCGACCGGTAACCGAACGCCGCCATGCCACCCTCTCCGTCAGGGGACGAGAGGGCGAGCCGGCCACCACTGCTTGAGATCGTCGTTCCCGCCCACAACGAGGAACGCCGGCTTCCCGGGGGGCTCCTGCAGCTGTGCGCGAAGCTCGCCCGCATGCCGTTCCCCACCGCCGTCATCGTCGTCGACAACAACAGCACCGATCACACGGCCGAGGTCGTCACGACCTGGCCGCGCGGCAGCGTGCCGGTACGCCTGGTGCGCTGCGCGACCCGGGGCAAGGGCGCGGCCGTGCGCGCCGGGCTGCTCGCCACGAGCGCGCCCTTCGTCGGCTTCTGCGACGCCGACATGGCCACCGACCTGGAAGGCATCGACCTGGCGCTCGGGCTGCTGCTGTCCGGCGAGCGGGTGGTGATCGGCTCCCGGGCGCACCGGCGCTCCCACGTGGAGAACCGGCACAGCCGGATCCGCGAGCTCGGCGCGTACGGCTTCCGCGCGCTGGCCGGGGCGCTCGTGCCCGGGGTGAGCGACACCCAGTGCGGCTTCAAGTTCTTCGACGGCGCCCTGGTCCGCGAGGTCGCGGCGCTGCTGCGCACCCCCGGCTTCGCCTTCGACGTCGAGCTGCTCGCGCGCTGCCGGGCGCGGGGTTTCGAGGCGCGGGAGATCCCGGTGCGCTGGCGCGACATGCCGGGCTCGCGTTTCTCGCCGGCCCGGCACACGCTCGGCATCATGCTGGAGCTGGGCCGGATCTGGCTGCGGCTGCGCGCCCGGCCGCGGCCCGCCGGGCATCCGGCCTGGGAGCCGCCGCTCGACCCTGTCGGATACCCATGAGGATCGCGGTCGTCAACTGGCGTGACCCGTGGCACCCGCAGGCCGGGGGCGCGGAGACGTTCGCCTGGCAGCTGGCCCGCCGCTTCGCGCGGGCCGGCCACGAGGTCTGGTACGTCACCGCGCGGGCGCCGGGCCAGCGGCGGCGCGAGGTCGTGGCGGGCGTGCGCTTCGCGCGGATGGGGGGCGTGTTCACCGTCTACCCGCTGGTGCTGGGCTGGCTGCTGGCCCGCAGGAGGCGGTTCGACGCGGTGCTCGACTGCCAGAACGGCATCCCGTTCTTCACCCCGTGGGTGCTGCCGCGGCGTGCCCGGGTGATCTGCGTGGTGCACCACGTGCACGACCGGCAGTTCGGGCTGCACATGCCGGGGTGGCTGGCGGCGTTCGGGCGGTTCCTGGAGGGGCCGGTGTCGCGGTGGAGCTACCGGCGGCGCCCGAGCGTGGCGGTGTCGCCGTCCACGGTGCGGGCCATGCGCGAGCGGCTCGGCTGGCGGGGGCCGATCCACGTCGTCCCGAACGGCGTGAGCGTCGCCACGCCCGCCGAGCCCGCGAGGAGCCCCGAGCCGCGGATCGTCTGCCTCGGGCGGCTGGTCGCGCACAAGCGTGTCCACCTGCTGCTCGACGCGGTACCGGAGCTGCGCGAACGCTTCCCCGGCCTGGTCGTGGACATCGTCGGCCGGGGCCCTGAGGAGGCGTCGCTGCGGGCGGGGCTCCCCGAGGGGGTGGTGCTGCACGGCTACCTGCCGGAGGAGGACAAGGCCACGGTCGTCGGGCGGGCGTGGCTGCACGTGAGCACCTCGCAGGGTGAGGGCTGGGGGCTGAGCGTGCTGGAGGCCGCCGCCCTGGGTGTTCCCACGGTGGCGTACGACGTGGACGGGCTGCGCGACGCCGTACGCCACGGGAAGACCGGCTGGCTGCTGGCCGAGGGTACGGACCTGGCCAAGGGCATCGCCGGGGCACTCGGCGAACTGGACCACACTTATAGCGTGAAATGTCGGGAGTGGGCGGGCCGGTTCTCCTGGGACCGCAGCGCCGAACGCCTCCTCGCGCTCATGCGCGGTCAGGACCCCGGTCCGGGCTGGGAGGAACCGTGACCGTCCCGTCCCTGCTGCCCACCGACAAGCTGGTGGCCGGTCGCCGCACCGGCGCGGGCCGGCCCGTGGGGGAGAAGGCCAGGCGGCGGCTCTGGCTGCTGCTGTGCTGCTTCGGCTTCGGGCTGCTCGCGTTCACCACCAAGCCGGGTCAGCTCATCGCCGACACCAAGATGGACCTGGCGCTCAACCCGGTCGGCTGGCTGGAGCGCGCCACCCACCTGTGGGACCTGCAGCACTTCGGCCAGCTGCAGAACCAGGTCGCCGGCTACCTCTTCCCGATGGGCCCGTTCTTCGCGCTGGGCGACCTGGCGGGCGTCGCGCCGTGGGTGACGCAGCGGCTCTGGCTGACGCTGCTCATGTGCGTCGGATTCCTCGGCGTGGAACGGCTGGCCCGGCAGCTCGGCGTCGGCACGCCCGGCACCAGGGTCGTGGCCGCGCTGGCGTACGCGCTGGCCCCGCGGACGTTGTCGATCCTCGGCGAGATCTCGATCGAGTGGCTGCCCGCCGCGATGTTGCCGTGGATCCTCATCCCGCTGCTGACCGCCTCGGAGACGGGGCAGCGGGCGCGCGGGGCCGTCAGGTCGGCGCTGGCGGTGGCGCTGTGCGGCGGCGTCAACGCGGTGGCGGTGCTGGCCGTGCTGGTCGCGCCCGTCCTGTACATCCTGACCCGGCCGCGGCCGGTGCCGCGCTGGCGGATGCTCGGCTGGTGGTCGGCCGCCGTCGCGGTGGCCACCCTGTTCTGGTCGCTGCCGCTGCTGCTGGTCGGCCGGTACGCGTTCTCGTTCCTGCCGTACACCGAGACCGCCGGGACCACCACGGCCGTCACCTCGCTCACGAACGTGCTGCGCGGCGCCTCGGACTGGGTGCGTTTCCTGCCGCTCGACGGCGTCCTGGAGCAGCCGCCCGGGTTCGCCATCGCCACCT
The DNA here is from genome assembly GCF_004348995.1 of Nonomuraea terrae. GTDB lineage: Bacteria > Actinomycetota > Actinomycetes > Streptosporangiales > Streptosporangiaceae > Nonomuraea > Nonomuraea terrae. The sequence goes on from NZ_SMKQ01000089.1 coordinate 12,092, forward strand.
CCGCCACGATGGTCGTGGTCACCGGCGTCATCGCCGCGCTGGGCCTGGCCGGGCTGGCCCGCCGCGACCTGCCCGCCAAGGGTTTCGTGATGGCGCTCTTCCTGGTGGGCGCGGCCGCGATGGCCGCCGGGCACATCAGCGCCCTGGAGCCGGTCGTGGCCGAGCCGGTGCGCTGGCTGCTGGACGGCCCGCTCGCGCCGCTGCGCAACCTGCGCAAGTTCGACCCGCTCGTCCGGCTCGCGCTCGCTTTCGGCCTGGCCCACCTGCTCGTCAAAGCTCGCCTCCCGGTCCGTACGGTCGCCGTCGCCGCCTTCGCCGCGCTGCTCGTGCCGGTCGTCAACCAGGGCCTGGCCCCGCCCGGCGACTTCCGCGAGGTGCCGTCCCACTGGCGGCAGGCGGCGGCCTGGCTGGACGAGCACGCCGGCGACGCGGGCGTGCTGGTGGTGCCCGGCGCCAAGTTCGGCGAGTACGTCTGGGGCCGGCCCCTGGACGAGCCCCTGCAGGCCCTCACCACCGCCCGCTGGACCACCAGGCAGATCACGCCACCGGGCTCGGTCGGCCTGTCGCGGCTGCTGGACGCCATCGACCAGCGGCTCACCTCCGGCCACGGCTCGCCGGGCGTCACCGCCGTGCTGCGCCGGATGGGCGTGCGCTACCTGCTCGTCAGGAACGACCTCATCCGGCAGAACCTCCAGGGCGCCTGGCCGTCGCGGATCTACGAGGCGCTGCGCGAGTCGCCCGGCATCGCGAAGGTGCGCTCGTTCGGCGAGCCGGTGGGTGACCGGCAGAGCGACGACGCCGTGAACACGCTGGACCCGGCTTTCCCCGCGCTCGACCTCTACGAGGTGGAGGGCGCCTCCGACGTGGTCTCCGTGGAGTCCGCCTCCGACGCACTCGCCGTGCGCGGCGGGCCCGACTCGCTGCTCGCGATGGGCGACCTCGGCCTGCTGGACGACGGCCCCGTCCTGGTGAACGGCGACGCGGGCACGCGCGACGCCCTCTCCGTGGTCAGCGAGGCGCTGCGGCTGCGCGAACGCTCGTTCGGCGAATTGCGGTCGAACCGGTCGCCCACCCTCACGGCCGACAAGAAGGCCGACTTCGCCGGCGTCCGGGAGCCGGACCTGCTGGAGGAGGGCTGGCTCGACCGGACCGCGGTCGCCGAGTACCACGGCATCGCCGGCGTCAGCGCGTCGTCGTCGGTCGCGGACCCGTACGCGATGCCCGGCGTCAGCAGCGTCGGCGGCGGCCCCTGGGCGGCGCTGGACGGTAACACCGCCACCGCCTGGGAGAGCGACGGCTCCCAGCGCCCCGACGGCGAGTGGCTGCGGGTGGACCTGCCGAAGCCCACCCGGATCCCGTACGTGAACGTCATGTTCGCCTCCAGCCTGCGGCTCGGCCAGTCCACCGGCCGGGTGGCCGTGGAGACCGAGGCGGGGAGCCTGGTCCAGGACGTCACGAGCACCACCGGCACGCAGCGGCTGCGCGTGCCGGACGGGCCCACGACGTGGCTGCGGATCAAGGTCGCCGGGACGGCGTCGCCGCAGTGGAGCTACGGGCAGCGGGTCGGCGTGGTCGAGCTGTCGATCCCCGGCGTCGTGCCCGAGCGCACGATCCGGCTGCCCGGCCAGGGCGGCGACGTGTACGTCATGGACAGCGGCGCCGACGACAAGCCCGCCTGCATGCGCACCCCGGCGCGGTGGGTGTGCAACGAGGCGCGACTGGCCGGTAAGGGAGAGGAGACCGGGTTCGACCGGACCTTCCGCGCGGAGTCCGCCGCGAGCGTGAACGTGCGGGGAACGGCCGTGCTGCGTGATCCGGAGCTGATCGACCGGTTCACCCGCCTGCGTGCGGATCTGACCGTGGTGACCGGCTCGTCACAGCTCACCGACGACGCGGTGGTCTCGCCCCGGTCGGCGTTCGACGCGGACGGCAGCACCACCTGGGTCCCCGACGGCAAAGACGCCGAGCCCACGCTCACCCTCGTCTGGAAGGCCAAGCGGACGGTCTCCCGCGTCCAGATCCAGCGACCGGCCGCCGACCAGGGGCCGCTCGACGTGATCGTGACCGGCGACGGCCGTGAGGTGCGGGCCGGACGGGTGGACGCGCGCGGCTACCTGACGTTCGAGCCCCTCACGACCACCCGGCTCACGCTGCGCTTCATGCCGTTCTCCAAGCGGCTGCAGGTGAGCGAGCTGGTGGTGCCCGGCGTGCAGCCGGTGGGCCGGCCCTCGGGCGTCCCGCTCCGGCTGCGCTGCGGGTTCGGCCCCAACCTCGAGGTGAACGGCCGCACGATCCCCACCAGGGTCACCGGCACCCACGCCGACCTGCTGGAGCAGCGGCCGGTCCAGATCACCGGCTGCGCCGAGGCGGAGCTCGCGGCGGGCGACAACCGGGTGCGGCTGGCGGGCTGGGACGCGTACACGATCGACGCGCTCGTCGTCGGGGCGCTGCCCACGCGGGCGGGCGGCGAGCAAGGGGCGGCGGCGCCGGGCGCCTGGACGCCGTCCGTACGCGAGGTGCGGGTCGACGCGCCGCAGGACGCCTTCCTCGTCGTCAACGAGAACTACAACGACGGCTGGCAGGCCCGGATCGACGGCCGGACTCTCGACCGCGTGCGGATCGACGGCTGGAAGCAGGGCTGGGAGCTGCCCGCCGGCACCTCGGGGACCGTCCGGCTGGAGTACCTGCCCGACCGCGTCTACGGGCTCGCGATCACGCTGGGGCTGGCCGGGATCGCGCTGCTCGCGTTCATCGCGCTCGTGCTGCGCGGGCCGCGTCCCGAGCACGTGCGGGAGACCGCCGCGGCCAGGGCGGCGCGGCTGTCGCGCCTGCGGGCTCCGTACGCCGTGGTGCTGGCGCTGGCGTTCGGCTGGTGGGTGGCGAGCTGGCCGGGCATGGCCGCGATGCTCGCCGCCGTCGTCGTGACGCTGCTGCAGCGCGCCCGGGGACTGCCCGCGCACCGGGCGGCGGCCGGCTTCTTCTGCCTCGCCACGATGGCGTCGGCGGCGGGCCTGGTGCTGCGCGAGCACGGGATCGACGTCGGGCCGCTCATGGACCAGGGGCCGCAGCTCGCCGCGGTCGCCGCCGTGGGCGTGCTGATCGGCCAGCTCGTCACCGAACGGGAGCGGCCGGCGCCGGATCCGGAGCCGGCCGAGGCCGAACGGGTGCTGACCCGTGCCGGCTGAGCCGCAGCGCGGGGGCCTCGAGCAGGTGGTGACTGGCGACGCTCAGCAGTGTCGTGACGACGAAGGACACCACCGCCACACTGGCGAAGTCGCCGCCGAACGGCTGCGCGCCGGTGAGCTTGAGCTGCAATGCGATCACCGGCGCGTGCCACAGGAAGAAGCCGTAGGAGATGCGCCCGAAGTAGGCCGTCACCGGGTTACCGAGCGCGCGGGTGCGCAGCGCGTCGGCCCGGGGAGCCAGCGCGAACGGCGCCACGAGCAGCACCGCCACGGCCGCCTCCAGGCTGAGCCGCCACAGCGACTCCGTCAGCGAGGGCAGGTCCAGCGTCCGCGGCCCGGCCAGCCCGGTGCTCAGCAACGCGTACAGCAGGGCGGCCAGCACCAGCAGCTGCGGCGCCAGCGAGTCGACCACCCGGCTGTGCCCGATCCACACCGACAGCACCGCCAGCGCCATGCCGCAGCCGAAGAACACCAGGTGGTACGGCAGCATCAGCCCGAGCTGCGGCAGGTCGTGAACGCGCGCCACGACGACGGTGGCCACCGAGACCACCGGCAGCACCGCGATGCCCGCGAGCAGCCGGACCGGCCGGTTGCCGCCGCGCGCCCACCGGTGCAGGACCCAGGCCAGCGGCGGCAGCAGCACGTAGAAGGCCATCTCGATGGGCAGCGTCCACATCTGGTAGAGGCCGTCGGGGGTCGGGTCGGCCGGGAAGTAGTTCTGGACGAGCAGCATCCACTTGAGCCAGCCCGTCCAGTCGAAGGAGCTCCACGCCCACAGCACCAGCCCGGTCACCAGCCAGTAGACCGGCATCACCCGCAGCACCCGCCGCCACAGGTAACGCAGCGGTCTCGGCCGTGTCGTATCCTCGATCACCGCGCGCGCCCAGGGGCGGTAGAGCAGCAGGCCCGACAGGAGGAAGAAGATGGGTACGGCGATGCCCAGGCGGCTCATCATCCAGGCGAGCATGCCGTCGCGGTACATCACGCCGGTGTTGCTGCCGACGTGCAGCAGCCAGACGCCGAGCGCGGCGACCGCGCGCAGGCCGTCGAGTGCGGCGTCCCTGCCCCTCATCGAACCTCCTGCCCTCCCGATTTCCTGAGCTCGGTCAACCACGATAGAACTTGTTTCTATCGGTTGTGCCGGGGTGCTTTGCCCGCAGATGACCGTGTCACTCTCTGTCATACTTTGTTGCCGTTGATCACCCCTAGACGATGATGAATCCGGAGGCCTCGATGGGTCGCATCTCCACGCTCGTCCTCATCGGGTTCGGGGCTTTCTTCGTCACGCTGGCGCCGCTGCTGAAGTTCTGGGCCGCGGACCAGCTCACCTACGCTCCGGCCAACCACTTTCTCATCTCGCGGCTGGAGGCCGAGGACGCTCGCTACTTCTCGGTGCAGGACCTGAAGGTGCTCACCGCCGACCTCGACATCGTCGTGACCACGCGCGGCGACGTGAAGGAGGCCGACGGCGACCGGGTCGTCTGGGACGAGGCCATGGTGGTCAACGACGTCACCAACGAGCGGTCGCAGGTCGACTTCACCGAGCGGCGCAGCGCGTTCGACCGCTACACCGGCCTGGCCGTCGACTGCTGCGGCAACAGCGTGGAGAACGAGCCGGTGGAGATGGAGGGGCAGATCTACAAGTTCCCCTTCGACGTGCAGAAGACGACGTACAAGGTGTTCAACCCGGTGGCGCAGAAGGCGTACGACGCGCGGTTCGTGCGCGAGGACACCGTCGACGGCCTGCCCGTCTACGTCTTCGAGCAGACCGTCCCGCCGACCAGGACCAGGACGAGCACGCCGCCGAAGAGCGCCATCGGCATGGACGGCAAGGGCGACGTGCGGGTCGAGCACTGGTACGACGGCACGACCACGTTCTGGGTGGAGCCGGTCACGGGCTCGCCGGTCCGGCAGGAGGTGCGGCGCCACGAGGTGATGAAGACCGAGGACGGCGTCGAGCGCTCGCCGGCCTTCGTCGCGGACGCGAAGATGACCGAGGACACCGTGGCGAAGCTCGTCCAGAACGCCGAGAACGCCAAGACCCAGATCGACCTGCTGCGCACCATCATCCCGCTGGTCCTGCTGATCATCGGCGTCATCCTCCTGGCCACCGGCGCCGTCCTCTCCCGCCGCCCATCCCGCTGACCCCGAGCCGCACCGTCACCCACCGTCGATGGAACGGGTTATCGTCCGGAGTCACAGTCCGACACCGGCCAGAGATTCCCGTGTAGAACGCGTTGCAGTTGGTCGTCCGCCGGACGTATCGTCGGGCCATGCGGACACGCGTCACGGACATGTTCGGCATCGAGCTCCCGATCTTCGCGTTCAGCCATTGCAGGGACGTGGTCGCCGCCGTCAGCAAGGCGGGCGGCATGGGGGTGCTCGGGGCGCTCTACTTCACTCCTGAGGAGCTCGAGACCGAGCTTACATGGATCGACGACCACGTCGACGGCAAGCCGTACGGCGTCGACGTGGTCATGCCGGCGTCGTACGAGGGCGCCGACTTCGCCGCCGACGAGCTGGTCGGCCGCCTCCAGGGGATGATCCCCGACGGCCACCGGGCGTTCGTCGAGAAACTCCTGGCCAGGCACGGCGTGCCCGCGCTGTCGGCGGACGCCGACCCCGGCCGGGTCCTGCTCGGCTGGACCGACGCCACCGCCCGCCCCCAGGTGGAGGTCGCGCTGCGCCACCCCATCGCGCTGCTCGCCAACGCGCTCGGCCCGCCGCCCGCCGACATCGTGAAGCTCGCCCACGACCACGGCGTCAAGGTCGCCGCCCTCGCCTCGACCCCGCGCCACGCGCTCAAGCAGGTCGAGGTCGGCGTGGACGTCATCGTCGCCCAGGGCACCGAGGCCGGCGGCCACACCGGTGAGATCTCCACGATGGTGCTCATCCCGCAGGTCGTGGACGCCGTGGACGTGCCGGTGCTGGCCGCCGGCGGCATCGGCAACGGCCGCCAGATGGCCGCCGGCATGGCACTCGGCGCCGAGGGGGTGTGGACCGGCTCGCTGTGGCTCACCGTCGAGGAGGCGGACACCCCGGAGATGGCCAAGCGCCGCATCCTGGAGGCCACCTCGCGCGACACCGTGCGCTCGCGCAGCTGGACCGGCAAGCCGGCGCGGCTGCTCAAGAACGAGTGGACCGAGGCCTGGGAGTCGGAGGAGTCGCCGGGCACGCTGCCGATGCCCCTGCAGTTCATGCTCGTCTCGGACGCGCTGCGGCGCATCGGCCGCTCCGACGCCGCCGAACTGGCCACCTTCCCCGCCGGCCAGATCATCGGCATCACGAACCAGGTCCGCTCCACCAAGGACGTGATGTTCGGCCTCGTCGAGGAGTGCGGCGAGGCCCTCGAACGCCTCGGACGCCTCACCTCCGACTGATTTCAGTGTCCCCGGTAGACGGCGGGGCGCTTTTCGCGGAAGGCGAGGGTGCCTTCCTTGGCGTCTTCTGAGCCGATCACGGGCCAGCCGAGCTCGTCGGAGACCTTCAGCGCCTCCCGCTCCGGCATGCCCTGCGTGTCCCGGTACGTGCGCAGGATCGCCTGGACGGCGAGCGGGCCGGCCGCGGCGACGTCCGCGGCCAGCTCGCGGGCCGCGGCCAGCGCCTGGCCGTCCGGGACCACCCGGTTGACCAGGCCCATCGACAGTGCCTCGGCCGCGGAGACCGCCCGCCCGGTGAGGAGCAGGTCCATGGCGTGGCAGTACGGGATCTGGCGCGGCAGCCGTACGGCGCTGCCGCCCATGGGGAACAGCGCCCGCTTGGCCTCGAACAGCCCCAGCGTGGCCGACTCCGCCACGATCCGCAGGTCCGTGCCCACGAGCAGCTCGGTGCCGCCGGCGACCGCGTACCCCTCGACCGCGCAGATGACCGGCTTGGTCGGCAGGTCCTCGCGCAGCAGCCCCTTCCAGTGGTAGTCGACGATCTGGGCGGCCCGCGCCCGCACCTCGGGGTCGGACGACGGCTGCCCCATGGCCTTGAGGTCGGCGCCCGAGCAGAACGTGCCCTCCGCCCCGGTCAGGATCGCGACCCGGACGCCGGGCTCCGCCGACGCGTACGCCCACGCCGACGCCATGCCGACCAGCATGTCCGCCGACAGCGCGTTGCGGGCCTCCGGCCGGTTCATGGTGACGACGAGAACGTGTCCGTCGCGTTCGACCCGGCAGTGGGGGGTGCTGATCGGAAGAAGCTCCACGGACGCCTCCGAGCGGGGGAAAATCAAGCGCTTGCTACAGACTTGGCCCAAGGATACGCTCCGACCAGCAAATAAGAACAGGTTCCTGTTTTGCCCGCTCTGAGCTTAGGAGAGCAGATGGGCACGCTGGGTTTCTGGAGGTTGGCGGAAGCGGACCCCGACTGGGTCGCGGCTGTGGATCCGGACGGTACGGAGCATCGGGCGGGGGAGCTCCTGGCCAGGTCGAACCGGCTCGCGCACGGTCTGCGGGCACTCGGGCTGGAGCCAGGCGACGGCGTCTGCGGCCTGGTCCCGAACGGTGCCGACGGCCTCGTCCTCTACCTGGCGGCGTTGCAGGCCGGCTGGTACTACACGCCCGTCAACTGGCACCTGACCGGCCCCGAGATCGCCTACATCGTCGCCGACAGCGAGGCCAAGGCGTTCTTCGTCCACCCGCGGTTCCATCGGGAGGGCGCGCGGGGCGCGGAGGCCGTCGAGCCGCACCGCCGCTTCCTTCTCGGAGACGACAAGCGGGACGGCTTCCGGATGGCGGACGAGCTGACCGACGGGCAGCCGGACGCCACCCCTGAAGGCCGTACGGCCGGCGCCACCATGCACTACACCTCCGGCACCACCGGTAGACCCAAAGGCGTCAGAAGAGCGCTCAACGGGCTGGACCCGGACGACAACGCCGAGCTCATGACGTTCCTGCTGCAGATGTTCGGCATCACGCCGGGCCGTCCCAACGCCCACCTGGTCACGTCGCCCGGCTACCACACGGCGGTCACCCAGTTCGGCGGCACGGCCCTGCACATGGGCCACACCCTCGTCTACATGGACCGGTGGGACGCCGAGGAGATGCTCCGGATCTGCGAACGTCACCGGATCACCAACTCCCACATGGTCCCGACCCACTTCAAGCGGCTGCTCGCCCTGCCGGAGCGGACGCGCGCGGCGTACGACCTGTCGTCGCTGCGCTGGATGATCCACGCCGCCGCGCCCTGCCCCGTCCCCGTCAAGCGGGCGATGCTCGACTGGTGGGGCGACTGCGTGTACGAGTACTACGCGGCCACCGAGGGCGGCGGCACCATCGCCACCCCCGAGGACTGGAAGGCGCACCCGGGCACGGTCGGCAAGGCGTGGCCCATCAGCGAGCTGCTCGTCGTGGACGACTCGGGCGAGCCCGTCCCGACCGGCACCCCCGGCACGATCTACATGAAGATGACGGGCGCCACGTTCGAGTACAAGGGCGACCCCGGCAAGACCGCCGCCAACCGCCTCAAGGACTTCTTCACCGTCGGCGACATCGGCTACCTCGACGAGGACGGCTTTCTCCACCTGTGCGACCGCAAGGCCGACGTGATCATCTCGGGCGGCGCGAACATCTACCCGGCCGAGATCGAGAACGAGCTCATGGTCCACCCCAAGGTGGCCGACGTGGCCGTGTTCGGCATCCCGGACGAGGAGTGGGGCGAGCAGATCAAGGCCGTCGTCGAGCCCGCGCCCGGTGCCGAGCCCGGCTCCGAGCTGGCCGCCGAGCTGCTGGCCTCCCTGGAGGGCCGGCTGTCGAGGATGAAGTGGCCGAAGAGCATCGACTTCATCGCCGAGATGCCCCGCGAGCCCAACGGCAAGCTGCTCAAACGCAAGCTCCGCGACCCGTACTGGGAGGGACACGACCGTGCCATCTGATCCGCTGGTCGCCCGGCACGTCCTGGAGTTCCCCGGCGGCTACACCCGTACGACCGGGCCGGTGATCGGGCGGTTCCTCAGCGAGCTGCGCGCCCGCCGCATCGTCGGGGTGCGTACGGCCGAGGGCCGCGTGCTGGTGCCGCCCCTGGAGTACGACCCCGCGACCGGCGAGGCGGTCACCGGCGAGTACGTCGAGGTCGGCCCGGCCGGCGCGGTCACCACGTGGGCCTGGGTGGACGAGCCGCTCGACGCCCACCCCCTCGACCGGCCCTTCGCCTGGGCGCTCATCGAGCTGGACGGCGCCGACACGGCGCTGCTGCACGCCGTGGACGCCGACAACCCCAAGGCGATCGCCGCGGGCACGCGGGTGTGGCCGGTCTGGAAGGACCGCCCCACCGGGCACATCACGGACATTTCCTATTTCGTGCCTGAGGTGACGAAGATCGTCGCGCCCGTGCGCACCGAATACCGGCTCCAGGCCGGCGGCGCGCTCCGCGTCTTCCTGGAAGGCGTCGCGCGCGGCGTCTTCCTCGGGGGACGCTGCCCTTCCTGCGACCAGGTGTACGTGCCGTACCGGATGTCCTGCCCCGAGTGCGGCGAGGTCATCGGCGAGCCGGTCGAGCTGCCCGACACCGGCACGATCACCACCTACGCCATCAACAACCTGCCCGACCCCCGGGCCCCGCAGGTGCCGTTCGTGTCGGCGTACATCCTGCTCGACGGCGCCGACATCCCGATGATCGCCCTGGTCGGCGGCGTGCCCGCGCACGAGGTGCGCCAGGGCATGCGCGTCAGGGCCGTCTGGGTCCCACCGGAGGAACGGACGGCGTCCATGGCGAGCGTCCGCTGGTTCGCACCCATGGAGCCGTCATGAGAGACGTCGCGATCGTCGCGTTCGCGCAGACCCGGCACACGTCCCACGACACCGGCCTGACCGAGCCCGAGCTCATCCGGCCGGTCATCGACGAGGTCAAGGAGCGCACGGGCCTGCGGCGCTTCGGCTTCACCTGCTCCGGCAGCTGTGACTACCTGGCCGGGGCGCCGTTCTCGTTCGTCTCGGCGCTCGACGCGCTGGGCGCCTGGCCGCCGATCTCCGAGAGCCACGTCGAGATGGACGCCGCCTGGGCCCTGTACGAGGCGTGGGTGCGCCTCCAGCACGGCGACATCGACTCCGCCCTGGTGTACGGCTTCGGCAAGTCGTCGCTCGGTGACCTGCGCACGATCATGACGCTCCAGCTCGACCCGTACTACCTGGCGCCGCTCGGCCTCGACCAGCTCGCCTACGCCGCGCTCCAGGCCGCCGCGGTGGGCGCGGAACGCAAGGAACTCGACGAGATCGTCCGCCGCAGCCGCGCGGACGGCCGCGGCAACCCGTACGCGCTGGACCTGCCCGACCCCGACGGCGCTGAGGACTACGCCGTACGGCCACTGAAGAAGACGGACGTCCCGCCCATCACGGACGGCGCCGCCGCGATCGTGCTCGCCGCCGGCGACCTGGCGCGACGCCTCACCGCGAACCCCGCGTACATCACCGGCATCGCACATCGCATGGAACCTCACTACCTGGGCATGCGAAACCTCGCTTTGTCGGCCTCCGCGGCCGATGCCGCACGAGCCGCGGGGGTCGGCAAGGGCCCTGTCGAGGTCGCCGAGCTGCACGCCCAGTTCCCGCACGAGGAGATCATCCTGCGCCGTGCCCTCGGCCTCGGCGAGGAGACCACGATCAACCCCTCCGGCGGGCCGCCGGCCGCCAACCCCGTCATGGCCACCGGCCTCATCCGCATCGGCGAAGCCGCCCGGCGCGTCCTGGACGGCTCGGCCCGCCGCGCCGTCGCGCACGCCACCGGCGGCCCCTGCCTGCAGCAGAACCTCGTCACCGTCCTGGAGGCCCCATGAACCGGGAGCGATCCCGACGCAGTGAGCGGAGTGGACGGCTGAGGGACGAGGCCGGTCGCGGAGCGAATGAGGAGTGGTGAGCGACCCATGAACCGGGAGCGATCCCGACGCAGTGAGCGGAGTGGACGGCTGAGGGACGAGGCCGGCCGCGGAGCGAATGAGGAGTGGTGAGCGACCCATGAACAGGTGCGCGGTCATTGGCGTCGGGCAGACGCACTACACCACCAAACGGCGCGACGTCTCCATGGCGGGGCTGGTGCGAGAGGCGGCGCTGCGGGCGCTGGAGGACGCCGGGCTGACGTTCAAGGACGTCGACGCCGTGGTCATCGGCAAGGCGCCGGACCTGTTCGAGGGCGTGATGATGCCGGAGGCGTACCTCGCGGACGCGCTCGGCGCGGCGGGCAAGCCGATGATGCGGGTGCACACGGCGGGCAGCGTCGGCGGCACCACGGCGCTGGTCGGCGCCTCGCTCATCCAGGCGGGCGTGCACGAGCGGGTGCTGGTGGTGGCGTACGAGAAGCAGTCGGAGTCGAACGCCACCTGGGCGCTGTCCACCCATCTGCCGTTCAGCGCGTCGCTCGTGGTGGGCGCGGGCGGCTACTTCGCCCCGCACATCCGCGAGTACATGCGAAGGTCCGGCGCCCCCGGCCACATCGGCACGCTGGTCGCCGTCAAGGACCGGCTGAACGCGCTGAAGAACCCGTACGCGCACCTGAGGATCCCCGGTATCGACCAGAAGACGGTCGAGTCGACGCCCATGCTCTGGGAGCCCATCCGCTACCTGGAGACCTGCCCGAGCAGCGACGGCGCCTGCGCGGTGGTCCTCGCCGCCGAGTCGGCGGTCACCGGCACCCCCGCCTGGGTGCACGGCACCGCCATGCGCTCCGAGCCGATCTTCCGCGCCGGCCGCGACACCGTCAGCCCTCAGGCGGGCAAGGACTGCGCGGCCGACGTCTACCGCCAGGCCGGCATCACCGACCCGCGCCGGCAGATCGACGTCGCCGAGGTCTACGTCCCGTTCTCCTGGTACGAGCCCATGTGGCTGGAGAACCTGGGGTTCGCGGCGGAAGGGGAGGGCTGGAAGCTCACCGAGTCGGGCGCCACGGCGCTCGACGGCGACATCCCGTGGAACGCCTCGGGCGGCGTGCTGTCCAGCAACCCGATCGGCGCCTCGGGGCTCATCAGGTTCGCCGAAGCCGCGCTGCAGGTGCGCGGCATGGCCGGCGACCACCAGGTGGACGGCGCCCGTACGGCGCTCGGCCACGCCTACGGCGGGGGAGCCCAGTTCTTCGCGATGTGGATCGTCGGACGGGAGAGGCCCTGATGGAGTTCAACCACGCTGACCTGTTCGAAGGGCTCGCGGACACGATCGGGGAGCGCACGGCGGTCGTCTGCGGCGGGGAACGCCGCACGTTCGCCGAACTGGACGCCGAGGCCAACCGGCTCGCGCACCACCTCCAGGACCTCGGCGTCGAGCCGCGCCAGCACGTCGGCCTGCACCTCTACAACGGCGTCGAGTACATCGCCGGTCTGCTCGCCGCCCTCAAGATCCGGGCCGTGCCGATCAACGTCAACTACCGCTACGTCGAGGCCGAGCTGGCCTACCTCTACCGCGACTCCGACATCCGGGCGCTGGTCTACGACGTGGAGTTCGAGCCCAGGGTGGCCGCCGTCACGGACCGGGCGCCGATGCTCGGCCACCTGATCGCGGTGGGCGGGCCGCCGTCGATCGGCTCCGCGGTGCCGTACGCGACCGCCCTGGAACGTGGCAAGACCGAGCGCGGCTTCCCGCCGCGGTCCGGCCAGGACGTGTACATCATCTACACCGGCGGCACCACCGGCCTGCCGAAGGGCGCGATGTGGCACGTCGAGGACCTGTTCATGGGCTTCGGCGGCGGCAACCCGTACGGCCTGCCGCGCGCCACCCCGCAGGAGGTGATCGACGAGGCGGTCAAGGCCACCCCCATGGTGATGATGGCCGCCCCGCCGCTCATGCACGGGGCCGCGCAGATGGCCACGTTCCTCGCCTGGTGGATGGGCTCGACCATGGTGTACGTGCGCAAGTTCGACGCCGCCGAGGTGTGGCGGGCCGTCGAGCGTGAGCGCGTCGCCACCCTGAACATCACCGGCGACGCCATGGCCAGACCGCTGGCCGAGGAGCTGGCGCGCGGCTCGTACGACGTCTCGTCGCTGTACGCGGTCGGCTCGACCGGGGCGATCCTGTCCGGCGCCGTACGCGACCGCCTCCAGGAGCTGCTGCCGAACGTCATGATCCTCGACAACTTCGGCTCCACCGAGTCCGGTTACACCGCCTCGGGCGTGGCCGGGTCGTCGCCGGAGAAGGGCCTGCGCTACCAGCCGAACTCCGTGGTCAAGCTGGCCGTGCTGGACGAGCGGCTGCGGCCGGTCGAGCCCGGCTCCGGGCAGATCGGCACGCTGGCCAGGTCGGGACGGGTGGCGTTCGGCTACTACAACGACCCGGAGAAGACGGCCCGCACGTTCGTCACCGACGAGCAGGGCACCCGCTGGCTGCTCACCGGCGACCTGGCCACCGTCGAGCCCGACGGCACCGTGAGCATTTTCGGCCGGGGCTCGCAGTGCATCAACACCGGTGGGGAGAAGGTCTTCCCCGAGGAGGTGGAGGCGGTGCTCAAGGGACATCCGGCGGTGTTCGACGCGGTGGTGACCGGGGTGCCGGACGAGCGGTGGGGCAGCAGGGTGGCCGCCGTGGTGGAGCCGCGCCCCGGAGCCGGGGTCACCGCCGCCGAGCTGGACGCGCACTGCCGGACGCGGCTGTCCGGCTACAAGGTGCCCCGCACGTACGCGTTCGTCGCCGAGATGGTGCGTTCACCGGCCGGCAAGGCCGACTACCGCTGGGCCCGCGAAACCGTCGAATCCTCTTCCGGAGGTGTGTCGATCTGACAGGCCGCCCTTCGTGTAGGTGGTGACCCCACACGAAGGAGAAGGACATGGGCAGGATCGTGGTCATCGAACACCTCACGCTGGACGGCGTCATGCAGGCCCCCGGGCATCCTGAGGAGGACCCGCGGGACGGCTTCCGGCACGGCGGCTGGGCGTCGGCGGCCCAGGACCCCTTGATGCAGGAGGTGATGGGGGCGAGCATGTCGAGCGCCTGGTCGCTGCTCGCCGGGCGCACGACGTACGAACGGTTCGCGGCCTATTGGCCGCGCCAGGCCCCGAACCCGTTCACCGAGGCGCTCGACCGGGTCACCAAGTACGTGGCGTCGACGACGCTGAGCGGGCCGCTGCCGTGGCGGAACTCCGTGCTGCTCCACGGGGACGCGGTCGAGGCCGTCGGCAAGGTGAAGGCGGAGGTCTCCGAGAACCTGGTGGTGTTCGGCAGCGGCGTGCTCGTCCGCTCACTGCTGGCGGCGGGCCTCGTGGACGAGATGGTTCTCATGATCCACCCGCTGGTGCTGGGCTCCGGACGCCGCCTGTTCGCCGGTCCGGGCCCGTCGTCGTTCCGGCTGACCGACGCGACGACGACTCCCACCGGTGTGATCATCGCCCTGTACCGGCCGCGGGACTGACGCGCGGTCAGGGGGTGGCGCCGAGGCGGAGGAGTTCGGCCTCGACGGCGCGGGCCTCCTGGTCGCGGCCGGCCTTCTCCAGCAGCCTGAACCGGCCGCGCAGGACGTCGCGCAGCAGGTCGCCGTCCTGACGGGCCGCGGGCAGGGCGCGCAGCAGGTCGGCGGAGACGCGCAGGGCGGCGTCGGCGGCGTCGTCCCGGCCCAGGTCGAGCTGGCAGAAGCCGAGCCGGGCGTGGGCGACGGCCCTGGCCGGCGCGTCCCGCGTGACCTGCGTGGCCCGGTGGAAGACGAGCCCGGCCTCCAGCGGCCGGTCGGCCTCCATGAGCGCGTCGCCCAGCATGAGCATCGCCCGCGACAGCAGGCCGCCCTGCATCGGGTTGCCGGGGGAGAACTGTTCCAGCTCCGCCACCGCCTCCCGCAGCGGGCTGATCGCCTCCGCCGCGAGGTCGCGCATCCTGAGCGCCGAGGCCAGTGTGAGGCACGCGCCCGCCCGGCCGGTGTGCAGGGCCTGCTGGTCCGTGCCCGTGGCGATCAGCTCGTCGTAGATCGCGATGGCCTCGCGCGCCCTGGTCTCGGCCTCCACGGCGCCGTCCAGCCGCAGCAGCGGGAGCAGCTCCGAGCTCTGCGCCAGCGAATCGGCCAGGACCGCCCGGTACGTCAGGTCGTCCGGGTCCCGCCTGGCCGTCCGGATCAGGTTCTCCACCAGCGCGTTCGCCTCGATGAGCGCGCCCAGCATCATGTGGCAACGCACCAGCCGCTGGGTGGCCAGGGCGTGCTTGACGGTGCCGGGGCGGTGTCCGGTCGCGGCGATTCCGGCGTACTCGGCGGCCTCCCGTGGGCGGCCGGCGGCCAGGAGGTCGTCGGCGATCATCGCGGCGGTCTCCGCGGCGGCCTGCGGATCGGGCAGCGCGGTGAACAGCCGCAGCGCCTCCACCAGGTGCGCCATCGCCACCTGCTCCCGCCCGAACGCCCGTAACACCGTCCCGCGCACCTGAATCGCCCGCGCCCGCACTCGCGCCGGCTCCATCCGGTCCTGCTCCGGCCGGTCCTGCTCCGGCCGGTCCTGCTCCGGCCGGTCCTGGTCGGCGCGGTCCAGTTCGGCCAGGGACCAGGTGATCGCCTCCAGAGCCGCCTGCGGCCGGTCCAGGGCCGCCAGAGTGGCGCCCAGCTGGGCGTACACGGCGGCGGCCACCGACGGGTCGTCCAGTTCGTCGCACAGGTCGGCGGCCCGCTCGCAGTGCGCCAGCGCCTCGACCGCCCGGCCGCGTTCGAGCAGCTCGGCGGCGTACCCGAGCAGGGCCTCGGCGAACGTGCGGTCCGGCCGGCCCCCGAGCAGGCCGACGGCCTGCTCCAGGACGGCGAGCTCGACCCGCCCCGACAGCGCGTACACCGCCGCCAGCTCCGCCAGCGCCACCCCGAGCGGCTCCCGGTACGCGCCGGAGACCACGGCCAGCCCCCGGTAGACGCGCACGGCCAGCTCCGCCCCCAGGACGGCGCCCTCGTCGTCCCCGTCCCGCGCCGCCGCCGCGCCGAACGCGGCCAGGCAGCGGGCGTACCGGGCGTGCAGCTCCGGCGCGCCGCCCAGCGGCACGTCCCGCTCCAGCGCCTCGGCGAACGCGGCGAGCGGACCCGCCAGCCCCGCGGTCCCCGTCATCTCGGCGACGAGGCCGGACAGCTCGTCGACGAGCGTCCCCAGCACATCGGCTCCGGGCAGGGGACGCATGTCCAGGATCCGCGCGTACAGGGCGGCCCCGGCGGCCGGTCCCTCCTCCCGGGCGCGCAGCCTGGCCAGCCGCACCAGCGCCAGCAGGTGCACCCCGATGAGATCGCCGGGCACGGTGCCGACCCGCGCCATGAGCGCGGTCCCCCTGGCCAGCCGGTCCCCGGCCGCCTGCGCGTCGCCCAGCTCCGCCAGGCACAGGCCGCCCAGCTCCAGGCAGGCGGCGGTGAGCAGCCGCGCGTCGTCGTCCCCTGGAGGTGACGGGACGGCGTCGAGCGCGCGGGTGACCGACCGGAGCGCGCCCTCGGCGTCCTGCCGGGCGAAGCGGATCCCGGCCTGCAGCCGCAGCGCGCCGGCCAGCGCCGGCGGCGGTTCCGCTCCTTCGCCCACCAGCGCCGCGTACAGCTCGACCAGCCGGTCGGCGGCGGCCTCCGCGTCGGCCGGGCAGGCGGCGCGCGACAACGCCACGGTCTCCAGCGTCAGCAGATGGGCCAGCTCCGTACGGAAGGCGACGCTCAGCTCCGCCTGCGGCTCGTACGACTCGATGGCGGTGAGCAGGTGCGGGACGGCCTCCTTGTGGCGTCCCAGCCCGACGAGCGCCCGGCCCAGCGCGGCGGCGACCATGCCCACGGCGATCGCGTGCGGCGGGCCCGGCGCGGCGTGCCGCTGGAGCAGCTCCGCCGCCTGCGTGGCCAGCGCGAGCCCGTCACCGGCCCGTCCCGCGTCGGCCCAGGCGGTGGCGAGCACGGCCTGCGCCGACAGGTAGGCGTCGACCAGCTCGGGCCCCGGCGCGCCGGCGTCCTCGACGGCCCTCCTGCACTCCGCCAGCCGCTCCTCCGCCCTGGCCACCGCCTCCTGGGGCGGGGTGACGGTCAGGCCGGGCAGCCACGGCTCGCCGGTCTCCGGCTCGGCCGGCTCCATGCGGCTCAGCCTGGCCCGCACCTCGGCCGATCCGTCCTGCCCGCGTACGAGATGGCCCGCGCCCGGCACGTCGTACAGCTCGGCGGCGATCTCCAGCTGGGCGCGGGCGTCCGCGGTACGGCCCAGCTCGTCCAGGCACAGCCCGAGCAGACGCCTCGCGCGCGCCGCGCCGCCGTCGGCGGCCACCGTCATGGCCTCCTGCAGCGGGGCCAGCGCCTCCTCGGGACGGTCGTCGGCCAGCAGCAGCTCGCCGAGATCGAGGAGCCCGGCGGCGAGCGCGGGGCGGTGCTCGGCGGGCTCCAGCGTGACGAGGGCGCGCAGGTTCCGTACGCACTCGGCGGCGGACCTGGCGGCGGCGTCCAGGTCGTCGAGGCGGGCTTGGACGCCGGCCAGGGCGGAGGCGGCCGAGGCCAGCATGGCCCGCAGCCCGGGCTCCGCGTCCGCGAGGCCCCGCAGGCGTGCCACCGCCTCGGCCGCCGGAACCAGGGCGTCGCGCGGCCTGCCGTACGCGTCCAGCCGGGTGGCGATCAGGTGGAGCCGATGGGCCACGTCGCTGCTGGTCGAAGCCGCCGCCCTGACGGCCTCGGTCGCCGCGACGCCGAGACACCCCGCCACCTCGGGCAGCACCTCGACGGCCTTGACCTCCTCGAACGCCGTCACCGGCCCCGGCACCCGCCAGATCTCCGCCATCCTCGGTCCGGCCGCTCGCGACGCCTCGATGCCGGAGAACGCCGACGGCCCACGCCCGGCCGCATGGGACGGTTCGGGGGCAGCGAACGCCGTTGCCCCAGGAGGGACGTCCGCGTCCAGGACGGACAGCACAGCGGCCACGTGCGCCGCGAAGTCCGGGTCGCCTCCCGCCGCTTCGAACGCCGCCACGGCGTTACCCACCCGGCCGGCCTCCAGCAGCGCGCACGCGAGGTTGTGGTGCGCCCGCGCGGCCTCGCCCGAATAGCGCGGATCCTCCTCGGCCAGGATGCGGAACCTGGCCGCCGCCTCCTGCGCGGGCTTCAGCGCGTCCGCGCCCGCACCGGCGAGCAGCAGGCACGCCCCCAGCCCGAACAGGGCATCCGCCCGCCCGGCAGCCGCCTCGTACGGGGGAGCGCCGGCGTAGCTCTCGACGGCCTCCGTCGCCGCGGCGACCGCCTCGCCGAGCCGTCCCACACTCGCCAGCGCGCTCGACGACCACGTCAGCGCTCCGGCCAGGGCGATGCGGTCCCCGTGCGCGCGCCGGTGCCGGACGGCCAGGTCGGCGAGCGTCACGTTCAGCGCCCGTAACCCCAGCCCGACGCCGCGCCGCGGCATCGGCACCCCGGCGGACACGATCGCGGCCGGCCCCGGATCGGCGGCGACCAGGGCGAGCGCGGCGTCCAGCACGTCGCCCAGCCGGGTGCCGGGGTGCGCCACGGCCTCCCCGACCAGCTCGGCGATCCGGCCGGTGACCAGCGCCCGCAGCGCCGCCCCCACCGGCTCCCTGCCGGACGTCAGGAGCAGCACGTCGATCATGTGGATGAGCTGCTCGACCGTACGGCCCTCGCGGTCGTGCAACGCGAGCACGAGCCGCTCCAGGCCTTCCGTCCCGGCGAGCAACTCCCCGACCACGAGCTCAGGCCCGAACGCCCTCAGCCGCCCGCCCTCATGGGGAACGCCAGGCACGACGGCCGGCAGGCCAGCGAGCTCGGCGGAGGCCGGCGCCGTCAGCGCGAGCGCCGCCACCGCCTGCCGCACGGGCTCTCGTGGCGCGTCCTCCCGCAGGATCTCCTCATCAGGGGATCGGGACTCGTCCTGCCGGGTGTCCTCCTGGGCGGAGTCGTCGCGTTCCGCGCGGATCCACCGGTCCAGTTCGCGGGCGACGAACCGTCCGAGCAGCCCGCCGCCCGCACCTTCGGCCGGATCGCCGTCGCGCACCCGCAGCAGGGCGGCCAGGTGGACATGGAACGGCAGCCCGTACACGGGATCGTCGAGTCGCGGCGGATCCGGGAGGTCGGCGCGGTCAGGAGCGAACGCCCGCATGGCCGCGAGCGCGTGCTCCGTCCGCTCGGGGAGCGTGAGAGGGCGGATGTTGAGCTGGACGGTGGTCGTGGTGAGCCGCCGCAACCAGCCGCCCGACGCCGTGTCCAGCCGCCGCCACCCCTCCGCCTCACCCGGCTCCCTGACCAGGAACAGCAGCCGTACGCGCGGGTTGCGCCCATGCTTGGCCAGCCGCCGGATCAGCTCACCCACCATCGGGTACGACGGCTCCGGCCGATCCACGACCACCAACGTCTCCCGCAGCGCGTCCAGCTCCACCACCTCGGGCCCGGCCGGGCCGGACAGGAGGTCGTGGACCGGGTCCAACGGCAGGAAACCGGTGTCCCAACCGGCCTGCGCGAGCTCCGCGCACAGCTGGACCGCCAGCCGCGTCTTCCCCGTGCCGCTGCGTCCGGTGATGACGGCGATCGACAGCGGGTCCGGTTCGGCGGCCCACGAGCGGAGCTCGTCCAGCTCCTCGTCCCTGCCCAGGAACGGCACCACGGCATGGCGGGCCATCAGCAGCATCCCGTCGGGGCAGCCCTCCGGCGGACGCTCGTGCGCGGGCGTCAACAGCTTCGGCAGGAACACCGCGCGATCGCCCTCCGCCACACTCTCCAGCGCGTCGGGACCCACTCCTGTCAGCTCCCGGAACCGCTCGTCGCCCAGCAACGCGGTCACAGGAATGACGTCCAGCCGATGCCCGGCATCCCCGAAAGCCCACCCACGCGACCGACCGCTGGAAAACGAGCGGTCTTCGCGGACAAGCGACCGACCCCCACCGGAAACGTCGGACTGCCGCCGCCCGCCCCCGGCCGCGGCTCCACGGCCACCCACCC
>NZ_SMKQ01000008.1 GCF_004348995.1 Nonomuraea terrae
CACCCGCCCGCCCTACCAGGAACCCGTCGGCGACCAGCCGGTCGTAGGCGAGCGCGACGGTGTTCCTGGAGATCTCCAGCCGGCGGGCCAGCTCCCTGGTCGGCGGGAGCCGCTCGCCCGAGCGGAGGCGGCCGTCGAGGATGGCGTCGAGCAGCTGCCGGTAGACCTGTGCGGTCAGGTCGGCGCGGCCTTCGAGGCTGATGTGCACGTCCATCTTGGCCCAATCGGATCGCTGGAAATTGGAGCTTATCGCGGGACAAGTAGCGGTCCACGATGGACTCATGACCGAACGAATGGACCTGCACGCGCTGGCCGCCCCCGCGTACCGCGCGCTGGCCGGGGTGGACGCGTACATCAGGGGCACTCCGCTTCCTCCGTCCCTGCTCCACCTGGTGAATCTGCGTGCCAGCCAGATCAACGGCTGCGTCTACTGCGTGGACCTGCACAGCTCGGACGCGAAGAAGGCGGGGGAGAGCGACGCCCGCCTGCACGCGGTCGTGGTCTGGCGCGAGGCGCCGTTCTTCGACGAGCGCGAGCGTGCCGCGCTGGCCTTCACCGAAGCCGCGACCAGGCTCTCCATCGGTGACATCACCGACGAGGTGTGGCAGGAGACGGCGGACCACTTCACGCAGGAGGAACTGGCCGCGCTCGTGATGGCCGTGGCCGCCATCAACGCCTGGAACCGGATCGGGGTTGCGATGCGGACGACGCCGGAGTCGTACAAATCATGAAATTTCGGCGGATCCTGGTGCATGCGCAGCTTGCCGGGTCCATCGGTGACGGCGTCTTCCTCGTCACATCCGCGTTCTACTTCGCCAGGATCGTCGGGTTATCGGCCACCGAGATCGGGCTCGGTCTCACCGTGGGCTGGGCCGTCGGCTCGGTGGCCGGCGTGCCGCTCGGGCACCTCGCCGACCGGCGCGGGCCGCGCGGCGTGGCCGTCATGCTCGCGCTGGCCACCGCCGCGGCGGTCGCCGCCTTCCTCGTCGTCCGCTCGTTCCCGCTGTTCGTCCTCGCGACCAGCCTGTACGGCACCGCGCAGACCGGTCTGTCGGCCGCGCGCCAGGCGCTGCTCGCCGCCCTGGTCGAGCCCGCGGAACGCACGGTCGTCCGGGCCGCGCTGCAAGCCACGCTCAACGGCGGCCTGGCCGTCGGCGCCGCGCTGGGCGGGATCGCGCTCCACCTCGACACCCCGGCCGCGTACCTGACCCTCTTCGCCCTGGACGCCCTGACCTTCCTGCTCACCGCGGGGCTGCTGCTCGCTCTGCCCGCCGTGCCGCCCGGGCCCGTCTCGCCTGGGCCGCGCCTCGCGGTGCTCAGGGATCGGCCGTACGCGCTGGTCACGCTGATCAACGCGGTGATGCTGTTCTACATGCCGCTGCTCAGCCTGGTGGTGCCGCTGTGGATCGCCACCCGTACCAGCGCGCCGTCCTGGATGGTCTCCGTGCTGCTGCTCGTCAACACCGGCAGCGTGCTGCTCTTCCAGGTGCGCGTCGCCCGGCGGATCAAGGGGCTGCGGGACGCCTCGGCGGCGGTCCGGCTGGCGGGGCTGGTGATGTTCGCGGCCTGCGCGGTGTTCGCGCTCAGCCCGTACGGATGGATGTTCCTGCTCGTCGGCGTGGTGCTGCAGGTCGCGGCGGAGATGCTGCTGGCCTCGGGGTCGTGGGAGATCAGCTTCACGCTCGCCCCCGACGACCGGCAGGGGCAGTACCAGGGATTCTTCGGCACCGGCGTGGCCGTGGCCCGGATGCTCGGGCCCGTCGTGCTGACCACGCTGGTGATCGGCGGCGGCCCCCTGGGGTGGCTGGTGACCGGCGCCGTGTTCGTGGCGGCCGGCGCCGCGATGGCGCCGGCCGTCAGATGGGCCCTGCTGCGGACGTCACCTGAACCCGCGTAGCCGCAGGCTGTTGCTGACCACGAACACGCTGGAGAACGCCATCGCCGCCCCCGCGATCATCGGGTTGAGCAGGCCCAGCGCGGCCAGCGGCAGCGCGGCCACGTTGTAGGCGAACGCCCAGAACAGGTTGCCCTTGATGACCTTGAGCGTCCGGCGCGCGAGCCTGATCGCGTCGGGCGCCACCTTCAGGTCACCCCGCACGAGCGTGAGGTCGGAGGCCTCGATCGCCGCGTCGGTGCCGGTGCCCATCGCGAGGCCCAGGTCGGCCTGGGCCAGCGCGGCGGCGTCGTTGACGCCATCACCCACCATGGCCACGACCTTGCCCTCGGACTGCAGCCGCTTGACCACGTCGACCTTGTCGGCGGGCAGCACCTCGGCGATCACCTGGTCGATGCCCACCTCGGCCGCCACGCTCCTGGCCACGGCCTCGTTGTCACCGGTGAGCAGCACCGGGGTCAGACCCAGCGCCTTGAGCTGCTCGATCGCCTCCTTGCTGGTCGGCTTGACCACGTCGGCCACGACCAGCACCGCGCGGGCCCGGCCGTCCCAGCCGACCGCGACCGCCGTACGGCCCTCGGCCTGCTCGTCGGCGAGCTCGCGTTCCAGGTCGGCGGGCAGGTGCTGGGACCACTCCGCCAGCAGCCTGGGCCGGCCGACCAGGACCGCGTGGCCGTCCACGACGCCCTGCACGCCGAGGCCCTCGACGTTCGCGAAGCTCTCCACCGTCGCGTCGGAGCGGGCCTCCCGCGCGATGGCGCGGGCGATCGGGTGCTCGGAGGCGTGCTCCAGCGCCCCCGCGAGCCGCAGCACCTCCTCGCGGCTCTCGCCCTCGGCCAGGTGGACGGCCGTGAGGGACATCGTGCCCGCCGTGACCGTGCCCGTCTTGTCCAGGACGACCGTGTCGATCCTGCGCGTCGACTCCAGCACCTCGGGGCCCTTGATCAGGATGCCCATCTGCGCGCCCCGGCCGGTGCCAACCAGCAACGCCGTCGGGGTGGCCAGGCCGAGCGCGCACGGGCAGGCGATGATCAGCACCGCCACCGCCGCGGTGAACGCCGCCGTCGCTCCCTCGCCCGTACCGAGCCAGTAGCCCAGTGTTCCCACGGCGAGCGCGATCACGATGGGGACGAAGACGCCCGAGATGCGGTCGGCGAGCCGCTGCACCTGCGCCTTGCCCGTCTGGGCCTCCTCCACGAGCCGCGCCATCTGCGCGAGCTGCGTGTCGGCCCCCACCCGGGTCACCCGGACGACCAGCCGGCCGCCCGCGTTCACCGTCGCGCCGGTCACCCCGTCGCCCGGCTTGACCTCGACCGGAACGGATTCGCCGGTCAGCATCGAGGCGTCCACCGCCGAGGAGCCCTCCTCGACCACGCCGTCAGTGGCGATCTTCTCCCCGGGGCGCACCACGAACCGGTCGCCGACCTTCAACTGCTCGACCGGCACGCGCCGCCCGTCGGCGAGCTCGACGTCCTTGGCGCCCAGCTCCATCAGCGCCCGCAGCGCCGCCCCGGCCCGCCGCTTGGAG
This sequence comes from Nonomuraea terrae, assembly GCF_004348995.1. Taxonomy (GTDB): domain Bacteria; phylum Actinomycetota; class Actinomycetes; order Streptosporangiales; family Streptosporangiaceae; genus Nonomuraea; species Nonomuraea terrae. The sequence continues at coordinate 3,423 of NZ_SMKQ01000008.1, forward strand.
CGGGCCTCGAAGTAGCGCCCGGCCAGGATGAACGCCGTCACCGCCGCGGCCGTCTCCAGATAGATCGCGTCCGCCCCGGCCCCGCGCTCGATCGTGAACGCGAATGGGTGCGTCATGCCCGGCATGCCCGCCTCGCCGAAGAACAGCGCCCACACCGACCAGCCGAGCGCGGCGAGCGTGCCGAGCGAGATCAGCGTGTCCATGGTGGCGGCGCCGTGGCGCAGATTCGTCCACGCCGCCTTGTGGAACGGCCAGCCCGCGTACGCCACCACCGGCGCCGCCAGCGTCAGCGACAACCACTGCCAGTACGTGAACTGCAGCGGCGGGATCATCGCCATCGCCACCACCGGCACGGACAGCACCACCGAAGTGATCAGCCGCTGGCGCAGCGAGCGCAGCTCGTCGGGCGGCTCCTCGGCCTGCGGCGGCGCCGGCAGCGCGGCCGTGTAGCCGGCCTTCTCCACCTCGCTGATCAGGTCCTGCGGGTCGACGCCCGAGGGGAAGGTGACCTTCGCCTTCTCCGTCGCGTAGTTGACCGACGCGGTCACGCCGTCGAGCTTGTTGAGCTTGCGTTCGATGCGGTTGGCGCAGGACGCGCAGGTCATGCCGCCGATGGTGAGCTCGACGGCCCTTTCCCCGGACTCGGTGCCGGTCTCGGTGAGGGAAGTCATGACCTCTCCTTTCTTCGCGTCCTCAGCTGTGGCCGTGGGTGGCCGCGGGGGAGTCGTCCTCGTCGGCGGTGGTGGCCGTGGCGGTGAAGGCCGCCGTACGGACCTCACCCTCGTGCTGGAAGTCGAGGAACAGGCGGTAGTCGCCGCGGCTCGGCGCCTCGACGTAGAACACGATCTCCGGGCCCGCCGTGGCGCTCTCTTCAGGATGTACGTGGAGATGGGCCAGGTCTCCGGCGCGCAGCGCGACCAGGTGACCGTACGCGCCGAGGTAGGGCTGCAGGTCGGTGACCGGCTCGCCGCCCTTGCTCACCGTCAGCGTGATCTTGCTGGAACGCCCGGCGACCAGGTCTCCGGCGAGGCTCACAGTGTAGTCGCCGACGCTCGTCGTGCGGCCGGCCTGGGGAAGCGGCTTGGGCCGGTAGTCGCCCGCGGCCTGCAGGTCGGCCCCGAGCGTGAGCCCCTCCGCGCCCTGCGGGACGAAGTCCGCGAACGCGCGGTACGGGCCCGCCTCCGGGACCGCCAGCCTGATCGACCACGTGCCGTCGGGGGCCATCTCGGGGTGCACGTGCTGGAAGCTCGTCAGGTCGCGGGAGGCGACGATGAGGTGCATCTTCTTGTCGTGCGCGACCTCGAAGCCGGTGACCGGCCCGCCGTCGGGGCCGATGATCCGGAACGTGAAGTCGGCGGGCGCGCCGGTCGCGATCGGTGTGATGGGGTCGAGGGTGTAGCCGTCCTGAGACACTTGGAGCCCCCCCGGGGGTATGGTCGCCCACGTCTTCTGCAGGCGTTGAGGCTTCTGTCTTTGTTGCCTTGTGGCCGCTGGGCTCGGGGTCACGGCTGTCACCTTGCCCACGCCCAGGGCACCCCCGAAGACGACGGTGAGCCCCAGGGCGTAGGAACCGAGCTCGGCGGCCGTGTTCATGACCGCCCTGCCAATGCGTATCCGGCCTCTTCGACCGCGGCGGCGATCTTCGCCGGGTCGACGGGCCCGTCGCTGTCAACGGTCAGCAGGCCGCTGGCCAGGTCGACCTCGACCTTGGTCACGCCGGCCACCTCGCCGACCTCCTCCTTGACGGAGCTCACGCAGTGGCCGCAGGTCATGCCCTTCACGGTGTAAGTGGTCGTGCTCACGGCTCTCTCCTTAGATGTGGCGTCACTACTCATTCTTCGCCTAGAAGTCTAACACCGTACCCCCCTAGGGTATCGGCGGCCTGAAGCGGAACCTAATATACCTGTGGGGGGTATGTCAACCCACGAGTGACATACCTCGGATGCGCGCGTCGGCGGGATATTTGGCATGATCAGGCTGTTGTCCATTGATGAGGTTGCCTGGAACGGGGTCTCGGATGTCGTCCACGGCGGGCCGGCCGGATTCGGTCAGGAGCGAAGGTGGGCCTCACCTGGGGGTGAAGGGCTACCCTTCGCGCATTCCACACATCTGGACAGCGCGCAACACAGGGAGCGCAGCCATCCCTTGCTAGGCTGCTTGTCAACCGTTGGGTCTCACCCCGGCAGGTGAGGCCGTCGAAGAAGTGGGGTCACACCGTGAAGAAGCTGCTCGTTCTGGCGCTGATCGCCCTCGGGGGTTTGCTGATCTGGCGCAAGGTGCAGGCCGACCGCGCAGAGCTCGATCTCTGGACCGAGGCGACCGGCACCGAGAACTAACCGACCGGCGAGGCGATGAGCGACGTCGTCCCCATCAAGCTGGTGTGCCTTGACCTGGCGGGCACCACGGTCGGTGACATCGCCATGGTCGAGCGCGCCTTCGCCGAGGCGATCGCGACCCAGGGCATAGTGCCCGGGACCGGAGCGTACGCGCGTGCCATGGTTCACGTGCACCGGTCCCGGGGCTGTCCCAAGATCGACGTCTTCCGCGGGATCTTCCCCGGAAACGAGGCCCAGGCCCAGGCGGCGAACCTGACGTTCGAACGCTCCTACGAGGGCGCCATCGAACGGGCGGGTCTCGTCCCCATGCCCGGCGTCCTGGAGGTTCTCGACAAGCTCCGCGGCACCGGCAGCAAGCTCGCCCTGATCACCGGCTTCAGTCGTACGACCCTCAGCCGCGTCCTCAGCGTGCTCGGCTGGCACGACAAGATCGACCTCGCCATCTCCCCGGAGGACGCCGGCGGCCGTGGTCGCCCCTGGCCCGACATGGTCCTGCACGCGGTGCTGCGCCTGGGCGTGGAAGACGTCCGCCAGGTGGCCGTCGTGGGTGACTCGGAGAGCGACATGTTGTGCGGCAAGCGCGCCGGCGCCTCGATCGTGGCCGGCGTGATGACGGGCGTCCACAGCCGCGAACGCCTCCTGAAGGGCGGCGCCACCCACATCCTCGACTCGATCGCCGACTTCCCTGACCTGATCCTCAGCGACGACCTCGGCACGACGCAGGTGGCTTCCTCGTCCGGGTAAGCTATCTTCGACCCGAGGGGCCTTAGCTCAGTTGGCAGAGCGCCTGCTTTGCAAGCAGGAAGTCAGGAGTTCGAATCTCCTAGGCTCCACCCAGCTCAGGACACGTAAACGCCCCGCTCCGGAAGATCCGGAAGCGGGGCGTTGTCGTTTTTCGCGATGGTTTCGCGATTCCGGGCCATTAACCCACTGTCGCGGCGGGGAATTCGAGGACCTCTCCGCGACGCTCGTACGGGGCGATCGGCTCCCGTCGTCCGTCACGGAATGGAGTCAGCAGCTCGTCGAGGACTTTCACCGGCGAGTGAAGATCGAACCAAGCTCGCCTTGCCAATGCGCCGTCCCACAACCGCTCCAGCTCTCCACGCAACCACACCCGAGACTCCGGCGTCACATGCGAGTACCGTTCGCGCATCCCGCGCATGTCCGGCGAGGCGTGCCCCATCCGGTCGTCTCGAAGCTGCAGCGGACAACTCAGGTCCATCAGCCACGTCGAGTGCGTGTGCCGGCCGAGCTCGTGCAGAGTCAGCCCCTTCTCGACGGGCAGCCACGTGGCCACCGATGCGTCCGCAGGGACCGGCCGGATGAACCGGGCCAGTATCTGCTCGCGCGTCAACTGCCGCGCGTCCCTCTCCGTCATGCCCTGCCTGACAGCGAACGCGACCAAGTCGTTCTTGGATGACGCCGCGTTCACCCCGAGATGCAGTGGCCTCCGCTGATAGCCGCGGACAGGACGCGGCTCCCATGGCTCGCCCTTGACTGCCTTCGGCCACGACGGCACGGGAGCGCCTGGCCACGTCGAGTCGACCGCGACGAGGACGGGGTCTCCCGCCCTCCGCTTGCCTTTAGCGTCCGGGTACCAGCCGTCCACCGCAGGCTGGAACACCCGCCGGCTGAAGTTCGAACGGCGCGGGTGGGCCCCTCGCTCACCCAGGAAGATGTAGGGCCCGCCCTGGCATGGCTGCTCTTCCTGGCCGGGGATTGTCCTCGGCTTGCAGGCGCACTGCCGGTCCGGGTGGGCGGCGATCTGCCGGTTGAGCAGATCCTGCAGGAAAGGCGGGAGGTCGATGTCGCGGTTGCTGTCGTCCTTCGGCGGCAGGCGATAGAACTCGCCGACTTCCTCCAGAAGCTGCCAGTCGAGGCGGATCTTCCCGAACTTCACGTCGGACCGCTGCAACCCGAACGCTTCCCCGTCTCGCAGCGCACACCAGGCGACCGTCACCCCGAAGATGAACTCGTCGTCGCGGCCGGACATGACGCCCATGCGCTCTGCGGTGACGAGCGCATGGAACGGACTGATGGCCTTCTTCTCCTGGCCGCGGCCAGCGGTTCCGGCACCGGAGCGGCGCCCGCGGTGGCGTTGGCGCAGCGCCGGGTTGGAGCCGATCAGCCCTTCCGTGACGGCGTCGCCCAGGAGCGTGGTCAGGCGTGTGCGGGCGCTCTGAGCGACGCCGGTACGGCTGTACTCTGCCTGGATCATGCGCTGTTCCCACGCGTTCACATCGGACGCCTTGATGGCGCTCAGGGGCCAGTGCCCCCACTCGGGGAGCACGTGGGCCCTGAAGATGTAGGCGTAGTTGTTGCGGCCTTTCAAGCTCAGGTCGATGCCCGGCCACCAGCGGGCGAACCACTGATCGACCGTGACCTCGTCCTCGTCTGCCGCCTCCGGCTCGGGCTGCTGCTTCCGCTTTCGGTAGTCCGGGGCGAGGCCTCGCTGTTCGAGGTCCTCCATCCAGTTGCCCCACGACTCCGCCTCCTCGGCGTCCGCCCAGTACTCCCCCGTGTCGGGATGGCGCGACTTGGTCCCGTAGCTGCCATCGGCCCGCTTCCAGCGGGCCACGATGACGCTGTCCTTGCGGACTTGGTGGAACGCCATGGAGGGCTCCTTGAGGGTTGAGGGGGATGGAACGCAGGCTAGCCGAGGACGCAGAGGTCGATGCCGCCGATCCCGATCCCTATGCCGTCGCATTCATCGTCTCCGGAGTCGGGCCCAGGATCCTCCGGCTCAGGTTCAGGCTCAGGTTCAGGCTCGGGTTCGGGTTCGGGTTCAGGCTCCGGTTCGCCCTCAGGCTCGGCCTCGGGGCGGGGTTCGTCCGGTCGCGGGTTGGGTTCCTGCTCAGGCGTCGGCTCCGGTCCCGACTCCGGCTCAGCCTCTGGGAGCGTGGCGGAGTCCGCGGCCCTCGGGCTGCTACTCGGCGGGTCGGCACGTTGAGACCGCTCAGGTGCGGCGGCATTCTCCTCGGCCTGCCGGGTTTGGCGCGCGGCCGGCGGGTCGCCGGCAGGTGAGGACGCGCGAGCAGGCGGGGGATCGCTGGATCGTTCCGGAGATGGATCACGCGGCGGCCTAGGAGCAGGGTCCTGAGGTCGGTCAGCACCGGGCTGGTCAGCCTGCTGATCGGCAGAGGGTTGGGCCTCTCGCGATGTCCGCGGCTGGTCCGGTGTCGCAGTGATCGTCACCGGCGGCCTGGGCGGAAGCGTGATAACGCGCGCGGCCGTAGGCGGCTGCTCAAGAGGTTGGGGCTCCACGGCTACCGAGACGAGGGCGTAAGCGCTCGTGGAGACCACCGCGGTGCCGGCGGCGACCGCGACCGCCATCTGACTGCGACTGGACCGTTTCGCCCACTCGACGAGTGATCCCAGACCGCTGACGCCCCCAAGCCAGATGATCACTCTTTTGATCGCCGATTTCGCGGCGGGGTCGTCGCGATTAACGAGCAGCATTGTGTTTTCGTCACCGTCATCAAACGTGAGCGACATCGCGCCTATCTCACGCTCCAGGCTTTCCCGTCGGTAATGCCGGACGACGTTGTCTGACTTATCCGATCGGCTACTCATGCTGCCCGCGCCTCCAGTTCGCGGTCAACGCGTTCGCGCAGGCACTGCCATACCCGCGCCTCGCGAGCAGGGTCGCGCCGTCCGAGGGCATGCAGCAGGGACCTGATTCTGACGCCGCGGTGGTACACCTCCACGACGCTATCGACGCCCCTGGGGGCGCGCAGAGCCTTCGAGATCTCCACCGGGACGTCGGCTGCGTCAGCGGCGAGGCTGGCCTGGCGCCTTGCTTCGGACAGGGCGATCTCGGCGAACGCCACCTTCGTTACGAGAGCCTGCTCGCGCGCAGACGACCGGTCGAGGAGCCGCATGGCCCTATCGATTAATTTCCTGTAGGAGGGATCGGAATTTGCGTGAGGGGACGTCAAAACGTCCGCACCTCCCCTGGATGCGACGACTTTTGGCTATCCCTCGCCTATGAGCTGTCGGGACCACAATAAGACGCGTGGCCCCCGAACTGGGTCTATACCGCGCGCCGAATCGTGCCCATTCCGTAACAACGGTTGAAAATTTGATCTCGGGAACTCGCGAAAAGATTTGCTGGCTTTACGCGCCGCGGCGATGGGCGTCGCCGCTCTCATCCCGTTCGTGGTCGGCCTCAAGCGTGTCGACCCGAGCCTTGAGCTGGCGCAACTCTTCGTTCATGGATTCGAAAAGCTGTTCCAGCGCCACCTCTCTGGGTGACTTCGGCTCGTCGGGGAGCAGGCGTAGCGGTGCTGACGCCTCCTTGGCCTCGCGGATGGCGCGCAACTCTTCGGCGGCATCGCTACGGCCGGCCTTCTCCAGGTCCTCTGGTGTCAGGCCGACCACGTCTGCCATGCGGGCAACGGTGTCTTTGGGTCCGCGTACGGGGGCGTAGGTGCCTGCGCTCACGATCTGGTAGCCGCTGACGATCTGCCGCCAGCGCCCTTCGCTGATGCCGGTCGCGGTGGCGGCAGCGCGCGCAGATAGGCCTTTTTTGGTGAGCGCGTCCTTGATGAGAGCGCCCTCTGGGGGTGGCTCTGGTCGCTGACTCATGTTGACCACCTTCGCATCCCTTCGCACCGCTGTCCAGTCAGAACCCCACTGTCGGCATGTAAAGCGTCTTGACAGTGGTGCATGTGGTGCGAATGGGACAGAAACAACTTCGCGCGAAGGGTTGACCCTTCGCACCACTTCGCACTACCTTCGCAACATGACGAACGCAACCACCCGGCAGCGCAAGCGGCCCAAGGACCCGCTCAACCATGAGCCCGTAGCCGTCACCTACGCCCGTGAGATGGCCGGACTCAGCATGACCGCCCTCGCGCAGCGGCTCGGAAAGTCCGTCAGCTTGATCAGCGAGATCGAGTCCGGCACTCGCAACGCCACCCCCGAGATGCTTCGACTGCTAGCCACTGCCCTGAATTGCCCGCTCGTCGTTTTGCAGCGCAAGCGGGAGCCGGAGTGACACCGCCCGTCCGCTACAACGCCCGCGAAGCCGGAAAGCTCCTCGGCAAGAGCGCCGACTGGATGTACAAAAAGGGCGCCGCCGGCGAGATCCCGCGCAGCCAGCTCGGCCACCACGTGTTCTGGACCCCGCAGCAGATCGAGCAAATCCTGCGCTCCGCCGAGCAGCCGGCCAAGCAGACGAAGCCGGCCGAGAAGAGCGAGCGCGAGCAGCAGCGCAGCCCTCAGCCGCCCAAGCGCGAGGTGAAGCGCAGGCGGCCCCCCGCGACCACCAACGCGAACATCCCGGTTGCTGACCGGTCGGTGTCGCGCCTGTACCGACAGGAGAGTACGGCGTGAACGACATCCAGCTCTTCGACAACGGCGAGTTCGAACTCCGCGTCACTCCGGACGCCGACTCGTTCAAGGTTGCCGCTCCCGGCCTGGCTCGGGCGCTCTCCTTCCATGCCGCGAAGGACATGCTCCGCACCATCCCGGACGAGGAGAAGGGGTGGGAGATAGCTCCCACCCTTGGCGGCGACCAGAAGGTGTCCTTCGTTACCGAGGCTGGCTTCTACCGCGCCATCGGGATGCGACAGGCGGCCCGCATCAAGGACGCCGACGTGCGGGACACGGTGATCAGGTTCCAGAACTGGGTGTACCGCGAGGTGCTCCCGGAGATCCGCAGGACTGGCGGGTACACGATCGCGCCTCGTACGCCGAGCGACCCGCTGGACCCTGCCACGTACACGTGGGACGAGACGACGGCCGTCGTCCGGCAGCGATACGGCGTGAACGTCTCCGTCGTCCACTTCCGGCGGATCCTCCGCAGCGCCGGCGTCCTGCGCCAGTCGGGCGACCCGAAGTCGAAGTACCAGCCGTGGTTCTGGTTCACCGGCTCGTGCTGGGAGGTTCTCCCGCATTGGATCCCGGCCCTGTTCCACAAGTACATGGACACGTCGGCCAAGCTGCGCGGCTTCGCCCAGGACCAGCTCGGTGCCGACCACGAGCAGATGGCCATCGGCGACGTCATCGACTTTCCCAACGCGGGCGGCGCGTCGTGACCCTCGCCGAGTACCGCGACCAGGTGATTGCTGGCTGGCACGTCCGGTGCGTGTTCCGCGAGCTGGACGACGCCGAAGAGACCGCGGCCGAGCAGCCCACCCCTTGAACGGCTGCGGGCCCAGCAGATGTGACCTGCCGAGCCCGCGATCCCGCTCACACCCCAGTCGGACCACGACTTAAGGAGCTGGAACCAATGACCACTATCTCACCTGAGACGACCGGCGTGACGCCGGCGAGCATCCTGGCCGGCGCCAGCAGTGTTCTGGAGCAGCGCGGCAGGTGCACCGACCACTACGAGATCCGCGACGGACAGGTCGACGCGTTCGGCGCGATGGCCCTCGCCGCCGGTGACGACCCTGGCGTGTGGACGGCGCTGTGCTGGGAGCGGACGCACGAGTGGGAGGAGCAGGACCGGGCGCTGGTCGCCGCCGGACACTTCCTCGCCGACGCCGCGACCCCGGGCCTGTGCCCGCCTGACATGCCCGTGGCTGACCTGGTGGAGACGCTGAGCATCCGGCTGGACGCCGCGTCCGACGCCGAGGTGTACGACGCGTTCACGAAGGCCGCGCACCTCGCTGAGCAGGAGGCGGCGTGAAGGGCATCCCCATGACCGGCCCCTCCCTGGTGGTCGGCGACACGCTCGTCTTGGACGACCGCGAGCTGGTCATCACGAAGCTGGTGCCGGCGACTGCCGCTGACGCGATCCGGGCCGGAGCCCGCGAGGTGTTCTCCCTCGGCTGGTCGATCACGTTGGAGGGGCGCGACACCGTCAACGTGTTCCCCCGCCACGGCGCCTTCGTCGAGCAGGCGGGAGTCGCGTCATGACCCGCATCCGCGACGAGCTCTTCGACTGCGAGCAGGCCATCCACTACCTGGCAGCTCTGCACTTCAACGGGTTCACGGTGACGATCCACTCGCCGAAGACGTCCCCCGACGGCCTGTACTGCGTGACCGCGTACGGCCACAAGGGCAAGCGCAACATGGTGTTTCGCGGCTCTCACGCCCGCCTTCACATGGCGATCCGGCAGGCGGGACGCAAGCTCGGCAAGGACCGCCTGCAGGCGTACATGCTGCACTCACTGGACGCCGGCCTGCTGCTTCTCGCTGACCAGCCCGCCGAACAGGAAGCGGGAGCGACGCCATGACGGGCCGCTGGTGGACGCGCACCGCCGCCGCGAAGCGCCTAGGCAAGACCCTCGACGAGGTTGAGGCGCTGATCGCCTCGGGTGACCTGCACCTGGAGTCCATCGCGGGCGACCACGAGGTCATCTCTCAGGCGTCCGTCGAGCAGTACGAGCGGGAGCACCCGCGGCCGGCCTTCACCCCGTGGACCCGGGACGACGACCCCGAAGCCTTCCATGACCGCGCGGACTACACCCCCAACGACGAGGGAGAGCAGCTTCAGTGAACTTCACGTTCGAGCCCGCGACCAAGGACGAGGCGAAGGCGCGCATCGCGCTCACCGGCCCGACCGGCTCCGGGAAGACCTACACGGCGCTGACGATCGCCACGACGCTCGGGCAGACGGTCGCCGTCATCGACACCGAGCGCGGATCGGCCAGCAAGTACGCCGACGAGTTCCCCTTCTCGCGGCTCAACCTCCAGTCGTTCGAGCCGATCACCCTGTGCCAGGCCCTTGCCGCTGCCTCAGCGCAGGGTCATGACGTGGTCGTCGTCGACTCGCTGACGCACTTCTGGTCCGGGACCGGCGGCATGCTGGAGCAGGTCGACGCCGCGGCCAAGCGCGGCTACGGCGGCAACAGCTTCGGCGGGTGGAAGGAAGCCCGCCCGCAGGAACGCCAGATGATCGACGCGCTCGTGTCGTACCCGGGCCACGTCATCGTCACGATGCGGTCCAAGACGGACTACGTCATCGAGGAGGACCAGCGCGGCCGGAAGGTGCCGCGGAAGGTCGGCCTCAAGCCTGAGCAGCGCGAAGGCATCGAGTACGAGTTCGACATCGTCGGCGACCTCGACCACGAGAACACGCTGGTCATCTCCAAGTCGCGGGCCCGGACGATCGCCGGCCGGGTGGTCCCGAAGCCGGGAGCGGAGTTCGCGCAGGAGATCGCCGCGTGGCTCGGCGATGGCAAGCCCAACCCGGACGCGTTGCACTTCCGGGACCTGCTGCTCGACCAGTACGCCACTCTCGACGACGTCGCCGCGGCTGGTGCGGAGATCCGCAAGCGCGGCCTGTTCGGGGCGCAGGTGGTCGACGAGCACGACGAGGCGATCCAGCTCGGGGAGTTGGCCCGTCGCCGCTGGTCGGAGCTGTCCAAGGCCAAGCCTGCCGTTGATGGCGGTGAGGCTGCGTGATCGCCAACGATGTGGCGCTGGCCGAGGTCGTGCTGAAGGTCATGACCGAACGCCTCAAGCAGGCCAAAGCCAACGCCGACGCCGAGATCCGAACCACCGCCCTGCCTGGGGACCGCACCAACGCGGTGCTGCCGGACGGGACGGTCGCCGGGTCCGTCGGGCAGGCCAAGGGCCGCACCAGCGCCCGGGTGACTGATCGGGAAAAGTTCGCCGCCTGGGTGGAGGAGACCTACCCGAGCGAGGTGGAGACGGTCACCACCACCGCTGTTCGGCCGGCGTTCGAGAAGGCCGTCCTGGACGTGTGCAAGAAGGCGGGCCATCCGGTGGACGTCAACGGCTTCGAGGTGCCCGGCATCGAGGTCGGGCAGGGCGAGCCGTACACGATGACGAAGGTCGCGGACGGCGCCGAGGATGCTATCGCGGCGGCTTACCAGTCCGGTCAGCTCACGCAGATGCTGGAGCGTTTCACCCGCTCTGCCATTGAGGCGGGTGAGCGTGGTGAGTGACGACCTGACCACACCGGTCGGCATCGAGGCCAGACTGCGCCGCATCGTCACCGATCTGACCATGTCGCAGCAGACGCTGGCCAAGGTCCGCGACGAAGAGGTGAACGCCAAACACGGCTACGAGGCGGCCCGCCGGCGGGCGCTGTTCTCCGACCACTGCCCGAAGGTCGCCCGCGGCGGCTACACGACCGCTGACCGGGACGCCTGGGTGGACGAGCAGGTGAAGAACCAGCGCTACCAGTACGACCTGGCGGTCGCCAAGCGTGAGGCGGCGCAGGACCTTCTGCGGGTCGTCCGCGACCAGGCGATGGTCGTGATGGCGTTGGCGAACTCGGTTCGGGCCGCCTACCAGGTGGCGGGGAGCGGGCGATGAAGCGCACGCCGATCCGCCGCGTCAGCAAGAAGCGCGAGCAGGAGAACCGCAGGCGCCGGGCGATGGTCCGCAAGCTGTGGCCTGACATGCAGCCCGGCTGCGTCGTGGACGGTTGCCCGCGGCTGGCGGATGACGTGCACGAGCCGCTGTCGCGGGGGCGCGGCGGCTCCATCACAGACCCAGGCAACGCCGTCCCGATCTGCCGGCCGCACCACGACGAGGTCACGTTCGGCGAACCGGAGTGGGCGTACGAGCAGGGCTTGAAGGTCCATTCGTGGGACGCGCCCAAGCGGGAGGCGTCGTGACGGAGCTCGAATGCCAGGCCCTGTACGAGACGGGCGAGCGCTGCGGAAAGTGCGCTGGCTGCCTGTGCCTTCAGGACCGATCCGAGTGGCCGAGCAGCGACCTCGACAGTTCCGCCTGACCCGATGACTTGCCGGTGGGTGACCTATCGGGGGCACCCGCCGGCACTCCAAGACCCTTCTGACCCAGGAGCACCAAGTGAGTAACCCCTACGCGACCGATACGCCGGCCCTCCCCGCTCTCACCGAAGCAGGCATCGCCCACTTCCGGAAGCTCAACGAGCGCGACGAGAAGGAGCTGGACATCCTCCGCTCCGAGCGCACCCGCCTCAAGGCGGAGATTGCCAGCATCGACAGCGTCGTGACGGACTTGCACGAGACGATCGGCCGGCGGCAGGCCAAGATGCGCGGCGACGTCATCGCGCAGCTTCCCCTGGGTGCGGTTCCGCCGAGGAGCAACGGCTCCGACGTGATCGAGCCGACCACGGTTCAAGGGCCGGGCTCGTTCCCGGAGACGAAGCCGGACGGCCACTGCGTCCACTGCCTGGAGCCGGTGTGGCAGGTGTCGATCAGCCCGGCGAGCCCTAAGGGCTACCGCCACTCGTACGGGGCGACGTGCAACCCGGAGGACCCGCACAGCGGCGTCGCCGAGGTCGACGAGGCGGACACAAAGGCGATCCAGTCGTGAGCCGCCTGTTCTCCCGCCGTCGTGGCCGCCACTGCCGTCACGGCTCCTACACCGGGTGGGCGGCGCTCTCCCAGATCCGCCCCGCGCAGGGCGACGACTTCTCGCGGCGCCGCACGACCTCTCTCGCCGTCTTCCCGATGGCTGCCCCCGACTACCCCCACCCCTACGCCTCGAAGGAGAACGCGGCATGAACGTCGTGATGTTCACCTTCGGCCAGCTGTTCGTGCTCGCGGTGATCACCGGCGTCGTGGGGATCGGCCTGGGCGTACTCATGGCCGCCACCTACCGCAGCCGCCCGACCAGCCGTGTCCGTGCCGCTGACCTCCACGACGTGTTCGAGGAGAGCGATCGTGACTGAGCCGACGCCGCCTCCCGCCTACTGCTGCACCGTCGCCGCGTTCGAGGGCTACGCGGAAGCCCATCAGGCGGACTGCCCGTACGCCGCGGAGCGCCAGCCGCAGACGGACACCCTGTTCGACCTTCCCGAGCTCAAGAGAGGAGGGCAGCACCTGTGAGCGCTGCTATTCGGACGCTCAGCCTCGGGGCCGGCGTCCAATCGACCGCCCTGGTACTCCTCGCCTGCGAAGGCAGGATCAAGCCGTTCGACGCTGCGATCTTCGCCGACACCGGCTGGGAGCCGCAGAGGGTCTACGACCACCTGGACCGGCTCACCGAGTACGCCGACGCCCACGGGCTGCCGATCGTGCGCGTGTCCACGAGCAACATCCGCGACGACGCCCTCGACCCGGCGCACCGCTTCGTGTCGCTGCCGACCTTCACTCTCGGCCCGTGCCCGACCTGCATCCCGCACGGCCACCTCGGCTACGTCTACGACCTGCCGCTGCCCGATTACGACGGCGAAGGCCCGTCCACCTACACGGGCACGTGCCCGAAGTGTCGCGGGACCGGCGAAGCGCAGGGCATGGGCCGGCGCCAGTGCACCAACGAGTACAAGCTGAAGGCGGTCAAGCGGGGCACTAGGGACCTGCTCGGATACCCGCACCCGCAACCGATCCCTCGCGACGTCTTCGCCGATCAGGCTGTCGGCATCTCCCGCGATGAGATTGGCCGCGCCAAAGACTCCGGCGTGAACTACCTGCGCAGCTACTTCCCCCTCCTGGACATGCCGGGAGCCGCGGACGGACGGACCGGGTGGACCCGTGCGGACTGCCGCCGCTACCTGAAGGCCCACGGCTGGGGAGCGACACCCCGCTCGGCCTGCGTCGGCTGCCCGTTCAAGGGAAACCGGGAGTGGCGCGAGATGCGCGACAACCACCCCGAAGAATGGGCTGACGCTGTCGCCTTTGATCACGCCTTACGCGCCGTCCCCCGCGAAGACGGGATCCGCGAGTACCTGCACGCCTCCCGCGTCCCGCTGGACGAGGCCCCCATCGACCGCGTGACTGGGCACGAGTGGCGGTCTCGACAGACGGACGTGTTCGGCCAGATCGCTGACGCCCGGCTGGAGAACGGCGACCCGGACGGCTGCTCCCCGTGGGCGTGCCGCTCTGGTGAGCCCGTGGTTGCGGCGGAGGTGCCTGATGGCGCCTGACCTGACCGCCCTGGAGCGGCCGACGGACGCGGAACTGGACGCCCGAGTGGCCCGCGCTGTCGCCCACCACAACCGCCAGCACGCCCGCGTCGACCTCGCCGCCGAGCTTGTGGAGCTCGCCGCGCAACTCCTGGCCACCCCCACCCCCCACGTTGAGAAGGAGAAGACCAGTGGCGACGCCTAACTGGAACTGGACCGAGCGTGCCGCGTGCCGCGGCGCGGACCTGCTGCTGTTCTTCGGCCGGCCCGGCGAGCGGATCGACGAGCGGCAGGCGCGTGAGGCGAGGGCGACCGCGATCTGCGGGCGCTGCCCCGTGCAGCAGACCTGCCTTCAGGGTGCGTTCGAGCGCAATGAGGGCGCGGGAGTTTGGGGTGGCCTCGGGGAGGACGAGAGGCGCTCCAGGCGCCGCGCGTGGCAGAGGAGAACCTCCTACGAGAGGCGTGCGGACACCGCAGAAACGGAGCCCGTCACGGCGAAGTGGTGCCCCGCCTGCACTGAGACGAAGCCTGCCGGCGACTTCCCGAAGGACCGCCGCCAGTCCGATGGCCTCAACCGGTACTGCAAGCCGTGCACCAACGAGGCCAACCGCGAGGTGCGGGCGCGTCAGCGGCAGCAGAAGGAGGCGGTGGCGTGATGGCCACGGAAGCGATGATCGACCTGGCTGTCTATCAGCCGAGCCGATCGGTCGGCGGCTACAACGCGGACGCGACCCTGCACCGGGCGCGCGGCTCCGAGGACGTGGAGCAGGCGGAGCGCGCCGCGGCGGCGCGCGTGATCGTCCAGCTGGTGCTGGGCCGCCACGAGTGCGCCCTCCTCCCGGTCTGCCCGGAGCACGGCAGCGACGTGTGCGACTGCCGGCCCTGCACCCACCCCGACCATGCATCTGACATGGAGTTGGCGGGGGAGGCGCTGCGGGCATTCGGTCTGGTCGAGCACGAGCGGGTCGAGCGCAAGTCCTGCGTCACCTGCTTCAGATCGAAGCCGATCTCCCAGTTCTCCCGGATCAACGACACGTGCAAGGTGTGCCTGTCGGCGAAGAAGAAGGCCAAGGAGAGGGCGAAAGAGGCGGGGCGGGCGTGATGACCGAGCACTCGCACGGGACCTTGTCCCGCTACCGGACCGGCCGTTGCCGCTGCCGGCCGTGCAAGGACGCGAAGTCCGCCTACGGCCGGCACCGGAGCCGCATGATCGCCTACGGCCAGTGGGAGACGTACGTCGACGCTGAGACGTCCCGCCAGCACGTCAAGGAACTGATGGCTGCCGGGATGACACGCGGCCGCATTTCCGTCCTGTCCGGGGTCACGCTGACCACGCTGGCCAAGCTGCTGACCGGCACCCCATCGAACGGCGGGAAGCCTGCACGGCGGGTACTGGCCAGAACGGAGAAGGCTCTTCTCGCGGTCCGGGCCAACCTTGACGACCTGCCCGACACGGCTCTCGTGGACGCGGCCGGGACCCGCCGGCGCGTGCAGTCGTTGGCGGCGCTCGGATACACGCTGAAGGAGCAAGCCGAGGCGATCGGCAGATTCCCGACGAATTATCAGAGGATCGCCTCTCAGCCCTTCGTGTCCGCCAGGGTGGCCCGAGCGGTTCGAGACCTGTACGACGCCTGGTCGATGACGCCGCCTCCGCAGACGTGGACGTCGGAACGCACCCGCCGGCACGCGGCTAAGCGTGGTTGGTTGCCGCCGCTCGCCTGGGATGACGACCTGATCGACCTCACCGACGAAGCGTTGGCTGCAGCTCTTCGTGAGCGGGTTGAGCAGATGTCGGATCGGGATCTGGTTCGCGCCCACACCGCCCGCTATCGGGACGGCGACACGACGCCCCTGACCCTCGAAGCGTCGAGGGAGTACAAGCGGCGTGTGAAGGCCCGGCAGAGGCTGGGGGAGGCGTCGTGACGACCTCAGCCGGCGGCGTCTTCGGTGATCCGCTTGACGATGGCCCGGATGGTCTCTCGGGACCATCCGGTGACCTCGGCCACGTCGATGATCTGCCACTCGCCGGAAGTCACCGCACGGGCGATCTCCTGATCCAGCTCGCGTCGGGCCTGCTCAAGACGCTCTTGAGCTGTCTTGTGGGCTCGAATCTTCGCCACCAGGGTTCCCGTCGCCATACGCACATCTTCGCATGTCAGTGTCATGCAATTCAGTTTGCCATAGAGAACGCAAAGCTGCTTGGCGTATAGTAGGGACAAGTTGCTTACCGGTACGGGGTGGGGGAGCGGCTATGCGTCAGCTCCGCCCCTCCATCTCCCACAACTACGAGCACTAACCGGGGAACCACGAATGACCTTGCGTCCGGTCGATCCGTTCGAGTGGCGTCGGATTGTGCGACGTTGCCGGCTCGGCGCGACGACCAAGCATGTGGCGTCAGTCCTGGCGGACTACGCGAGCCCGGACGGGTCGGATGTCCGGCCGGGCAACGATCGACTCGTCGCGGTGACGGAGCTCGGGGAGAAGACGGTCCGGCGAGCTCTGGACAAGCTGCGGACGGTCGGCCTGATCCTTCGCGTGTTTGAGGGGTCGAAGCAGGGCCGGCGTGCGCTGGCAGACGAGTACCGGTTGACGGTCCCGGACGACCTCTCGGATCGGGTGGAGATGCTCGGCCCGGACGAGCGAGCACCGGTCAAGGTGACCGGTGATAAGCCGTCGAATCCTGTGGATAACCCAGTGGATAACGCCGAAACACCGGTCACTGAGACCGCTGATCCTGACCTGTACGACGTAGAACACCGGTCACTGGAGACCGGAACACCGGTCACTGAGTCCAGGAACACCGGTCACGGTGACCGCCCACCTAACCAAGCACCTACCAACACACCTACCAACAACTCAAATGACCGTGATCACTTCGGTTCCGTGGAAGGGAACGACGAAGCGGCTGAGCCGAAAAGCGATCAAGGTTTGAGTTACTCCGAGGCGTTCAAGATCAACAGCTCGCTCGGGGCTGAGATCGAAACCTTCGTCCTCGCAGTCAAGGCCGACGCCATCGAATACGGCCTCGAACCGCCGAGCGGGCAAGCCCTCGCGGTCGCCGTAGCCAAACTCGCCCTCCTCAAGTACCCCCAGTTGCTTCCCGAACGGAGAACCGCATGACCCCCAACGAAACTCCCGCCGCGGACCTGGCCAGCGCCCTCAGCTCCGCTCCCAATCGCGAGCGCATCTCCACCGGATTCGCTCACCTCGACGCCCTCACCTCAGGAGGGCTCCCGCCTGGCACCCTGACCGTCATCGCCTCCCGGCCCGGCATGGGCCGCACCACACTGCTGTACGACATCTGCCGCCACAACGCCATCCGCCACCACCTGGCGACGGGGCTGTGGACCCTGGAGGAGACCACCGAGGACGTCGCCACCCGCTTCCTGAGCGCCGAGACAGGGGTACCCCGCCACGCAATCCAGGCCGGCACCCTGGACGAAGAGGGCTGGCAGCGGATCGGCAAGCGGATGCAGGCCATTCAGGACGCCCCGATGATCGTCGATGCGCCACCGTCCCTCACAGCCGCCGAGATCGCCAGCAAAGCCACCGAACTGGTCGCAGAGCACGGAGTCCGCCTCATCGCCATCGACGGCATCCAGGACATCCGCCCGGAGAAGCGCAACGACCTTCGTGAACGCGAAGTTGGCGACGTCGTTCGCGATCTGAAGACCCTCGCTCGCGAACTCCAGGTCCCGATCGTCGCCACCTCGCACCTGAACCGCAGCCCTGAGTACCGACTCGACAAGCGGCCCCGGTTGGACGACCTACGCGAGTCAGGGGCAATCACCTTCGCCGCCGACCTGATCGTCATGGTGCACCGCGAGGACTACTACGACCCCGAGTCGCACCGCGTTGGCGAGGCCGACCTCATCTTGGCCAAGCACCGGTACGGCCACACCGCCATGCTCACTGTCGGCTTCCAAGGTCACTACAGCCGCTTCCTGGACCTTGGGCCCGACTTCAACCCGCCTCGCCCGACTGGGCCCGGGTTTGGATTCGCAAACATCTTCAAGGCTGGGCCGAAGGAGCCGTCATGACCAAGACGGACTTGCCAGACCTGAACGAGGCGACCCGTGCCGCTGTCGCTGCTCTCGCCCACCGTGTCCGGGAGCGTGACGCCCTCGACGACCGCCCCGACGCCGACCTGTTCGCCACCGAGTTCCTGACCGCGCTTCGCGGTCAGGGGTGGCGCCCTACTGCTGCCCGGCCGTCGCAGCCGTGGACTGAGCAGATCGGGCCACCGCCTCGCCCTGAGACGGCCCGCCGCGGCGCCGACCTGGCACGAGCCGCTCTGCGTGGCGAGGAGGTGTCATGAGCGAGCCCTTCCCGGTGTCCGTGCGGCGCCGGAGGCGAGACCGCGGTCTGACGCAGCAGCAGCTGGCCGACCTCGCAGACGTCAGCCGGGGCACCATCCGCAACATCGAGGGCGGCATGGAGCCGTATGCGGGGACTGTCGCCCGGGTCGAGAACGCGTTCGCCCGCTTCGACGAGTCCGCGACGGCTGTTGCGGTGGCCAACGGGCCGGCGCTGGTGTTCGTGGCTCCCGATGGTGCCGCTCACGCAGTCGACAGCGACCAGTGGAACGCGTCGGTTCTGTCGCCGCGGGATCGGACGCTGCTTCAGGCGCTGCTCGGCCATGTGACCGCCCGCCTCTCCGATCCCGGTCCCCCTGACCGCCCCCCGACACCAGACCTGAAGGAGCCCGCGTGAACGGAAGAGCGATCGTTCTCCGGGGAGACGCCCGCAACCTGCCCTTACCGGACGAGAGCGTCGACCTGATCGTGACGTCACCGCCGTACTACGGGCTGCGCGACTACCGCGACGGCGACGAGAGCCTCGCCGGCCAGATCGGCAACGAGCCGCACCCACGCGAGTACATCGACAACCTCCTCGACTGCACCCGTGAATGGATGCGCGTGCTCAAGCCCGAAGGCTCGATCTGGGTCAACCTGGGCGACTCCTACTACAGCGGCCGTGGCGCCCCGAAGGGGCAGGACGCGAAGTCGCCGGCCCGCCGCTTCGGTGTCCGCCCCCTCGATCGGTCGGGCCTCGGCTTCCCGCCGAAGTCGCTGATCGGGCTGCCTTGGCGATACGCCATTGGATGCGTTGATGACCTCGGGCTGACATTGCGGGCCGAGGTAATCTGGGACAAGCCCAACGGGCTCCCTGAAAGCGTGACCGACCGCGTCCGCCGCAGCCACGAGCACTGGTTCCACTTCACTCTTCAGCGCCGCTACTACTCCGCGGTTGATGAAATCCGGCAACCGGCCAGCGACTACTCCCGCCGCCCCGGAGCCCAGCGGGCGACACCGCCCGGTCAGCGCCGCCGCGCCATGGCCGACACGGTCAACCCGCTCGGTGCGCTTCCGGGCAGCGTTTGGGAGGTCGCCAGCCAGCCGCTCAACGTGCCCGAACACCTCGGCACCGACCACTACGCCGCCTTCCCCATGGAGTGGCCGCGCCGCATCATCCGCGGATGGTCGCCACCCGGCATCTGCACCGCCTGCGGCGAGGGCCGGCGCCCGGTGTGTGAGCGCACCCCGATGGTGTGGCGAGAGTCTCCGACGATCGCTGGCCGTACCGGGGACCGTAGCTACAAGCCCGCGTCGGGCACGATGCTGACTCCGCCTGAGACCCGCATCACCGGCTACGCCTGCGCCTGCCCCACACCAGTCGCGCCCACGCGGCCTGGGGTCGTGCTCGACCCGTTCGGCGGCTCGGGCACCACCTCGCTTGTCGCGGCCACGCTCGGCCGCCACGGCGTCAGCGTGGATCGTTCCGCCGACTACTGCCGCATCGCCCAGTGGCGCACCACCGACCCGGGGGAGCGCGCCCGAGCTCTGGGCCTGCCGAAGCCTCAGCCAGTCCACCCGGGCCAGGACAGCTTGTTCGAGGAGATCGCATGACCTCCCGCCCCCCCGACACTCCCCAACCTGAAGGAGCAGCCCCATGGCTGACACCGCGAGAGACCACTCCCGTTGCGCCGCAAGCCTCAAGGGCGAGATGGCCGACATGGGCGTGGACATCGCCGTCTCGACGTCGCGCCCGCTCGTGGCGGGGCCGTACACGACGGATGGGTTTACCTGCCCGCACGGAACCACGTACTGGATCGAGCCGACCGGCGAGCAGATCGCTGCGTGGGCCCGCGATGGCGTCGAGTGACGCGATCTTCCTGTTTTTCAAGATCGATAGAGGAGACCAACCATGGGTGACACCAAGACCGAGGCCACGGTCATCGACCTGAACCGCCCGTACCTGGGCTGGTTCGACCACTACCAGGAGGGCTGGCAGGCCGTCGTCGTCTACCTGAAGGACGGGCAGAGGAAGGCGTACCGGCTCGGGAACGGACTGCCGTTCGCACGGGTCACCGAGATGTGCGAGGTGCTGTCCGAGACAACCGGGCTGCCGGTCGCTGGCGAGCTGAGCAAGCGAGAGTTCGCCCTGCCCGTCGCCGACACCACCGAGGAGACCCCCAATGGCTGACACCAAGACCGAGGCGCCTCGGGAGGCGTGCGTGTCCTGCGGCGCGACACCCGACGTCCTGCATCTGATCGGGGACCCGGCGAGAGGCCCGTTCTGCGCAGACTGCGTGGCCGCCGGCATCGTCGGCCCGGAGGAGACCAAGACCGAGACGACGATCGCCGCCGACGAACTTAAGGCTGCCGCAGCGAACCTTCTGGAGATAGCCAAGGGTGATGCCAGCTCCGCGATGGTCCATCCACACCTGGCCAAGCATCTCGCCGCCTGGATGGCGAGCGCTGCGTGGTGGGCTGAACGTCGCGGCGGCGCTGACAAGTACGCGCTGGCTGTGGCTCGGGTCCTGAACGGGACCGCCCCATGATCGTCCTCGACGGGGTGTTCGCCCTCCTCGCCTCGCTGCGATCCCGCCCGGTCCCGTTCGGTCGGCCTGCCGTGGAGGAGGGCTCCCTGTCGGAGGTGGCCAACGTGGAGATCCCTGGACCGCACTACGTTCCGCCTGGTTCGGAGTGGCGGTTCCGGGCGAACACGGGCACGGAGCGGGCGGTGCTGGAGCAGTTGGCGGCGCTGACTGGGGAGCACGGCTCGTGGGAGGCGGCTCGTCGCGTGTTCGGCGCGGGGGCGGGGGACGGCTCGGACGGTGATGGCCGTTCCCGCGTCTCAGAGGCCGACAGAGCGGGCGTAGACGGCGTTCCGGTCTCCCGCTAAGACCCACCCCCTCTCGCGGGGCTGTACGGGCATCTACGGCCCCGCGAGCCGAACTCAAGATCCAATACATCAGTCATTCACGGATCCCCTGATCCATGTTCGAGAGAGGAATCGAACGAGATGAGCACATACCTCGTCTGGTCGAACGAGCACCGCGCCTACTGGGGGCCGAACAAGAGCGGCTACACCACCGACTGGCTGAACGCCGGCCGCTATGGCGCCAAGGACGCGGCCGACTGCTTCGGCGCCCGCAGCTGGGAGCCCCGCAAGCCGCCGCCCGAGGTGATGGTCCTCGCTCCCGACAGCGAGCAGAGCAGCTTCACGATCGCCGAGCTCCGAGCCCTCCCGATGGTGCTGGAGGCGCGGATCGTGAAGGCGACGAAGGCGGCCATGGCGGAGCGTCGGCGCATCGCTGCTAAGCAGCGCGCGGAGGCGTCCCGGTGAGCATCCGTGGAGTCGCCCTCAACTGCGACACCGAGGGCTGCTGGGCGTACTGCCAGATCACGGGACCCACTGTGGAGGCCGTGGTCGAGATCGCCGTGGAGCGCTACGAGTGGAGCGTGCGTGACGGGCAGCACTTTTGCAGCCCGTGCACGCGTAAGGCGTCGGGGGAGTCCTGATGGCCGTAGACGTCCGCTCGCTGGCCTGCTCCTACGTCCGGAACGGCAACGTCGCAGTCGTGTCAGCCACCCCCGCCGACGACGCGGACAGGCAGGCCGGTCACGTCATCGCGTACGTGCACGGCCAGTCCAGGACGTACCAGGTGACGTTGGGCCGGCGGGGCTGGTCGTGCACGTGCGAGGAGGCCAACTCCTGCCCGCACGCTGCTGCTGTGCAGCTCGTGACCGGGCATGACGGGCTGGCGCGGAAGTCGGGGGAGTCCGGGTGAACGGCTACTCCGGCTGCTCGCCGGCGGCTGGCGCTTCGACTCGGTGGCTGGCGATCAGCCACTCCCGGACCTTCCGCCAGGACCAGGCCGGAGTGCCGTTGACGGTGGTCTCCGGGGCAGGCATGGGCATCTCGCGTGGGCGGGTCTCGCTGCGAGTGGGTGAGCCTTTGGCGACCCAGGCGCGGCGGTACTTCTCCCAGTTGCGGACGGTGCTGACCGGGAACTCGGCGCCGAAGTCTTCTTGGGCGCGTTCGATGATCTCGGCGTATCCGACGATGTCGTGTCTCCCTGTCATGTGATCAGGGTACCGCCCATGGCTGCAGGGTCAAGCCAGAAGCGGCTTAGTCACAGTCAGGTCACAGCTTCTTAGCTCAGCCATAAATGGCTTGATGGCTAAGCCAGATTTGGTAGTCTTGGGTTATCAGCAAGGGACACCGCCCAGGGAGACGAAATGACCGCCACGCTCACCGCCCCCACCACCATCCGCGACCTGATCGCCCGCCGCGACCAGGTGCAGCGTGAGATCGAAGCCGACCTCCGCTCCGAGGGCATCGACCCCGAGGCCGGCGACTGGGAGCACCCCCGCAACGAGGAGTGGCTGCAGCTTCACGAGGCGGTCGAGAACGCCGTCGCCCAGGCGGTCAGCAAGCTCCGCCGCTAGACCCCAGGGCCCCGGAAGGGGCCCACCCCCTCTCCCTGACCCGAAACCCGACCCGACCCGACTCCGGAACGGAGCACTCAACCGATGACCCTCGACACCCGCGTCTACGTCCACGACGAGATCGCCTACAAGGACGTTTGGCTGAAGTGCAACCAGCTCATCGGCACGAAGGAGAACACCCGGTTCCGCGACGAGCAAGACAAGACCTGGCGCAACGGCGAGAGCTTCGTGGAGCCGGGTAACGCCTGGTCGATCGGGAACCTCGCAGGGCAAGGGCTGTGTGCCCTGCTGGACATCTCCTACCGTCCTGGCGCTCCGCTGCGCACAGCCGAGCAGGCGGCGGCGCACGATGAGGACATCTGCAACCTGCCGGAGTCCTCCTGGTACGACGCGGAGTCCGGCCCGTGTGACGGCTCGGACCACCGTCCGGCCTGCTGGCTGGAGGTCTCGTTCGACACCACCTACGGCTACAAGGGCGACAACGGCGAAGGCTGCGGCGACCTACACGCGCGCCTGGTCGCTGAACTCGGCCAATGGCTGGATGGGCGCGGCGTCCGCTGGACATGGGTCAACGAGTTCACGGGCGAGGTCCACTCCGGCTACGAGCGGCTGATCGACCTGTGCTCTGGCGGGTTCGAGGCTACGGCGTGGTTCCGGACGTCGGTCCTCCCTGCTATCGAGGCGCACGCCCGCCCGTCCTGACCTTCCCCGGCCCCGGTTCTCCACCACCGGGACCCTCTCCCTCTCCCCGTCCTCAGAGACGGGGAGACCCAACCCTTGGAGATCGACATGACGGAAACGCAGAAGCGCTGCCACACCTGCGGAGAGCTGCCCTTCGATAGGCCGCTCCCCGAAACCCACGAGTCTCTGCCCACCTGCCCCGACTGCCACGGCCCGCTCCTCAACCTGTGGCCCATCGACGCCTGACCCCCGGCCCTCTGTCCCCGGGTACGCCGGGAGGCGTTACACCCCAAGACCATCAACGACTCTTTTTCGAGGTCGGGGGCAGAGTGTTTACGCTGGAGAGGGGAAGGGTGTCGGGCGGAAGGGTGACAGGAGGCCGCCGTGACCGTCCTCGCGATCTTTCTTCTCGTCATTGGGACGATTCTTGTTCTCCTGGGGACGATCCTGATCGGCATCGGTGCGACCCTGGTCCTGCTGGGGATCGTGTTGATCGCTCTCGGGGCCTTCTTGCTGATCCGGAGAGCACTGAGACGCTGAGCTGCTTGCAGGCCGCCACGCGGACCTGCTCGGCCATCTCCGCCGTCACGACGGGCGACCGCAGAGCGAGCATCGCCTCCCGGAGGGTCGCGCTCGGGTCAAGCATGACGGCCGCGATCACTTCGTCGGCCTGGACGTACAGGCCGCGCGCAGCGGAAGGGGCGCGCGGCCCTGCCCGGCTACCTGCGGGTGTCGGCGTACTGCTGCCCCAGCCGCTCCCGCTGAGGCCCCACCTCCTCCTGCTGAGGCTCGTGGGTTTCCTCCATGCGGAGCGCCAGCCCGAGCACGAAGAACGTGGGCGCCCACTCGCCGACGAAGATCCCCCAACGGTCCGCGCGGGCGGTGTTCTCAGCGAAGTACGACGCCACCCACGAGGCGACGGTAAAACCGATGGATGCGATGCCGGCGGCGTACGCGTGTTCGGCTCGTATCCCCATCTTGTGAAGCGTGCGGATCATGATGCCCCCTGCTGTGGTCGATCCATCCCGCACCCCCGTACCCGACGACATGTCCGGTAACGAGCCGTTCCGAGCTTTTGGACTGCACCTATCCGAGAGGAAGCACACACGTGTCCACACCTGATCCCATCCCGGCAGAGGCCGTACAGGCCGCCACGCAGGCGATCATCGACCACTACGGGAGCCCAGAAACCAGCTCTTACCAGATCGCCACCATCGCTCTGGAGGCTGCTGCTCCTGTCCTCGCCGCCCAAGCCCGGAGAGCGACCTCCGAGCAGATCGCCCGAGAGATCGAAGCGGGTGCGCCGTTCCACTGGTCGCGCTCTCAGGCTCGGGCCTGGGCAGCCCGTATCGCCCGCGAGATGGGAGAAGCCCGTGGCTGACGACCTCCGCCAGCGCATCGCCGAGGCCATCGCCAACGCCGAGTGCGAGAAGCAGCCCCGCTGCGCCGACTGCATGGCCGACGCCGTGATGTCCGTCGTCGAAGACGAGGCGCTCGACCGCATGACGGAGCACTTCGTCAACGAGACGAAGGTCCGCTCCATGGACTTCCGCAACGGCATGTCCATGGATCTGGAGCCCGCCCGCGAACTGGCAGCAGTCTGGGTCGGATGCGCTCGCGGGATGCTCGGCGACGCCCCCAACTACACCGAAACCAAGGTCACGTACACCGTCAGCCTGGCAGGAGAGGTGGAGGAGTACGCCTTCACCTTGCAGCGGGTCGGGAAGCTGACGCCGCACGAGGCGCGGCAGCGGGCTGAGCGGGAAAGGGACGAGTGGCGGGAACGCGCTGAGAGGGCCGGGACGGAGCGCGACGAGCTACGGAGCCTGATCCGTCCCCTCACTTACGCGACGCCCTGCGAGTATGACCACGACGACCACTGCCAGGCCCACAGCCTGCACTCTAGGCCATGCCCGCACGCGCGAGCTCAGGAGCTGCTCGCCGCTCTCGACGCCCTACCTGAGGAGACCACCGATGGCCAGTGAACTCCGCTGCTCCGAATGCGGCAGGCCGTGCACGGCCGAGCCGTGCGGCTTCATGCACGCCGTCATGCGGATGCAGGTCGCCCTGATCCGGCAGATGATGGAGTCGATCCTGCGGGGTGGCGGCCGTGGCTGACGACCTCCGCCACCGCTAGCGTCGGCCTGTGGATGAACCCCTCCTGCTCGACCTCGGCGAGCCCTCCACCCGCGACCACGTTTCCCGGTGCGCGGCCTGCAAACACCGGCTGCGCACCGACGCGTCCCGAGCTCTCGGGTTGGGTCCGGACTGCGCGTCCAAGCTCGGCATCACCCCCCGCCGGCCCGTTCGGATCACAGGCGTGGAGAAGTGGCGAGACTGTGAAGGACAGATCGACCTGCTGGAAGAGGAGACATGACCGACGACATGCTGTCCTGGCTGAGGGAGCAGATCGAGCACCGCGTTGCCGTTGCTCGCGCTGCGACCCAGGGCTCCTGGAAGATCGGCGAGCCCCTGCCATACTCCGACCCAGGCGGCGGGATCAGCATCGACGGAGATGACGATGAGGTCGCCGGTCCAGGACATTCGGGTGGCGGAGTCTGGAAGCAGGAAGACGCGGCGCACATCACGTTCAACGACCCCCGCCAGGTCATCGCCGACTGCGAGGCCGCCTTGTCGCTGATCAAGCTCCACGACGACCTTCACGACTGCGTGACACCGACCTCATCGCAGGTATTCCCCGCAGGGGACAAGGACGAGATTCCCTGCCCCGTGCTGCAGCGGCTCGCGTTCAGCTACCGCCACCGCCCCGGTTACCGCCCCGAGTGGGCTCCCGAAGGGGCGACGTCTTGAGCACCGCCCACGACTGCGTCCGCCCCGACACGGCCAGCGACACCGAGTCGTGGCGCTGCCCTGACTGCGGCATGCTGTGGGAACCACTACCGCCAGAGCCGGCCGCGAAGCCGAAGAAGGAACCGTCAACAGGCAGAGACGTCATCCTGCCCACCGTAGGAATGGTCACAGTCGCGATCGCATGGGGTGCGGTCGTCAACTGGGCGGTGCGAACGCTACCGCCAGTCGTGACACTCATCGGCTTAGTCGCAACCGTGGCGATCATCGTAGTGGTTGCGCGCTGGCGGGATGCCCGATCGTGAGACGATAGCTGTCGATCTGCCGCCCTGGCATGCGGCAGACTCTCACTAGACGCGAAAGCGACCCTCCGCCGTCACTCGGAGAGCCGCCCTCAACCCGACACTTCAACCCCAACCGCCTCAGGTCTCCCGTACAGCGTACTGATCGGGGGAAGCCTGCATGTCTCAGCACACGTACGACCACTTCGCCGCCTTGCGCGACGCCCTCCAGCATTTCGACACCGCGCTCCTTCCTGGCACCCCTCGCCGATGGGCCGAACGGGACCTGACACCGCAGCAGCGCGACCGCATGAACCAGCGCGCCATCGAGGAACGCGAAGACAAGGTGCACAACCTGGCCCGCGGCCTGAAAGCTCTCGGCGACGGCAAAGCGCCGCTCAGGCTGGAAGTCCTGGACGCCGCCGCCGACATCACCGCCTCCGTCGCGGAGCTTGAAGACGCCGTCTGTGACGCCCTCGGCCTCACCCAGCTGCAGAAGGCGACCACCGTGGACCGGATCCGCCGCATCGTCGACCTCCTCGACCGGATCGACCTCCACGAAGACCTCGCCGACCACGTCCACCACGAAGCCCAACGGCTGCGCCGGCTCGCCTCCTCCGCCATAGGAGACGCCGAGACGGTGCGCAAGCTGAAGTTCCGCTGCCACATCTGCGACGCCACCAGCATGCGCGCCTTCCCCGAACGCGAGCTCATCATCTGCGTCAACAGCGAATGCCGCTGCGACGACGCCGAGTGCCCGTGCGGTTGGGAGCGCCCGCAACGCCACAAGTGGACGTTCGACCAGTGGCCTTGGCTCGCATCCCTCCTGGACGAAGGCATCGGAGTGGACGCATGACCGGCGACATCCTCGACGACCCGCTGTTCACCGCCGAGGAAGCCGCCGAGGAGGTGGGCGTGAAGGTGGCCACCATCTACGTGTGGGTCCACCGCGGCCATCTCACGCCGGCGGGCACACGCGGCAAGCACAAGCTGTTCCGCCTCGGGGACGTGTTCGCCGCGGAGTCGACACGCGACCGAAAGAGGCGCAAACGTCCCGTTGCGTGCTAGCCTGCTCACTGAAAGATCAAACGGCGTGCGTGAGCCATGCCCAAAGAGCCCCACTTCGGTGGGGCTTTTCGCATGTCAGGGCTCCTATACGCAGCTAGAGATCCCCATATGCGCGCACTCTGGCGAGGAGTGCGCAGCTCCACGGACAGCTTCCCCCAGGTGGCCCACCGTGTAGAGCGACGTGTCGGCCCGGTCCCGTTCTGAGGGGGTCGGGATCGGGATCGACACCAACCAGGGGTGCATTGAAGCGGTCGATCCCCGGGTTTCGAGCAGGTTCACGCATGTCAAGTGTGGCGTTGGTCACCTGATCGTTAACGACCTGCGGATATGTCCCGCAAGGCCCGTGTAGCACGGGGTTTGCCCAGATCAGCCCGATAGAATCGAAACATCGTTCGACCCCAATCCGGGGATGCCCTGACGGTCGCGGTAACGATCCGCCAGGGCTGCCGATCAACCTCTGCAACAGGAGATCGACATGGAGAACAGTAGCTTGCCGCCAGGA
This sequence comes from Nonomuraea terrae, assembly GCF_004348995.1. Classification (GTDB taxonomy): domain Bacteria; phylum Actinomycetota; class Actinomycetes; order Streptosporangiales; family Streptosporangiaceae; genus Nonomuraea; species Nonomuraea terrae. The sequence goes on from NZ_SMKQ01000008.1 coordinate 31,595, forward strand.
TGGCCAGCCGGCCAGGGGCAGCCTTCGAGCGACGTAGCCCTCTTCGGCAACATCGAGTGGGGCATCCGCGAATTCAACGAGACTGCCATCCTGACCGCGACCATCGACGGCACCCCGTACTACGAGGCAGCGGGGCTGACCGCCCTCACCGGACACACCAACGCGGCCAAGGCCGTGCGTGATCTGGTCGCGCCCGAGCACATCGAACGACTCGACATCACCCCAGCTCAGAGCATCATAACTTCGGTTCGCGTGGGCCGACCTGCGGTAACGCTGGGCCCCAATCCGATCCGCCTCTTCGTCACCCGTGAGGGCGCCAACCGGCTGGTCCTCGACTCCCGCCTGCCCGGCGCCCGCCGACTCAAGGCGTGGCTCGCCGACGAGGTGATGCCCGCGATCGAGGACAACGGTTCCTACATCGCCCCCGGCACCGAGACGATCGACCTCGACCTCAACGACCTCGGCGAGCTGGAGAAGCTCAACCTCGCCTTCGGCCATGCCATCGCCGCCGCCAAACAGGAGCGTGTGGGCCGCCTCAAGGCTGAGGCGCGCGTGGCCGAACTGGAACCCGCCGCCGCCCAAGCTGAGGTGTACGCCTCCGCTGATGGGCTGACCACGAAGCGCGCGTTCGCTCGTGACGTGCAGCAGTGGTACAGCCCTCGCGGCGTGAAGGTGACGCAGCAGCAGGTGTTCGACTTCCTCGGCCACATCGGGCTCATCATCCGCGCCGCCGGCAGCGAGCACGACCAGGCGACGGCGCAGGCCATCAAAGATGACCGGGCCAAGAACGCGACCAAGAACGTGGAGATGCCCGACGGCACCATCCTCAAGGTCAAGTACGGCAAGCTCACGTCCAAGGGCGAGAAGTACGCCTGGCGGCGCATCTACGCCGCGATCGGCGAGTACGGCACGCTCGACCTCAACGTAATCCGCAAGGCCGTCGTCCCTGTCGCCTGACCTCATAGACCTCCGGGCGGGTAAGCATTCGAGGGCGACAAAATCCACTTCTAGCTGCCGCCTTCGCGCTTGGGTTAGCCCGCCCGGACCCTTCTCGAATACCCGTTCGATCGCTGGGTACTCTGACCCTCGTGCAGCAAGACCCTCCCGTCGTAAAACTCCCAGGCCACCCAGCCCGCGCCGGGTACCTGTTGGAGTGGAGGCAGAAGCCGGACCGCACGTGGGAAGCGCTGGTCGAGTACATGGTCGACGTGCCCGGCGGCTACCGGGCCCACCTCGAATCCCACACGGACTGGTTCCCCGCCCACCAGGTAGAGCCCCTCGCTGGCGTCGACTACAGCCGCGTACCCCGCATCCGAGCTCAACCAGAGTAGTAACCCGACCCGCCACGAAGCCCGCCGATTGTGCGGGCTTTCTGCATGTTCGAGGGAGTTTCACATGTCCAGCGCTGAACGCGCCGCAGACCTTCGAGCGCAGGCCGACGCCCTCGATGCGCTGGCCAGCCTCGAAGCCGAACTGACCGCCGCGAAGGCGGCCTACACTGCCAACCCGAATCCGGAGACGCTCGCCGCGAAGCGGGCGGCGATGGACAACATCCGCGAAGCCCGCTCCCTCACCCGCACTGAGGGTGTGTCCGTAGGCGGCGACGCCTACGTGGATAAGGAGGTCTGACAGTGGCTCTCAACGGAAGCGGCCTCTTCGTCGCCACGTTCGTGGACATGCTGGACGACACCGCCCTGGACATCGACTGGACCAGCGACACCGATCTCAAAGCCGCGCTGTACACGAACTCGATCACGACGCCCGACCTGACCACAGCTGTTGGCTACGGTGCTGCCCCGTTCAACGTCAACGAGGTGTCTGGAGCGGGCTACACGGCCGGCGGCGCGGTCCTCACGGGCACGACTCTGACTGGCGCGGCTGGCGTGATGACGTTCGACGCGACTGATGCCCAGTGGGCCGCGTCTACGATCACAGCCGCCGAGGGCGTGCTCATCTACGACAACAGCCAGACGGGCAAGAACGGCCTCGTCCTGGTCGACCTCGGAAGCCCCTACTCGACCTCGAACGGAACGCTCCTAATTTCCTGGAGCGCGTCGGGCATTGCGGCTGTCGATCTTGTGCCCTGACCTGCGCTAACCATGTTCGGAGGCTGGCGTGGCGGTCCGGTTCGAGCCGAACGAGAACTACACCCGAGCCATGTCGCTCGGCACTCAGACGACGTGGACGGTCGCGTGCTGGGTGAAGATCGTCGTCGATACGGGGACGTTCACCACCGCCTGGGTGATCGACAACGGCGCGGCCGACTACCTCAGCCTCAAAGCCGACGGTACCGGCACCCTGATGCGCGCCTTGACCAACGAGGGCGGCACCCTCGCGAGCCGCGAGTTCACGGTCGGTACCTGGTACTTCACCGCCATCGCGATCAACGCGACGGCCGGCCGTATGGTGACCCGGGCGATCGGTGATGGCTCGTTCACCACGGCCACCTGGTCGTCTGCGCACACGCTGAACGCAGCGAACCTGCGGATCGGTATCTGGCCGTCCAACATGGACGGCCTGAACGGGTCCATCGCCGGGCTGAAGATCTGGCAGGCTGCCTTGTCGCAGTCGGAGATCGAAGCGGAGTACGCCCAGTTCGCGCCCGTCCGGACGTCGAACTTGTACGCCTACTACCGGTTCGCGTCACCCAGCACCACGGACGACTCCGGTCAGGGGCGCAACCTGTCCGGCGGCACAGGCGTCACCACGGACACGGACCCGGCGATCGGCGGAAACGCCACCGCCGCACCGGCGACCGTCCAAGCGGTCGCGTCCATCCCCGCGCCCAGCGCCACAGACGGGCAGGTCAAACTCCGGTCACACGCCTCCGCCGCCACCCTTGGAACGTCGTCCACATGTACGGTCAACCGGCCGGCCGGGACCGCCGAGGGTGACCTGCTCCTGGCGTTCCACTCCACCAGCAACGGTCACTCCTCCGGCATGACCGCCCCGGTCGGGTGGACGCTCGTCGACACGATCGGGTCGAACTCGGCCGCCTATACCAAAGTGTGGAAGCGGACCGCGACCTCGTCCGAGCCGGGCTCGTACGCGTTCGGGCAGCTGTCCAGCTCCGAAGGCGTCGCGATCGTCGCAGCGATCACCGGCGCAGACCACGACACCCTGGTCACCGCCCAGGGCGGCTACTCAGGCGCGACGGTCACCTGCCCCAGCATCTCCCCGGACGCGAAAAGCCTCGACCTGCGGTACGCGGCTGGCACCCTGTTCACGCCGGGCGGCATGTCGTGGTCCGCCCCAGCCGGCTACACCCAGATCGCCGACCTGCAGTCCGGGCTCTACATTTGTGGCAGCCTCGCCGTCCGTGAGTGGACCGGCGGCGCGACCGGCGCGAAAACGTTCACCGCCGGCACTTTGGGCGGCGGCACCGGCTCGTCGGTAGGCGTGAACCCGGCACCGCCTCCATCGAACGTTGACGCCACCGCCACCCCCAGCGTGGTGTCCGGCGCCACCACGACTCCGGGTCCGACCACATCGTCCGGCTCTCGCACTGCTGCGTCTACGGTCTCGGTCGCAGCTGGTATCCCTGCGCCTACGGTCAGGGTCAACGGCACGGCCAGCGCATCAACGGTGCAGGCGAGTGCGAGCCTCCCGGCCCCGACTGTGGCTGCTGGGGTGACCGCCCAGGCCGCCACGGTGCAGGCGCCCGCGACGCTGCCCGCTCCCGCAGTTGCGGCGGTTACTACGGCGTCCCCGATCACGGTCACGGCTACCGCGTCGATTCCGGCTACTGCTACAGCCATCGGCTCTACAGCCGCCCTGAACGTCGTCGAGGCCACGGCCAGCGTGCCTGCGCCCACCACGTCTGCCGGGGCGACCTCGGCTGCTGGTGTGGTCTCGGCGACCGCCATCGTCCCTGCGGTGTCGGCTGCGTCGGGCTCAACGGCCCGCCCCTCCGTGGTGCTGGCCACCACGCAGGCTCCGACTCCGGTCATCTCCGCAGGCGCTTCGGTCGAGGCGGGTCTGGTCCAGGCCGTAGCGTCCGTCCCCGAGCCCACCGTGGCCACCGGCCAGGTCGCTCAGATTGCGACCGTCACCACGACGGTCGCAATCCCCGCACCCGAGATCGCGTACGGGCAGACCACCACAGCGGACACGGTCGCCGCGGTTGCGTTCATCCCGTCGCCGGCAGTCCAGTCGGGCAGCTCGACCACAGCCACCCCCGACACGGTCACAACTGCGACAGCGATCACGACTCCGGGCGTCTCGACAGGATCCACTGCCAGCGCGCCCGTGGTCGCCGCTGAAGCCTCGATCGCTGCTTCCACGGTCTCCGCTGCGGCGACAGCGTCTCCGGGAGCTGTAGCCGCTTCTACGACGATCCCGACACCCATCCTGGCCGAGGGATCAACGGCAACCCCGGACACCATCCAGGCGAGCACCAGCATCCCCACGCCGACCGTCGAGGCCGGCGGGAACGCCACTGTCCACCCGCCTACGATCCCTGCGGCGGCGAGCATCCCAGCGCCGGGCACGACCAGCAGCTCCACAGCGGCGCCCACGCTCGTGCTCGCCACAGCCGCGGTCCCGACACCGACCACGACGGTTCTGGTCGCTGCTACGCCGGCAGCCGTTCAGGCGTACGCCACGATCCCCGCGGCGTTGATCGCGTCCACGGCGCGGCCTCCCACGGTGGCTGCGGTGGCATCCATCGCAACGCCGGCCGTGTCGAGCGGAGACCTGCCCCAAGAGATCGACATCGCCATAGGTTCGCCGCGCCGGCACTGGACAGCCGCGGAACCTCACAGAACATGGCGAGCCGAAACACCAACACGAGCCTGGTCTTCCGCCCCGCCACGACGAACGCCATGAGAGGGGTGGATGGTGCTCTGCGCTGACGGCATCCCGGAATTCCCTTCGGGGACACTGGAGTACATCCACTCCGGCACCATCACCGGCACCTACGACCCCGCCTCCACCCCCGTCTTCATGGCGGTCGTCGCCTACAGCAACGAACCAGGAACCGACGACTGGTACCCCGCCGCATGGGACACCGAACACGGCACAGCGAAAGTCCTGTACGGGGCCGGCAGCGCCCTCGGCACGCTCGACGAAGGCATGTACGACGTGTGGGTGAAACCCGTCACCGCCAACGAGGCACCCCTCATCAAATCCGGGCCGATCAGGATCACGTGACCGCATGCCCTTCTCCGACAGTCAAGGCAAGGACTGGGCACTCGACGCCTACCTCAAGGTGCGGCCCGACCACGTCATCGACATCGGCCCCGGCGCTGGCACCTACGCCAAACTGATGCGACCTCACCACAAGGCGCGCTGGGTCGGCATCGAAGCGTGGGGCCCGTACATCGCCGACTACCAGCTAGACCAGCTGTACGACGTCGCCCACGTGGCGGACGCCCGCCTCGTCGACTGGACCTGGTTCGCAGGCCGCGCCGACCTCGTCATCATCGGCGACGTGCTGGAGCACATGACGTCCGTCCACGCCGCCGTCCTCCTCGACCGGCTCAAGCGCGTGGCGACCAACCTGCTGGTGTCCATTCCGGTGCTACACATGGACCAGGGCGCCGTGTTCGGCAACCCGTTCGAACGCCACGTCGACCACTGGACATACGAGGCCATGCTGGACGAACTCAACCCCGGCGTGGCCGACACCTGGCACGGGGGCGTCCTCGCCTACTACTGGTGGCGCAACCCCACCGCCTGAGACCGCCGGGCTCTCGCCACACACGAGGAGAAACCCCATGCCCGATCCCGAGGACCCCATCACCCAGCTCGCTGCCGCAGCCGTGGGACTTCACGAGCTGTATGTCAGCCTCGTAGCGGCTGGATTCACCGAGAGCCAGGCCCTGCACCTTGTAGGTCAGGCGCTCAGTGCAGCAGCCCAGGGACAGTCGGGCTGAACCAGCCACGCCCGTCACGCTCTGTACAACTCGTCACATGCGGGAAGACCGAGGATCAGCTACACAGCGTGAGAACAGCAGGAGGGCCGATGTCCGGCAAGTGGGCAGACTCCAACCGCCGAGCATCCCTTCCCCGCAACTGGCCTGAGATCCGCGAGCAGGTCAAACGCAGGGACGGCTACCGCTGCACAGCCACCCTCAGAGACGACACCCGCTGCCCCGACCCCGGCACCGACGTCGACCACATAGGCGACCCCCACGTGCATGAGTTGAAGAACCTCAGACTCCTCTGCTCCTGGCACCACAACAAGAAGAGCTCAGCCCAAGGCAACAGCGCACGCAACAAGCCACCACCACTACGCCGGCCCGCAGAGAAGCACCCAGGCATGCGGTGACCTCGCAAGCCAGAGCAGAGGGTGGCGGGTACCCCCGCCCCCAGGGGTATCCCGCATCGGGAAGGTGCTGTGGCCGCCCTCGCGTACGGGCCTGGGGCATTTCAGCTCTCGCTTGAGGTGCGGGCCTGTGCGTCCGTCAGTGCGGCTCTCAGGGCCGTCTAGATACTTCTCCGTCATCTGGCGGAGCTCACGTGGTGCCAGCCCGTCAGGGGCGGCGCTGCTGTCCCGACATGGGAGGTAGAAGTCATGGCCGGTATGGGCCCCGCTCCGAAGGATCCGTCGAAGCGAGCTCGGCGTAACAAGGACCCTCAGCCGCAGACGATCCTGCGGTTCGAGCAGGCTGAAGCGCCAGAGCTGCCGACGTTCGAGCTCCTGCAAGAGGGCGAACTGGTCGAGTGGCGTTGGCCGGCCCGGACGGAGGACTGGTGGCAGACGTGGCGTGACTCGCCGCAGGCTGAGCACTTCTCCTCGACGGACTGGCAGTTCCTCCTGGACACCGCTCTCATTCATGCCCGGTTCTGGATGGGCGATCTTTCGGCGGCGGGAGAACTGCGACTTCGGGTGGCGAAGTTCGGGGCGACGATGGAGGACCGGGCGAGGCTGCGTATGCAGTTCGCGCAGGCCGATGAGGCGGATGGCCGCCGGCCTGAAGGCGTTCCGTCGTCGAGGGAGCGCCGCGGGGTGCTGCGCGCTCTGCCGGATCCCAAGGCGTCGAACGAGTAGCCATGCCGTGGATTCCCCCCGAGCCTGGGGCGGTTCCTACGCTCGGCTATGACGTCATCGACTGGATCGCAGAGCATCTCGCGGCGCCGGATCGCGGCGAGTACGAGCCGTTCGTGCTGTATCCGGAGCAGGAAGACTTCGTTCTCCGCTTCTACGAGATTAACCCGCGTACCGGTAAACGCCGGTTCCGTCGTGGCGTCATCTCTCGGCCGCGAGGATGGGGCAAGAGCCCGTTTCTCGCTGCGCTGGCGATCGTGGAGGCGCTCGGCCCGGTGGTGCCGGACGGATGGGACGCGGCCGGCCAGCCGGTGGGCAAACCGTGGTCTGAGGTGCGGACGCCGCTGGTGCAGATCGCCGCGGTGTCTGAGACGCAGACGAAGAACACGTGGGCGCCACTGCTGGAGATGCTGCAAGGCCCAGTGTTGGACGCCTACCCCGGCCTGGAGCCGCTGGAGTCGTTCGTCAATCTGCCGCGCGGCAAGATCGAACCGATCACGTCGTCAGCGCGGACGGTGAAGGGTAACCGGGCCGTGTTCGCGGTGCTGGACCAGACCGAGGAGTGGGTGAAGGGCAATGGCGGCCTGAACCTGTTCCAGAAGATGAAGAACAACGCCGCCAAGATCGGCGGGTCGTTCGTCGAGTCGCCGAACGCCTACATCCCGGGGCACGGCAGTGTCGCGGAGGAGTCGGCGGCGTTCTTCAAGGCGATCCGCGAGGGCCGCGCCAAGGACGACGGCTTGTACTACGACCATCGTGAGGCGCCGCCAGAGACGGACATGGCCGACCGGGAGTCCCTCACGGTGGGGCTGCGGCTGGCGTACGGGGACTCTGCCGGGCATCCCGAGGGGTGTGTGTTGCACACGCCGGCGTGCCCGCCTGGGCACGTGGACTTGGATATCCTGGTGGCGACTATCTGGGATCCTTCGTCGGATCCGCAGGAGTCACGCTCGGACTTCCTCAACCAGGTGACGCATGCGTCCGATGCGTGGCTGTCGCAGCCGGAATGGGCGGCGTGCGCCGATTCGGCGAAGGTGGTTGCGGACGGCGAGACCATCACACTTGGGTTCGACGGCTCACGCAAGCGGAACCGGGGCGTCACCGACGCGACCGCGTTGATCGGCTGCCGCATCTCGGACGGGCATGTGTTCCCGATCGGGATCTGGGAGGAGCCGGAAGGTCCCGCTGCGGACGGATGGCAGGTTCCGGTGATCGAGGTGCTGGCCGCGGTGCGCAGCGCGTTCGACCGGTATGACGTGGTCGCCTTCTACGCCGACCCTGCCAAGTGGGAAGGGCACGTCGCCGACTGGGAAGCCGACTACGGCTCCCGGTTGAAAGTGAAGGCCGCACGGGATCATCCGGTCGAGTGGTGGATGTCCGGAGGGCGGGCGGTGCAGATCGTCCGAGCCACGGAGCGGCTGCACAACGCGATCGTCGACAGGGAGATGACGCACGACGGGTCGCATGTCCTGACCCGGCACATGCTGAACGCGCGCCGCCGCACCTCGCGGACGGGACTGCAGATAGCCAAGGAGCACCCGGACTCTCCGCGGAAGATTGACGCCGCAGTGGCGTCCATCCTGGCGTGGGAAGCACGGGCGGATGCGATCGCCAAGGGCGTGCTGGAGCAGGCCGAAGAGATGCAGGGTTACACCTTCTGACTAGGGATGCGGGGTGCGCTCGTGCTGGATACCACCCCGCTAACGCCGGACTGGTGGCTGCTGCGGCTCGGCCGGAAGCTTCGGGACCGGCAGATGCAGCTGAATTGCTGGTGGGACTACTACTCGGGTAATCCGCCGCTGCCGCAGGGTCCAAAGGGGCCCGCGTCGGTGTACCTGGACTTTCAGCGGAAGGCGCGCACGAACTTCCTGCAGATGGTGGTCGACGCGAGTGTTCACCGACTGCTGGCGATCGGCGTCACCGACGCCGCCGGCAAGTCGGATGACGAAGCGTGGCGGTGGTGGCAGCAGAACCGGATGGACTCCCGCCAGAAGCAGATCTTCAGGACCGCGCTCAGTCAGTCCGAGTCGTACGCGATCGTTGGCCCGCATCCGAAAGACCCGAAGCGGCCTCTGATCACCCCGGAGCATCCGCGCGAAGTGATCGTCGAGTATGACCCGGCGACAGGGGAGCGGATCGCGGCACTGAAGGCTTGGTATGACGACGTTGAGCAGGTGGGGAAGGCTACCGTCTACCTGCCTGATGTGATCGTCAAGTATCAGACGGGTCGGCGCTCCGGAGGCCGGGCGTTGCCGTGGGGGGCCGAGAACTGGGGTCCGCGGTTGGACTTCGACGGCAGCTATGTCGAAGCCCAGTCGAACCCGCTGAACGAAGTCCCGGTGGTGCCGTTCACGTGTGCTCCCGAGCTCGGCGAACTGCCGCAGCCGGACTTCGCGCAGGGCATCGACATCCAGGATCGGATCAACCTGTCGATGCTGAACCGGATGACGGCCGAGCGGTATTCGGCTTTCCGGCAGAAGTACGTGACGGGTCACCGATTCCGGGAGATCAAGGACGAAGAGACTGGGCTGCCGATCCTGGACCCGATCTCGGGTCAGCCGCAGATCGAGCAGCCGTTCCGGCCTGACCCGGGCAGCTTGTGGGCGTCGACGGGGGAGAACGTCAAGTTCGGCGAGTTCTCTCAGACGGACCTGATCGGCTACCTGAAAACTCACCAGGCCGACATCCTGGATCTGTTGATTCTGACGCACACGCCGGCGTACTACTACGCGGGCGACCTGATCAATGTGTCGGCTGACACGGTGATCGCGCTGGACACGAACCATGTGGCGAAGATCGGCGAGTATCAGACCGGGTTCGGCGAGTCCCTGGAGGACTTGTTCGGCCTGGCGGCGAAGATCGCCGGTTCGGAGCGGGATTTCGTTTCTTCAGAGGTCCGCTGGAAGGATCCGCGCCAGCTCAATCCGAGCGTCATGGCCGACATGGCGACGAAAATCAAGAGCATCGGCTATCCGCTCGGCGTCGTCGCGGAGCGGATGGGCGAATCGCCGCAGCAGGTCAAGCGGATCACCACCGGGCAGGCGCAGGACGCATTCCTCGCCGCGAGTCTCAACCCGGCCGTCGCCCAGCAGCAGGCCCCGCAGCAGCCGCGGCAGGCTGAACGGCCACCGCCGGACAACCTGGACTAGGAGGCCTGGTGGCGTACGAGCAGCAGGCCGCGATCGCCGCCGCCTACATCGCCTCCACCGTCGAACTCCGTCTGTCACTCCTGGACGCGATCGTGGCGTTCTTCCAGCGGCTCACCTCCTGGCGCGACGCCGACGCCGACACTTTTGTGGCCGGCACGGTGCCGATGGTGCGCGGCGCCCAGCAGGCGATGGTCACGATGACCGACGCCTACATCGCGGCGATGCTGGCGGACCTGCTCGGCGAGGACATCCAACCGCTCGGCCTGCAAGCCGAGGACAACCTCCGCGGTGTTGACGCGGAGGCGGTGTACCGGCGGCCGTTCACTCAGATCTGGACTGACCTGTCGCAGGGATCGCTTCTGCGAGACGCCATCCAGGCCGGGGAGCGGCGATCGGAAGGCCTCGCAGCGACCGATCTGGAGTTGGCCAAGACGCACGCCTCACGGCAGGCGCTCGAAGGCCACGACGATGAGCGGATCGTCGGATACCGGAGGGTGCTGACGGGGGCGGAGAACTGCGCCATGTGCGTGCTCGCCTCCACACAGCGCTACCACATCGGGGATCTGCTGCCGATCCATCCCGCGTGCGACTGCGCCGTGGCGCCCATCATCGGCGACGCAGACCCGGGGCAGATCATCAACTCCGTCGTCGTCACCGAAGGCGCCCAGGCGCTGACGACGAACAGCCAGGGAGTGAACGTGTTCTCCGGCGACCAGCTCACAGACCTCGGGGAGCTCTTGGAGCCCCTGCACGAGGAGATCGAGAAGCGTTTCGGCAAGTCCGACAGGGGCGGCCGGGCTCTCGATTACCGCAAGGTCCTCACCGTGCACCAGCACGGCGAGATCGGCCCCGTTTTGGCGGTCAAAGGCCAGCACTTCACGGGACCTGCAGAAATTCCGACCCACTGACCGCCCGTCATGGGCGCGTGTCCCGACATGGGAGATCACCCGCATGAACACTGCCGTGCTGCCCGTACACCCGTACACCGGCCTCCGCGCCATTGCCGTTCTGCCCTCGGGCAGGGTGGTGTGGCCGATCATGGGAGGGTCCGGCGACGGGGGACAGCCGCAGGGGACGCAAGAGCCCGCCACGGGCCAGCCCGCCCCTGTCGCACCGGCCACAGCGCCTGCCCAGCAGACGCAGCCGGGCCAGCAGCCCCAGCCGACCACGCAGCAGCCCGCCAACGACCGCGGTTACCCGGACAACACTCCGGTCGCCGACATGACGGTCGATCAGCAGGCCGCCTACTGGAAGTCGCACGCGCGTAAGCACGAGGACCGGCTGAAGGCGATCGACGTCACCCCCGAGGAGCTCACGCGGCTCCGCGAGGCCGACGCCGAGATGCAGAAGCTCGCCGACGCTTCCCGCACCGACATGGAGAGGGTTGAGGCGCGAGCGACCGCCGCCGAGCAGAAGGCCGCGGCGATGGAGCCCGAACTGCTTCGGCTGCAGGCAGCCATCAAGGCCGCTCTGCCTGCCGAGGTGTCGGCGAAGCTGATCGCCGGTTCCCGCCGGATCGTCGGCAGCACAGCCGAGGAGTACGAGGCCGACGCCGCCGACTACTTCGGGTCCGCGCCGATCCAGATCGCCCCTCCCGCGCCTCCGGTGCTGGACCAGGGCGCCCGGCAGACCGGCAAGCAGGCCCCCTCCGTGGCCGCAGGACGCGACCTGTGGGCTGAACGGCACGGCAACAAGACCACCTGAACTCCCTGAGGAGACACCTATGGACCTCAGCATGAGGACCGAGAACTTCAGCTTCGACGACCAGTCGTGGCTCGGCTCCGCTCACGGGACCGACGCCGCCCGAACCATCACCCTGGACGTGTCCGCTTTCACTGCGGGCGTCCACTACCCGAACGGCTACTTCCCGTCCGGTCTCCCGCTCGCGAAGATCACCGCGTCGGGCAAGTACGGCCCCTACGCCGCCAACCCTGGCGAGGTGCAGACGGTCACCATCACCGGCGGCCCGACCGGCGGCACCTACACGCTCACCTTCGACGGCGAGACCACCGCGGCGATCGCCTACAACGCGACCGCGTCGGCCGTGCAGACCGCGCTGGAGGCGCTGTCCAACATCGAGCCCGGCGACGTGACCGCCGCCGGCGGCCCGCACCCCGGCACCGCGGTCACGGTCACCTTCGCGGGCGGCTACCTGGGCGAGAACGTGCCGCAGATGAGCGCCGCTTCGGGCTCACTGACCGGCGGCACCACGCCGACTGTCACCGTGACGACCACGACCGGGGGCGGCTCCGGCTCCGCGGACGGTACGGAGATGCTGGCCGGGTTCCTGTTCTGCGCCGTGGACGCCCCCGCCCTGACCACGACGGACGTCGGTGCTGCCCTGCTGGAGCACGGCCGTGTCATCGCTTCCAAGCTGCCCATCGCCGTCGACGCCGCCGGGCAGGCGGACGTCGCCGGCCGGATCATCTTCGCCTGATAGGGGCTCCTGATGCTGATCAACACTGACTACATCACCCCGGCGGAGCTCACCGGCTACGTGCGGGCGGGCGCCGCTGACTGGGCGCGCAACCAGTTCTCGCTCGCGAGGTGGCTGCCGAACAACCCGATCGACGACCTGGACTTCCGCTTCACGCGCGGCGGCGAAGGTCTCATCGAGGCCGCGACCTTCCGCGCCTACGACGCCGAGTCGCCGATCGGTTCCCGGCCTGGCGCGGTCCGTATCTCGGGCGAGCTCCCGCCGATCAGCCGCAAGATCCGGCTGGGCGAGTACGACCGGCTCAAGCAGCGCAAGCTGGATGACCGGATCCGCGGCGCGCTCATGTCGGACGCCGAGCGCATGGTCAAGAGCATCATGGCGCGGATGGAGCTGGCCCGCGGCGACGCGCTCGTCAACGGCAAGGTCACCATCTCGGAGAACGGTCTCATGGTCGAGGCTGACTTCGGCCGGTCCGGGTCCATGTCTGTGGCGCCTGGCACGCTGTGGTCGGACCTGGCGACCGCCACTCCGCTGACGGACCTGCTCGCGTGGCGGGAGACCTACATCTCCACCAATGGCGAACTGCCCGGCGCGATCGTCACCAGCACGCGGGTGCTGAACTATCTGCTGCGCAACGCGGAGATCCGGGCGCTGGCCGCGACCGCGATCGGTACGCCGACGCTGGTGGCGCCGGGCATGCTGACGCAGGTGTTCGAGGCGCACGGCCTGCCGCCGGTGTACGCCTACGACGCCCAGGTCAAGGTCAACGGCTCCGCCACCCGCGTGGTGGCTGACGACAAGCTGGTGCTGCTGCCCGCTCCGGGCGACGCCAACAGCCCCGAGTCCTCCGACCTGGGCGCCACTCTGTGGGGCACCACGGTGGAGGCCACCTCGCCGAAGTACGCGATCGAGATGGGCGAGGAGCCCGGCATCGTCGCCGGATCGTACGAGGACGAGGACCCGATCGCGCTGTGGACGAAGGCGTCCGCGATCGGCCTGCCGATCCTGGCCAACCCCGACCTCGCCATGGTCGCTGACGTCGCCTAGGAGGAGATCGTGGCTCGACTGACGACCACGGTCTACGTCGTCGACCCGGACGGGCGTCAGCGCCCGTTCGGGCCCGGCGTGGACCTACCGGAGTGGGCGGTCACCCAGATCAGCAATCCTGATGTGTGGGACGGCGACCTCCCCGAGCATCTGAACGCCTCCGACGAGAAGGACGAGGACCAGGGGCCAGACAACGGCCAGCAGCCCGAACCCGAGCTTCAGGAACCGCCCAGAGGCGGCTCCGGATCCGGCAAGGAGGCGTGGGCCGCCTACGCCGCCGCCCGCGGTGTCGAGGTGGACGCCGACGCCTCGCGGGACGACATCATCGACCTGCTCGCCGAGCGAGGGCTGATCGACTGATGGCCTACGCCACGCTCGCCGACTACGAGGCCCGGCATGGCAGCGTCTGCTCCGCCGAGCAGATCAACAAGATCACCGCCCTGCTGGATGACGCTTCGGCGCTGATCCAGTCGATCCTGCCCGTCGGATACACGCCGGCGCAGGAGCTGACACGGGCGGTCACGGTGGCGATGGTGGCGCGCGGCTCGACGAACACGGGCGGCCTTCGGTCCAAAACCGTAGGCAACGTGTCGGAGGCGTACGCCGAGCAGGCCGGCCTGTACCTCACCGAAGGGGAGGAGCGGATGCTGCTGGCCGCCTACGACGCCGACCATTCCTCTGCCTACACGGTGGACGCCCGCGACGACGGACTTCCGCTGCGCCGCCGCTCATCCTGCAGGCGGTGACGCGTGCAGACCGGAGGGCAGACGGTCACGTTGGTGCGTCGCGTCGAATCCGGCCGGGACGCGCACGGAAACCCCGTCTACACGCAGACCCGGACAGCGGTGAGCGGCTGCTCGGTGCAGCCGCTCACCACCAACGAGCAACTCGCGGCCGGCGCCCAAGTTCAGGGCCGGTGGAGGTTGTTCGGCCCCGCGGGCCTGAACCTGGACGGCATTGACGCCATCGAGGTGAACGGCCGCACATACGAGATCGACGGCGAGGCGCAGGAGTGGCCGGACCTGTCCGGGCGGGCCGACCACGTCGAGGCTTTCCTGAGGAGAGTGACCGGGTGAGGATCCTCGCCAGATTTCACGCATACCCGCCACTGCACAACGCGGGCGCCGAATGGGCGGCGCACACGCTGCTGCGCGCGCTCGCCGAGCGGGGCCACCAGGTGCAGGTGTGGCTGTCGGAAGTAGCTGGGCGGGAGCCGTACGAGCTGGACGACGTCCAGGTGCTGCCGGCCCGCACGCAGAAAGACTTCGTCGAAGCCGTTCGGAAGGGCGCAGTTGTCGTCTCCCATCTGGAGAACGTCCGCTCTGCCGCGTCGGCGGCTCGCGGGTGGGGCAGGCCGCTGGTCGTGCTGGCCCACAACACCTTCCCTGGGACGTTCAAGGCGATCGGATCGGGCACGACAGCGCTGGCTGTCTACAACAGCCAGTGGATGGCCCAGGAGGCGACCAAGTTTTGGGCCAAGCACCCCGAGGCCGTCAAACCCGAGCGGGAGATCGTGGTCCGGCCGCCGGTGCACGCCGGCGACTACCGCGCCACACCGGGCGAGCTGGTGACGCTGGTCAACTTGTTCCCCAACAAGGGCGCTGATCTGTTCTGGAAGCTCGCCGCGGCCATGCCTGAGCGGAAGTTCCTCGCGGTGAAGGGCTCCTATGGGGATCAGGACGTGCGTGACCTGCCGAACGTGGACGTGGTCGAGAACGTGCCTGGCACTGACATGGCCAAGAGCGTGTACGGGCGTACCCGCGTACTGCTGATGCCCAGCGAATATGAGTCGTGGGGACGGGTTGGGGTGGAAGCGTACGCGTCCGGCATCCCCGTCGTCGCCGCGCCCACCCCGGGTTTGAAGGAGTCACTCGGCGACGCCGGCATCTTCGTTGAACGCGACGACCTGGACGGCTGGCGGGCCGCCGTCGAAGCGCTGGACGACCCGGACGCCTACAAAAGCGCCTCCGCTGCGGCGAAGAAGCGATCCAAGCATCTGGACCCCGCTACGGATCTGGCGCGATGGTGCGAGGCGATCGAGGCGCTTAGTGGAAGTTCGGCTCGGCGGGCGCGCGGCTAGATACGCCGCAGGATCTGCGCCTTCTTCGCCTCGAATTCGGCCTCGGTCACGACGCCCATGTCTCGGAGCTCACCCAGGCGGCGCAGCGTCTCCAATGGGTCCTCTGATGGTGCGGCCGGCGGGGGCGGCGGTGTTGGCGCACTGCTGGGGTTGTCCACTGGGGCAAGCCGGTTTCGGATTGCGTCAGCGATGGACTTGCCGTCCGGGTTGAGGAGCTGCTTGATCTCCGCCTTGTTGCCGGATGCGAAGACAGTCAATACCCCTTGGGTCAGCCCGGACCGCCACTGCACGGACGAGATCTTCTCCAGGGGAAAGTCCTCGGTGGCCTTGTTGACCCAACCGTCGCGAAGAAACAGCAGTCTGTGGCCGGTGAGGGCCACCAGTCCAAGCCCGCCACCGTAGGTCCCGCCGGCGAGATGGTGAACAACTTCTCCTTCCCACAGGTAGTCGACCAGCCGCCTGATCTCGCGTTTGGCGCCGAACTTGGATCCCATTCGGTCGGCCGCGGCCTGGATGTCTTGCCGTAGCGCCTCATCTGTCACGCCGTTATCCCTTCTTCGTAGCCACCCGTACGACGCGCACCACGGGTGCTTAGTTGTCGCAGGAGGTCACCGTGGCAGTGCGCGCCCGCTTTCGTGGCAACTACAAGGGCGTCGGACGCCTTCTGGCCTCAAAGCAGATGCAGGACGAGATGGAATCCCGCGCGAAGCGGCTCCAATCCGCGTGCGAGGCGGATGCGCCTCGGGACACCGGCGCCTACAGCCAGAGCTTCCGCGTGGAGACGGGTGTCCGGCAGGGCCGCACACCACGCGCCGAATCCAAGGTCATCAACGATGACCCTGCCGCTCCCTACGTGGAATGGGGCACCTCCCGGACACCGCGTCATCGTGTGATGGGCAGAGCGGCAGGCGCCGAATGATCGACATTGAGGCGGCGCTCACCGTCTGGCTGCAGGACGCCTTCGAAGGCGTTCATGCCTCCACCGAAACTCCTCCGGACCTGGAGCGGCGTCTGCCCTGGTTGCAGGTTGAGCGCCTCGGTGGCCCGTATGACGGGTTCCGCCGCGATCAGCCGATCGTGGACATCACCAGCTTCGCCGCTACCGGTACCGCAGCATCCGACCTCGCGCTACTCGTGCAGCAGGCGCTACACGACCAGCTTCAAGGGGCCACCGCCGGCGGTGCAGTTTTCGCCCGAGTGCAGACCCGCACGGGCCCTCACAAAGTGCCTTACGACAACCCCAACCTGCGCCGCTACGAGGCGACCTACGCCTTCGTAGTCCACCCCGCCTAGCGGCGCACCTCTGCGAGCCCCCGAGCCGACGGCCGGGGGCTTTTGCACGCCCACGACCACGAGATCTAGGAGCTCACCATGGTCAACATCATTCGCGCTGCCGATCTCGCGCTCGTCGGGAGCAACGGCGGCGCATGGGTCGCCCCGCTCGGCACCGCGCAGCCGACGGACCCTGCCGGGGCTCCCACGGGCGCGTGGCTGGCGATCGGCGCCATCTCCGAGGATGGCCTCACCAACGGAGTCGACGAGGACTCGGAGCAGTTCACCCCGTGGGGCCTGAACAGCCCGTTCCGTACGGTCGTCACCTCCAGCGTCAGGACCTTCAGTTTCACCGCGTGGGAAACCAACAGGCCCATCGTGAAGTCGCTTCAGTACCGCATCCCGGTGGAAGACCTCGCCCCTGACGAGGACGGCATCATCACCTTCGCTGAGACGGCGACTGCGGCACCCGACCGGCGAGCGTGGCTGTTCGATGTGTACGACGGCACCGTCTGGGAGCGCTTCTTCATCCCGGAGGGCGAGATCACCGAACGCTCCGAGGTGACCTACGCGCAGGGCGAGATGGTCGGATACGAGTGGACCATCAGCACCTACCCGGACAGCTCGAACAACCTCGTCTACCACTCGTACCTGGCCCCCGAGGTTGAGGAGCACATGTCCTGATGGCAACCCCGAAGAAGGTCATCACCCAGGCCGGCAAGCCCGTTTCCATGTTCTCGCTGCGGCAGCGCACGCGGGAGGCGACGCAGGAGCCGTTCACTTTCGACGTGGACGGCGAGTACTTCACCATGGCGTCGCCGGCGGAAGCGGACTGGCAGGTGACCGCCGGCCTGTCCACGGGCGACAGCAACCTGCGCGACTTCGTGCGGGAGCTGCTCGGCGACGACTACGAACGGTTCTGCAAGATCGAGGGCGTCTCCTCCGATGACATCAGTGCCCTCATCGAGGCCGCCAGCCAGCACTATCAGGGGGTTGGCCGGGGGGAATAGCGGGCCTCGTCGCGCTGCTCGCCGAGCACTACGACGAGGTCGAGGCCGATCTGTGGTTTCACGCCAACAAGACGGATGTGCGGGATGTGCTGAGGCCGGGCGGCGGCGAATCACGTATGACCTGGCGGTTGCTAGGCAATTTGATTCGCCACCTTCCGCCCGAGTCGGCCACCAAGACGGCCCTGCGCAACAAGATGAGCGACGCCGAGATCGCGCAGGCAGCCAAGCACGGCGACCCGTCGCAGGGGCAGTGGTCGCAGTTGGAGATGCTGATGGCCACGATCAGCGACAAGCTCTCCTGGCTGCTGCACGCCACGCTCGTCGCCAATGGGGGCAAATCCAAGAAGCCTGAGCCGACGCCGCGTCCCGGCGTGAAGGCGAAGAGTGCGAAGCGGCACCGTGCTCTGACCGCCGAACAGTCTGAAGCGGTGCTTCGCCGTATCCACGGCGCTGACCTGCACGGCACATGGCAGCACACCAAACCCGGGCGCGTTGCTCACCTGCCGCGCTCTAACTGAACCAGCTCGACCGCAACCCGCAGACCGCAAGGAGGTGGGTTGTGGCCGAGTTCCAGGCTGGCGAAGTCGTCGTACCGGTCGTCCCATCGGCGCAGTCCTTCATCAAGGACCTGCAGAAGCAGGTTCTGAAGGGCGCCTACCCGCTGGGGCAGGAGATCGGCAAGGAGATCCAGCGCGGCATCTCCGACCAGCTCAAGGGCGTCTACGAGCCGCTGAAAGAGGAGACCCGCAAGCAGCGGCAGCAGGCGCCGAAGGACGGCGACCAGATCGGCGGCTCATTCGCGCAGGCGTTCCGCCGCCGGCTGGAAGCAGGCCTGAAGGCGCTGCCGAAGGCCGAACTGGACGCCGACGCGACCGCCGCGGACCAGCAGGTTCAGGCGCTGCGGGCGCGGCTGGCGACACTCGCCGACCAGACCATCGGCATCGACATCGACGCGGGCGCCGCCGAAACCGAGTTGGCGGCGATCCAGCGGGAACTCGCCGCCATCGACGGCGACGCGGTGACGATCGACGTCCGGACCGATATCGCAACCGCGCTGGCGGAACTGGCTGCCGTCGAGTCCGGAATGAACCGCGTGGGCGGGATTGTCGCCCGCCCACGCGTAGACGTCGACATCTCCGGTGCGCTCGCCAGTATCGGCACGATCTCCGCTGCTCTGGCAGGGCTGGCGGCCATCCCGGTGGCAGCGACCGTGGGAGCCGGTGTCGCCAGCCTCGCCGCCCCATTGGCGGCGGCGGGTATCGGCTTCGCCGGCCTGGCCGCGGTAGCGGTGCCGAGCGTTTCCCGGATCGGAGAGGCTCTCCAGCAGCAGGAGCAGGCGCAGAAGGCGGCCACGACCGCGACTGCGGGCGCTGCCGGTGCCGCCCAGCAGGCGCAGATCCAAGCCCTAAACCTGGCCGCGGCGGAGGATCGTGTCGCCGACGCCAAACGGGACGCCAAGACCGCAGAAGACGACCTCACCCGGGCCCGCCAAGAAGCCAAGCGGGCAGCCGAGGACCTCGCGCGGGCTGTCGCGAACGCCGCCCTGGACGAGGAGTCCGCGGCGCTCGCCGTTGAGGAAGCCCGGCAGCGGCTAGCCGAGGTGCAGGCCGACCCGAAGGCCGGCGAACTGGAGCGTAAGCGGGCCGAACTCGACGTCCGGCAGGCGGAGCAGCGCGCCAAGGACACTCAAGCACGCAACAAGCAGCTGCAGCAGGACCAGAAGACCGCCGACAAGGCAGGCATTGAGGGATCCGACCAGGTCGTTGCGGCGAAGAAGCGGATCGAGGACGCCAACAATCGGGTTGAGGACGCCGAACGGCAGCTGCGGCTCATGCAGTTGCAGCAGGCGGCGGCTGCTCAGCAGTCGGCGGCGGCGAACCGGCAGGTGGCGGGCGAGGTCATCAAGCTGTCGCCGGCGGCACAGAAGCTGGCCAAGCAGTGGAAGTCCTTCAGCGACGTCTACGAGACCTGGCAGAAGAAGCTGGAGCCGGACGTCCTGCCCGCACTCGGCAGTGGTCTCCAGTTCGTGGAGAAGCTACTGCCGAAGCTGTCTCCGCTGGTCAAGGGCGTCTCAGGCGCTCTGGATGGCCTGATCGATTCGGCGACGAAGGCGCTCGGCGGCAAATTCTGGACCGACTTCTTCGCCATGCTGTCTCGGGAAGCGCCCGGGATCGTGACCGGTCTGGGCAAGAGCTTCGGCAACGTGATCACGGGCGTGGCGGGAATCGTCAAGGCTTTCCTGCCTTTCTCGGGGACGGTGGTCGGCGGGATCGAGTCTGCGACGAAGGCTTTCTCCGACTGGGGGAAGAGCCTCGGCGAGTCGCAGGGCTTCAAGGACTTCATCGCGTACGTGCAGGAGAACGCACCCAAGGTGATCGAGGTCGTCTCGAACATCGCGACGACCATCGGCAATCTGCTGTCCGGCCTGTCCGGGCCGGGGGCCGGCGCGCTCGATGTGATCGTGTCGATCTCGGAGACACTCGCCAGCCTCACCCCGGGACAACTGCAGGCCATCGCGTTGGCTGCGGCTGGGGTGTTCGCGGCGTTCAAGGCGTGGCAGGCGATCACTGGCATCGTCAACGGTGTCCGGTCCGCCATTCAGACCGCGAGCTCCATCGTTGGTGGCGCCAGGGCTGTCTGGAGTGGGCTCGGCTCTGCCGCCAAGGGGGCCGCCGGGGTTGCTCGTACTGCCGGGTCCGGTATCGCTACGGCCGCCCGTACAGCCGGGTCCGTCGCTTCGAAGGGCGCTACGGCGGCGTGGACGGGCATCCAGACCGCGGCAAGTCGGGCTGGGGCGGCGGCTCGTACCGCGGGTACCGTAATCGCGTCAGCGGCTCGTACAGCCGGTACCGCGGCGGTTGCTCTCCTTAGGGTGGCGGCCGGCTACACGCGGATCGCTGCACAAGCCCTGCTGGCGCGGACGCGGATTCTGCTCGCGACGGCCGCCCAGGTCGCTGTGCGGGCGGCGACGGCGGCGTGGACAGCGATCCAGTGGGCCCTGAATGCGGCTTTGAATGCGAATCCGATCGGTCTGATCGTCATCGCCATCGCCGCTCTGGTGGCCGGGCTGATCTACGCCTACCAGAACTCCGAGACGTTCCGGAACATCGTCGATGCCGCGTTCAAGGCCATCGGCGAGGCCGCGACGTGGGTGTGGGAGACCGTGCTCAAGCCGGTCTTCGACGCGCTGGTGGCGCTGTGGCAGAACGTGATCGCACCTGCAGCGACGTGGCTGTGGCAGACCATCATCAAGCCGGCGTTCGACGGCATTGGGGCCGCGGTCCAGTGGGCGTGGACGAACCTGATCCAGCCGGCGGTGCAGGCGCTCGTCGCGTTCTGGCAGTCCACCCTGGGGCCCGTCTTCACGTGGCTGTGGAACAACATCGTCAAGCCCGCCTGGGATGGGATCGGTAAGGGAATCAAGATCGCCTGGGAGACGATCATCAAGCCCGCCGTGGCTGCCCTGGTCGCCTTCTGGCGGGAGACCCTTGCCCCGGTTTTCACCTGGTTGTGGAACACGATCATCAAGCCCGCTTGGGACGGCATCTCGGGGGCGATCAAAACCGCGTGGGAGAAGGTCATCCAGCCCGCCGTCCAGGCGTTCTGGAAGTTCATCTCCGAAACACTCCCGGATGGGTTCAAAAAGGGCGTCGACATGATCGGCCGCTTCTGGGACGGCCTCAAGGAGATCGCTAAGAAGCCCGTCAACTTCATCATCGAGACCGTCTACAACAACGGCATCGTGAGCTTGTGGAACACCGTCGCGGATGCGCTCGGTCTGGACGCGAAGCTGTCGAAGATCCCCGCGCTGGCGACCGGTGGAGTTGTGCCGGGGTACACGCCAGGGCGGGACACGATGATCGCGGCCGTTGGCGGCGGCGAGGCGGTCATGCGACCGGAGTGGACGCGCGCCGTTGGCACTGACTTCGTCAGCCAGGCGAACGCCGCAGCTCGTAAGGGCGGCATCTCCGGCGCGGCCTCGTTCATGCAGCAACGGTTCATGGGCGCCTACGCCGGCGGCGGCATCATCGGAGACGTTCTCGCCCAGGGCGTCAGGTGGGGCGCAGAGAAGCTGCTCAACCCGATCCTGGACAGCGCCGCTTCGGCGATGGGCAGTGGCCAGTGGGCGAAGATGCTCGTCTCATGGCCGCGCAAGATGGTCGACGACGTCATCACGTTCCTGGAGGGCAAGGAGGCCGCGGCCGGCGGTCCGGGCGCACAGAAGGCGTTGGAGTTCGCGCGTCAGCAGCTCGGCAAGCCGTACCAGTGGGGCGGCGCAGGGCCGAGCTCGTTCGACTGCTCCGGTCTGACGATGCGGGCATGGCAGGCCGGCGGCAGGTCGGACATTCCGCGCACGTCACAGCAGCAGATGGGGTGGGTGCAGCAGGTCGCCAAGCCCGTTCCTGGCGCGCTCGGTTTCCCTCACCCAGGCCATGTGTGGATGTACGTCAACCCGAACACCATCATCGAGGCCCCACAAACCGGGCTGAACGTCCGGCAGGTATCTGCCCGCGCAGCTCAAATGGTCGGTGTGCCCCCGTCGAAGGACGCCGCCACCTACGACAACGGCGGCTACCTGCCGACCGGCCACAGCCTCGTCTACAACGGCACCGGACAGCCGGAGCCGGTGCTGACGGACCGGCAGTGGCAAGCCATGCAGGGCGGCACCCGCGGCGGCGACGGGGCGCTGATTCGCATCGATGAGTTCAACGCCACCCCGCAGCAGGACCCTTACGCGATCGCTAAGGACCTGAACTTCATTCTGGGCCGTCGCAGGCGATAGCCGGGCGGCCCGCCCCGCATTTCAGCGAGAGGCGGTTTTTGGCATGTCCACGATTCAGCCGTACACGACGGCTGACCTGGCGCGTCTGAGGTCGATCCAGGCCCGCCCTCAGGGGTGGTCGCACAGGGTCAAGCCGAGAGTCACCGACGGTCGCCGCTCGTCCACGGGAGAGCGGATCAAGGTGATCCTCGACGAGCTCGGCAACAAGACGCGCATGAGACAGCACGGGCAGGACGTCAAGATTCTCAACGTGCAGACCGTGGTCGGGCAGATCCCCGCCCACCTGGTGGATTGGAGGCGGCAGTGACCAGCGCACGAGTGGTTGCGATCAGGCTGCGGCGCGAGCAGGAGTTCCTCGACGTGTGCGCCGGCCTCGAAGAGCGGTTGGAGACCGCCAAGCAGGCGGCCCGCGGTGACGCTCCGGAGTCTGCTGTGGCCGAACTGGGGGCAGCCAAGCAGGAGATGCGGTCGTTCCGCGAGTGGGCCCGTACGGTCGGCAGCCCGAGAGAGGGCATCCCGGGCAGGGATGCGACGGTCAGGATGGGGGGTGCTGTCAGTGGCGTGGGCAGGTAGCGGCTGGTATGCCCAAACGCTGGTGGCGTCGCTGGGCGGGACTGAGTACCCGCTTAACTTGGACGACGACACTCACAAGCTCGCCCTGTACGACAACACGATCACCCCCGGTTTCGGGACTGACGAGTCGTATTCGACGTCAGGCGAGATCTCCGGAACCGGCTACACGGCTGGTGGTGCGGCGATTGCCTCGGCAACGTTCACGGTCGTTACCTCGGGCGGCGTGTACGCGGTGTGGGACGGCAACAACGTGCAGTGGGAGGCGTCCACGCTCACCGGAGTGCGGGGCGCAATTGCGCATGCCGACGCTGAAACACCCAAGCGGCTGATACTCGGGATCGACTTCGGCCAGGCGTACCAGACCAACGACGGGGTCCTCCTCGTGTCGTTCAACGCGTCCGGCATCGGCCGGATCAACGTCGTAAGCCCGTAGTCCCATACCTTCTCCGTTCACGCCGCCTCGTGCGGCTTTTTTTAATGCCCGCCCTACCTGACCTGACGAGAGGGGGCGGGCATGCCGATTGAGATTCACTCCTCCAGCCCGGCACCAGCCACCGGGTCCGGCACCATCACCACCGCGGCCTTCAGTCCTCCCGCAAACAGTCTGCTCGTGGCTGTGGTCGGTGCGAGCGTCAGCAGCCCTGTCATCTCCAACAGCGGGACGGCGCGCACGTGGACGCTGCGCCGCCAGCATGCTTCGGCTGCGGGTGTGGCGATCTACACGGCGCCGAACCCCACTGCGCTGAGCAACATCACGGTGTCCATTGGGACCGCTACGGGCGGCCTGAAGGTCTACGTCCTCACTGGCCAGGACCCCACCAATCCGATCGGTGTCAACGGGTCCGGGTCCAGCACCCAGAACAACGCCACCGTCAACGGGTACGTGTCGACCGCAGTCGGGTCACGCGGGTTCGCCGTCGCCTGGGATTTGTCCGGCAACGGGCTGCCGACTTCCACGGACGAAGAGGCCGCGTGGGAGCTGTTCGGCCTAGGCGGTATGGGTCTCGCCAAGGCCTCGGGCGTTGCCACCGCGGGCGAAACCGTCACGTTCAACATGGACGCGGGCGGCACGGCGGCAGCCGACTGGGCATGGGTGGCGCTGGAAATTATCTCTGCGTCGCTGGATGCGACGATCGACGCGGTCGAAGTGGAAGCTTCGGCCGAAGTGCCTGCGGTAGCGATTGAGTCTGGTCAGACCGTCCATTCCGCAGCGGTGGAAGCGTCGGCCGAGGTCCCCGCTGTGGAACTCCACGCCGGCCAAACCGCCGATCCCGACCCCGTTGACGCTTGGGCGCAGGTCCTCGAACCGGACGTGGTCGCGGGCTCGGCGGAGCTGGTGGAGCCGACCGTGGTCGACGGCGCAGGCGACGTGCCCGCTCCGGCGATCACAGCGGAGCAGCATAGGACCCTGACGCCGGACGCTGTTGACGCTTCAGCGGACGTGCCTGACCCGGACATCACGGCCATCCGGGCGTGGACGCTCACTCCTTCCACCGTCGAAGCGCAAGGGCTCATCCCGTCCCCGGATGTGAACGTCCCGGTTCTGCCCGGCGATCTCATCACTGGGGACTGGCAGATCGAATGGGCCGGCCAGATATATGGCGGCCACGGCAACGTCTACCGTGTCCTCGCTGACAGCGTCGAAGGATGGGACAACCTGCCCGGCCTCGACAGCGACAGCGCGTTACGGCCCTCGCGGCATGGGGCATGGCCGGGCAAGCAACTCGCCCAGCAGCGGGAAGTGTCGGCGATCATCGCTATTGACGATCCGCAAACGTTCGCTGCGTCCCTGCGAGCCCTACGCCGAGCGACTCGCGTGCAAGACGGTGACGGTGAGCAGAACCTCGTTATCCGCACTTACGGCGAAGCGCTGGTGACCACCGGAGTCGTCTCAGCCCGGGAGATCCCCACCCAGCACTACGGGCAAGGCTGGGCGCAGGTCAGCGTACGTTGGACGTGCTCCGATCCGCGCCGTTACAGCTTGGCACAGTACTCGCAGGTCATCCCGGCCGGCGGGACGCAGTCGATCGCCAACGCAGGGGACGTGGCGACGTCGCCGAGGTTCCGCATCTTGGGACCGGCGGTGAATCCGGTCCTCGTCAACGTCACCCTCGATCGCATCCTCGGGTTCGATCTCACGCTGACATCGGGCCAACTGCTCGAAGTCAATACGCAGCTCGGCACTGTGAAGATCGGCGAGACGTCCTACATGTCCACCCTGTCGGCGGAGTCTGTCCCCGTCGAGGACTTCATCGTCGATCTGGATGACAACGAGCTGGCTTACGAAGTCGACTCCGGAGGCGCTGCAGGCGCTGAATGCCTGTGGTCTGACGCCTACCTCTGATCGCTGTATCGGCCCTTCTACCCGGACTGGGAGGTGGGCTGTGGCGGTCCTGCGATCCACCTCATCGGCAACCAGCGCCAGCGCCTCATTCTCATGCCCCAAACCGTCGGGAACGCAGCAAGGCGACATCCTGATCGCCTTCCAAACCTGTTCCGACTTCGGCAACGGCAACATGACCACCCCCACGGGTGGTTCGCCCTGGCAACTGCTCGGACAGCGGGACGACACCGAGTGGGCCGGAACCCGAGTCTGGTGGAAACGAGTAGGGGCGAGCGAACCAGCCGCGTACACATTCCGCCAGTCCGGAAACAACGACTCGATCGCCGCCATCGCGGCCGTCGCAGACGCCGGCACAGCAACGCCGCTTATCGCCTCCACCGAAAACGGCGCCGACGCCAGCGTGTCCTGCCCGTCAGTGTCATCATCGCTATCCCCAGGCGTGACCCTCCGCTGGGCTGCTGGTCTGCGCTTCTCCTTCGTCGGATGGTCTGCGCCGTCGGGATACTCGGAGCATCTCGACCGATGGCTGTCTGCTGGTGCGACGGCTTCGCTGGCGTCCCGCCCACGAACCGCGACCGGGGCGACAGGCGCTGTAGCGTTCACCGCTTCCAGCGCGCCGATTTTCAGTCACGGCTTCACCGTGGACGTCGGGGGAACTGCGGTTCCTCCCGCGCCGCCGCCGCCGGCGATCCCGCCTAGCAAGGACATTCATTACCGGTATGTCTTCTGCGATCTGCTGACGGATGACTACATCACCGACCTTGATCTGTCGGACGTCTCCTACGACCGGCGGATCGGGGAGCCGGGCAGCTTTTCTGGGTCGATCAGTATTCCGTCCAACGATCCAAATCTTGCTGAGAAGGTCGCTGCGGTCGTCCCGCGCTACCCGGGTGACCTGTCTACGGGTCCTGGTAGGTGCGTGGTGCACGTCTACAGGAACGGCCTGATCTGGGGAAGCTACCTGATTTGGCAGGCGTCGCTCGGCATGTCCGACCGGGGCAACCTCCAAGCGCGCCTGTCGGGCGCCACCCTGGAGTCGTACCTCGATCGGGTGGAGGTCCGGGAGGACCTCGACTTCTCCGACACCGACCAGGTGGACATCGCGCGGGCGTTGATCGAGTCCATGCAGGGGCAGGCGGGCGCCGACCTCGGGATCACCCTGGCTGCGGGCGGCAGCGGCGTCACCCGCACCGTGTCGTACTTGGCGGGGGAGTCCACCAGCTACGGGCAGCGCTTGAACGAGCTGTCGCAGCTCAACGACGGCTTCGAGTGGATGATCCAGACCAGCGACCCCGGAGCCGGTACACGGATTCGTGAATGGGTTTTCGGCTATCCGAAGATCGGCGAAACCGACACCGAGCACCTGTTCACCCAGCCGGGGAACGTCGTGTCGTGGCAGGAAGACATCGACGCCACGCGAGGCGCCACGAGCTTCGTAGCGCGTGGTGAGTCCGTCAACGAGGACGCGTCCAGCTCGGGTGGCCCCACCCTGTCCGTACCGCACGACGCCGCGGCGCACTTCGCCGCCGGATGGCCCCGCCTCGACTCGACCATCACCGCGCACTTCCAGCGCGACACCGACACGCTCGACGACTACGCGGCCCGCTACGCGGCACAAAACGCCGGCGCCGTCCGCGTCCACCAAGTCTCCATCCGCCTCGACGGCGACGACTTCACCCCCGCCCACCTCGGCGACCGAGCCCGGGTCGTGCTCGTCAACCAGTGGTGGCCCCGACTCAACGGCGCCGCGTCCTTCGACCAGTCATGGCGGGTCATCGGCATCTCCGTCCAAGCAACCACACGAGGCCAGCGCGAGACCGCGCAACTGGTCTTCGAGGAGGTCATCGACTCATGACAATGCCCTACCCTCGCGGGCTGGAAGACCGGCTCGAAGCGCTCGAACGCCGCGTCGAGCAGCTGTTCGCGTCAATCCAGAACCGGCAGCCCATCACCACCGCCTCGGCCGGGTGGAAGATCCCCAACCAGGGCCTGCCATCCAGCCCATCTTCTGGAGGCCACCTGACGGCGTCCGGCGCTGAGCCGATGTGGACGGGTTCTGACGGGTCAACCTACTCGCTGAAGCCGCCCCCGCCGTTCACGCCAGCCTCTGATCCGGGCGGCATGTCCGGCCTGTCCACACCCGACGACTGGCCAAGCACCTACGACCCCACGTACGGGGAGCGGGTGCAGGACGACCTGCAGATGATCCGCCTGTGGGTGCTGCAGCTGCGTTCCAACATGCTCTCGGGCGGCCTTCTCATCTGATCGCCGCCCCTTCTGATTGTGGCCGCCCGCGTATCGACCCCAGCCCTGTGAGGGTGTGCTGGACGCGTCGGTAAAGGGAGCGCGGGCGGTCCACCCCATCTCACCTACCGACCCTTGGAGGCCGCTCTGTGGAGTGGACGCAAATCCCCGTCGTACAGCTGGGGGCATTGGGCGTCCTGCTTGCCGTTCTCTGGCTGGTGTTCCGCGGGCACCTCGTGCCGTCGACGCTCGTGCCGCGCTCAACGCTCGACGACGTCAGATCCGACAGGGACACCCGCCTCGCCGAGGCGAACCAGGACGCGGCCGACTGGCGGGACCTGTACGTACGGGAGTGCGAGGCACACGACCTCACCCGGCGGGCGCACGCCGAAGAGATCCGGGCGGCGCTCCTGGCCAGCACCGAAGGCGCCCAGGTGGCTGCTGTGCTGCTGGCTGAGATCCGATCCAGGCAGATCGAGGCAGGCTCATCATGACCGACCGCGATGACGAGAATCTGCCTGACATTGACGAAGCCCGCCATGCCGCCGACGAGTCGCTGCAGCGAGCCGAGCAGGAACTGCGCCTCGCGCGAGAGCGCGCCAGATGCACGTTGAGCCTCGCCGACCGTCTGCGCCGGCTGAGGGAGGAGAACGGATTCCACGAGATTCTCAGCGACGCGTTCGGAGGTGCCGGCCATGGCTGACCAGCTCTACCTGATCGGTAGCGGACTCCTGGTCGTGTCGGCTCTGCTGGCGCTCGCGTGTGTGGCGTCTCAGGCTTTGCTGGCCCGCTGGTGGGAGACCGCTGGCGGACGTCACGTGATGGGTTTCCAGGCTGTCCTGGCGGCGGTTCTGACGTTGTGGGCGCTGCGGGTGTGGATCCCCGACAGCGGTGTGATCCTCGCCCTGCGGTCTATCGCTTTCGCCGGCGTGCCCGCAGTCCTGGCGTGGCGGCTGGCCATCATCCTGCGCACCTGGCAAGCCAAGCGGCGCGAACATGCACAGAAGGGGCAGGATCGATGAAGCTTGTGAAGCGTTCCGAGTTCGGGTGGGGCTCCTCGGGGGCGTCCTACGCGAAGCCGGCTCGCGGCTTGGTCATCCACTATGACGGCTCGGACCAGGGGTTGGCGGGTAAGCCGCACAGCGCCTGCGTGACGTATTGGAAGAACACGCGCCGCTTTCACGTGGGCTCCGCCCGCCAGTGGGTGGATATCGGGTACAGCTTCGGCGCCTGCCCGCACGGCTACGTGCTGGAGGGCCGCGGCTTGAATCGCGCGCAGGCCGCCCAGCCGACCGGCAACACGACTTTCTACAGCGTGACGCTCATGGGTGGCCCCGGCGAGGAGCCGACCTTGGAGCAGATCAACGCTGTCCGTGAGCTGCGGGCGTGGCTGATGGACAAGGGCGTCGGCCCGCTGGTGAAGGGCCACCGGGACTTTTTCCCCACCTCGTGCCCGGGAGACCGCCTGTACCAGCTGGTCAAGGACGGCACGTTCGGCAAGGCACCGACTGAGGAGGACGACGTGGACGTCAACGATGTCTGGCACAAGGCCCAGATCAAGATGAACAAGGGCGAAGAGACGGAGTCGGAGCGGTCGCCGGCCGCGGTGCTGCAGGAGCTGGAGACCGAGCAGGACCGGATGAAGGTCCGGCTGGACAACCTGAACGGCAAGCTCGACGCGATCCTCGACAAGCTCGACGCGCTGACTCGCTGATCAAGGTGTTAGGAATCGGCTGATTTTATCAGCGCTTCCCTAACACCCTCCTTTTACCTGCGGCAACGCGGCAGGGTGCATGATTTTCCAACCTCAGATGAGAGGGCATTCACGCCATGATCAAGGTAGGTAGTGCCGCGAAGTCCATCGTCGCCGCGGCGTCCGCTGGTACGGCTTCGCTCTTCACCGCGATGGGCGACAACGTCATCGTGACCGGCGAGTGGGTGACCATCGCCCTGGCCGTCCTCGGCGCGCTCGGGATCACGTACGCGGTGCCGAATGCCGCGAAGTCGGATCAGAGGTGAGCAGCGGGACCTTCCTTGCGCTGCTCGGGCCGTTCGTCCTGGCGTGCTGTGCGCTCGCCGGTCTGGTCTGTCTTGCACTGTACCGCTGGGAAAAGGGTTGGCTTGCTCTTGCGTTGGCGCTCGGAGGATGGGCGCTGATCACCGTGGTGATGGGCCTGCTCTCGTACAACCTGAGCGCATAGATGACGACGCCCGCCTCTTCGTTGCCTTAGGGCAGCGGGGAGGCGGGCGTCTTTCGCGTTGTACGGCTACGCGGCAGCAGGATCCCTCAATCGTGGGGCTACCAGCTTGTCGAGGTTGTCGATGATGAACGCTTCGATCCGATCCCGCTCCTGAGGGTCGGTCGTGGTGACGCCTTGCATGAGGAGGTCCAACAGGAAGGCGTCCACGTGCTCTCGCCGGTCGATGATGTTCTCTCGCATGGCGACCTCGGCGCCCTGCTCGCGGCACAGTCCACACCAGGCGGTGCCTTGCCTCAGGCTCACCCTTAGGTGGGTGTCGCACATGGGTGCGGTGACGAGGTGCTCGTGGACGCATCCCATCACGCTGATGCGGGCCGCGTTGTTCGGGCACGGGCCCGGCGTTACCCAGGGGTGGTCGGGGTCTTCGTCGATGACGCTGGCACAGGAGATCTCGATGTGGAGCGGGCCGACCATCTCGTGCATGTCGGGAACGGAGTCGATGTGGATGCCGAGACGGTCGGAGATCTGCTGCCTGGTGGTGATGCCCAGTTCGGCGAGGGCCTTGGATGTGTCGCGGAACGAGATGAAACGGAACGCGTCCAGGCTTGTTAGAGGGATGTTCAGGACTGGCATGGCTCCTCCATCCGAGTCAGGCGGCGTCTGCCCACACGATGATGTTCGCGACGTAGTGCGAGGTCGTCTTGTCGAACGCTCCTCCGCAGGTGATGAGCCGCAGCGCTGGCCCGTCCGTCTCTCCCCAGATCTGCTTGACGGGCAGGGCGGTCTTGGCGGTCTGCTGCTTGCGCCCGGCGACGAACTCGTGCGTCTTGCCCTGCTTGTCGGTGACGAGGATCTTCGCGCCCTTGCTGAGGGTCTTGAGGCGGGCGAACACGTCGGGTCCGCTCTTGCTGTCCACGTGGGCGGCGATCACAGCGGGACCGTCCTCGCCGGGCTTGGGCCCTTCCTCGTACCAGCCAGCGCGCCCGAATGCCGGCGTCTCCATGCTGCCGTCCTTGGCGAGCCCGAGCGGCACCAGGCGGGCGTCCACGCCGATGGAAGGGATACGGATCCGTGCGGGCTCTGAGACTGTGCGGGCGGGCGTGCTGGGTGTGGCGACGGTGGACGGCTGATCCGCAACGCGAAATGGCTGAGACGGTCCAGGAGAGGCTTCCGCGCCGCAGGCGGACGTGAGGACCAGACAGGCGGCTACGACGGCGAGACGACGCATGAGGGCTCCAGAGGTAAAGAGAAGGCTGGACGGCCCACACGGGACCGCCCAGCCGAAGGGGGACTAGCGGGTCAGGCCGCCGAGACCGGTGTCCACGCGGGCGGGAACCGGGATGTTGTTCACGACCACGACCGGAGTGGTCGGGGTGGCGCTCGGCGTCTGGCAGTCCGGGGTCTCGGAGACGACGAACATCCACTCCGCCGCGGCGCCGTCCTTCAGCGTGTAGCCGTCGGCCGCCTCAGCGGTGAGGGAGACGTTGCCCGCCTCCACCGTGTACCGCTTGCCCTGCTCCACCGTCTTGCCGCTGGCGGTCTTGTAGACGACGCCGGCGACCTCGGGGATGGCGATCGAGGCAGTCTTGTCGTCGCAGGTGGCCTGCGTCAGCACCGGCGCCGCCGGCGTGGCCTCCCGCACCTCGGGGGTGTCGGTGGGGCTCGTCGTCGGCGACGGGCTCACGGGAGGCTCGGTCGGCGTGGGGCTCGGGCTGGGGCACGCCGCGGCCTTGTCGACGGTCAGGCGCCACCGCTCATCGCCCACCAGCCGGTAGCCGTCACGAGCCTCCGCGGCCACCCGGTAGACGCCCGGCCGCACCTTGTACTCGCCGGGCCGCCACGCCTCGCCGTTCACCTGGTAGGTGACGCCGTGCTTCGCCGGCACGGTCAGGGTGCCGCGGCTGGTGCCGCACTCGGGCTGGACCACCTTCGGAGCGTCGGGCGTCACCCGGGCCAGCGGACGGTTCAGGAACGACACCGGGCGGCCATCGACCCGCAGGTCCGACACGACCACCTGGCCGGGCTTGCCGTTGTCGTACACGACGCCGGCGGCGCCGATGCGGCCGTTCGCCGGCACCTTGAAGGTGACGACGCCGTTGCTGCCGCACTGGGTGCCCGCAGCGAGATTCTGGTCCCACGAGTTCGTGACGACGCCCTGCGCCTCCACGTAG
The DNA here is from genome assembly GCF_004348995.1 of Nonomuraea terrae. GTDB lineage: Bacteria > Actinomycetota > Actinomycetes > Streptosporangiales > Streptosporangiaceae > Nonomuraea > Nonomuraea terrae. Next base: position 63,897 of record NZ_SMKQ01000008.1, read on the forward strand.
ACGCGGGGAGCTCCACCGTCGCACTTGGCGTCGCCCTGCAGGACGTAACGGAACGAGACCACGTCGCCAGCCTGGACGAACATGTCGAGGTTGGCGGTCTCGACGCTGGTGTTGCCGCCGACGAGACGAACCGTGTTGGAGTTGAGGATCTTCGACGGGCTGTTGGCAACCCATCCGGTAGCGGCGTGGGCGCTGGTGGCCAATCCAGCGACGACCAGCACGCCTACGGCCGCAGCCGCAGTGAGTCTGCTGAGCATTCGAATGTGCCTCTCGGGATGCCGGTCCTCGGGTGGGGCCGGTCGTGGCGCGGCAGCCTCCGTCCGTGTCGGGCGTGGCGGCATGCCAGCCGTATCTGATTGTGCACTATGACCAGTCATCGACGCCGATTAGCGGAAATCTGTACAGCCGATGCGCGTATCCTTGGACGAGTTGCTCAGTCGGGAGGGCTGGCGGCGGATGCGAGAGGGGCCGGGCCACCTACGGGTGGCCCGGCCCTTTCTGCGTTGTACGGCCACCTGCGCGGCGTAGCCTGATGTACGCACGGGGTCGGGTCGCCTACGGGCCGCTCGGCCCCTTTTTCGCGCAGGAAGGAGCTCCGGTGAGCGAGCCACCCGAGACCGTCGTATGGCATGACGGGCGAGACGTGTACGTCTACCCGGGCGGGGACTCCTTCTACGTGGACGAGATCGAAGCCATACGGGCCGGCGTGGAGGAGCGGCGCAAGCAGCCGCTCAAGGCCGACAACCTCGACGAGCTGAGGGCGAAACTAGAGGCGCTCCGAGACTGGTCATGCTGACCCCGGCGACGTAGCTTGTTCGCGGGACCTCTGGTGCCGCCGGCATGGAACGAGAAGCCCGCCTGCCCCTTCCGGGATAGGCGGGCTTCTTCGTGTTGTACGACCTAGGCTCGCCGCACCCGTCGAGAGCTGAGACTGATCACGTTCGTGATCCGACGACTTGGGAGTTCGGACCCCGTGGCGTGCCGTGCGAGTACCTCTTCCGCGAAGGCCGGCGTCCAGTTTGCGGCGCGTGCCAAGCCTTGTGCCGGGTGGGGTCCAAACAAGGTCTCCGCCATGGCGCGAAAGCCTCGAGGCTTTGTCGGAGAGATAGCAGCTCGTTCTCGCAGCCGCTCGCCTCGGGCAGCCATCTGCTTGAACAAGCTGGTGTACCGGTGGTCGTCGATTCGTCCGAGGCGGCGAGCGGTGCGAATGAGCGCTGCGATGGACACCCCCCATCGCCGTTTGAGCAGGGCGAAGTCTTGGAGGGTGGGATGTGCAGGGATTTCCTTCTCCATCGCGGCCAACGGGGTGAGGAAGTGCATGGCGAACTCGTCGGCCTCCTGCTCCAGGGTCTTGCTGGCGCCGGCGTCGCGATGCAGTAGAGCGTGCCCAAGCTCATGCGCCGTTGACCAGAGCTGACGATCGCCCGCGTCTGTGTCGAGGAGTGCAAGGACCGGCTGTTGACCGAACCACAGCGAGAAGGCGTCGCGTCGCGTGTTCGGGATGGGAAGGGCGACTACTAGGAAGCCGGCGTGCTCGAGAAGCACGGGTAGGCCGAGGGCGGCATCATGAGGCCCCAACCCGAGGGCGTCTCGCGCTGCCTGCGCTGCCGCTTCGGGAGAGGTGCCGAGCGCGTGCGACTCGAGCCTTAGCGGAGGTCCTTCGAGCTGCTCGAGCATTGCCAGAGCTGCCTCGGCGACAATCTCACCGCCGCGCTTGGCCTGGTTCGACTCCTTCACGCTCATGCCTGCTCGAGCCCGGAAGTGAGTGGGTAGCCCGTCGAAGGCGACGCGCGGCCCTTGCTGAAAGAACTCGACCGGGAAGCCGGTCGTGGTAGCGAGCTGCGTCAGCACATCCATCGGCAGCTCGGTCACGTCGCGTTCAGCGTTAGACAGCGTGCCCTGGCTGATCCCGATCTCCGCAGCCAGGGCCTTCTGGGTAAGCAGGCAGAACTCGCGCGCTTGAGTAAGCCGAGTTCCGTAGATCACTGTGCCTCTGCCTCCCCGTTCCCAGTCTTGTCGTCCCGGCGACGGTACTGCAGATCTTCAACCTGGGTGTAACGGCCCAGCAGCGGGACGCGCCAATCGATGGCTACGTGCCCGTTCTCCACGCCGATAGGTCTGACCAGGTCGAATCGCAGGATGGTGGGCCCTTCGGCTGTCCACTGGATGATGACGTGGTTCTTCTGCGGCTTGCGCTGCTCCATCTCGTCCAGTCCGAGGTCGAGCTCGTCGTCGCCGATGAGGGGGATCTTCCGCTCGGAGACCTGGCTGATGAACCTACGCCGTGCTTCGGTGGTCGGCCTGGGGATCTTGAAGTCGGTGGTGTGCCAGACCCGGATGATGTCCTCGGGCAGGTGCAGGATGAGGCCGCTCATGGGAAGGCCAAGGTCATCCTCGTCCTCGAGTTCCGGGTTGAGCTGCTTGAGTTCCTCGACGGCCTCCCGCCGTGTCATGTGCCGGTAGAAGTGGATGTCGCCGGCAGGCTTCCACCCTCTGTCGTCGTGCACGTAGTCGGCGGTCTGGAGGCCTTTCTCCAGCGCGCGGAAGACCTCGAGGCACGCGGTTTCCAGTCGGGCGGAGGTGGCGTCGGAGGAGTCGTCTCTGATCACGTGATTAATCATATTCCTAGAAAATACACACCCGCTAGTCGAACACGCCGTGATCGATGCTGCGACAAGGCGGTCCGTAACCATTCCTTAGAGCCAAGAATCTGGGGCGGTCGTCGAGTCGCACGGGTGTTCGGGACTAGGATGCGCGCGTGGCCGACTACGACATCCCCGACGACTTGCTGCAGCTCAAGGTGGACTTTCTCGCCGCTATGGCTCGCTGTGAGGAGATCGCAAAGCGGTTGCCGTCCGCGGTGGCGGTGCTCGCGCAGGAGGCCGAGCCTGATCCGGCGCTGCAGGCGGAGTATGACCAGGAGCGCGCCCGGCGACTCGACATCGTGGTGCGGATTTATCGGCACCCGTGGTGGGAGACGGTGAAGGAGACCCGGCATCAGGCGGATATGGCGTTGCTGGCCGCGGCCAAGGAGGCGCTCGCGCGTCAGGAGTCTTGACCGTTGGTGGCGTCCGCTGCCGGCCCGGTCAGTCCTTCGGGTGGCTGCTCGTCCTGCGCGAGGAGGTAGGCGAGGCGCTCCTCCGGAGTCATGTCCACCCATACGGGGCGTAGGACGGGGTCTTCCTCGGGGGGTACGTCGCTCATGGGCGCCATCTTCGCGTGAGGGTGTGATCGCTGGCAGGCCGTTGGGCGATCAGCGTGGGGCCCCTGGTTGGGCCGGGAAATCCACCACTTCCACCAGGTCGGCGAGGTCGACGTGCCGGGTGACTTGGGCGATGGTTGCGCAGTAGCCGAGCAGGTAGCGGCGGCCGTTCGTCTTCTGGGTCACCTTGAAGCGCTGCCTGTCGTTGAGGGTGATCACCTCTATGGTGATGCCTCGGGGTCCGCGCCAGCAGTGCATGGCAGCAGGCTAACGCCGAATCGGACAAAACGGCATAGTCTGGACATGCGAAAGCCCCGGCCCGCGGGGAAGCGCGGTCGGGGCTCTCACGTGCTGATCAGGTCAGCCCAGCGACGGTGCCAAGCCGTAGTGCGCCCTCACTGTGTCGGCCACGCGCACCACCGGGTTGTCGTCTTCCGGACCGTCGCCGGGCCAGCCGCAGTCGAACGTCTTGTCGATCACATCCTTGGCGTCGAGGTGCCTGTACTCGGGCCGCTGGAGAAGTTGGTCCAACTCGGAGGTGAGCTCCTCCGCGATGACTTCGGTGTACTTCGCGCACACGCGCAGGCCGGCGAGCACAGCCTCATGCTTGGCGTTGTGGTACGGGGTGTCGGGCCGGTTCTTCAGAACCATGATTTCCTCCGGGTGATGAGCGGGGTTTCGATCTCGAAAGGGTTAAGAGGGCGTGGCGCTTGCTGGCGGGAGTGGTCACGCTTGAGCGGCCGGGGCGTACCTGTCGATGTCCTTCACGGCCTCGATGAGGGCGCCGTCGATGTTCTCAGCGATCGTGTGAAGCTCGCTCGCGGTGATGTGCGGCATCGATGCGCGCACGGTGGCCAGCATGGAATCCATCGCCGTCTTCATCGCGTCCACGGCCTTGGCGGCGGCTTTCACTTTGGCTGCCTTCGCGTCCGGCTGCTCCAGGCCGACCTCGTAGAGGTGGTCCATTGCTGCGCTGAACCTTTTGACAGCGTCCTGGATGTTCTGGGTCATGATCGGTTTCCTTCGGATTGGCGCGGATGGAGCTGGCTGCTCCGGGCACCCGCCACGGCCCCCGCGGTCGTGGCGAGCACCCGCAACAGCCGCTCACCTCTGGCGTTCGACCCCGGCTGCGTCCAGCCATTGCTGGCCCTGCCTGCCGGCCAGTACCGCGGCTGGAGCTGACGCCACCTCCAGGGCTGTCGACGCGAACGAGGTGTGGGCTTCCGCCGCCGCGGCGAGGGCTGAGACCTTTGCCCAATCGCTTTCGCGGCGGGCCTTGGCGAGCTCGTCGAGGCAGTCCGCCGCCTCGCTGAGGTGCTCGGGTCCGGTCATTCGTCTAGCCATGGGAAGGCCTCCTAGGACTCGTTGGGAACCATCTGGTAGACGTCGCCCTTCTGGCGGGCGACGCCGGCCTTGGTGAGGGCACGGAGGGCGGCAGGGATCTCCGAGAGGGGCACGTTCTCGCCGATCTGCTGGCGGACGGCGGCGCACACCTTGCCGACCTCCATCGGCCCGTTCAGCAACGCCTTCTCGACCGCGGCCTGTACGTCGCCAGACGTCGGCTGGGACGTCTTGGACTCTGAGTGTGCGGGCTTCGTCTGCCGCGGGTCACGACCGCGCGTCTTGTGGTGGCGGTACTCGTCCATCCAGGCGAGCGTCCGTTCCCCAAGCTGGCCCGCCGCGGGAGTGGAGGCGATACCGAACGCGTCACGCACGGGCATCATGCGCGCCGTGGCGCCCGGCCGGCGGTCGACGCCAGTCAGGTAGCCGAGGCCGTGAGTTTTGCTGCCGTCCCGGAAGTACTCGGGAAGCTTGGACGGGTCCGAGGGCAGGCCGACCATGCCGTGGTCCTGCGACGAGCCTGTACGGAGCGCTGTGAGGCTGCCGCCGGACAGCAGGTTGGAACGGAACGACTGCTTGTTGAAGAAGTTGTCCAGGCCCAGGTTCTGGTTGACCACGAGCAGGCCGCCGCCGGCCTTACGCCAGGTACGGACCCCAGTGGACAGCAGCTCGTAGCCGAGGGCGCCGAACGGGCCGTCGAGGAACAGCTTCAGCTCCTCGACGCAGACCAGGATCATCGTCATGCCGTTCAGGTCCGGGTCGCCCGGCAGCAGGTACGGCTTGCCCTTGCGCTCGCGACCCAGGTCATCGACCCAGGGGGCATGTGCCACGTAGTGGGCGCGCTTGGCCATGACGAAGTCGAACATCTGCAGGTTCTCGTACGTCGCCTCGTGCCCTTCCCCGTAGATGGGGGTGCGGCCGGACCAGTCCGGCTGAGAGCTGCCATCCTGCGGGTCGAGCAGCGCCGTGGCGATGAGCGGGCACCGGTGGGCGAGGGCAAGCAGAGCGGACACGTGCGCGGACTTACCGGAGCCGGTGTCGCCTGCGACGACGCCCATCTGCGCGCCACCGGACGGCGTCCAGAACTGCCGGCGGGCGGGCTGCAGGTCGAAGAACGTGCCGACTCTGGCGATGCCCGTTTTGGGGTCGATTGCGGCGCCGGAGTCTTCCAGCCAGATGGTTTCCTGCAGGTTGGATTCGGACCGGATGACGGTCACTCGTGCGCGGGAGGCGTCCCCGTCGCCGCAATCCTCGACGGCGACCCGCGAGGGGTGCACCTGGTTAGCCGACGCGATTGTCTCCACAGCCGCAGGCAGGATCATCTGCGAAAACCGGGTGGTGCCGGGCTCGCCGACGATGATGCCGGTGTAACCGTTCGGGACGGGCTCGACCTGCTCCAGCGCGGTCACCTTGAACGCTTGCGGGCTGGAGTTCGGGGCGACCCGCTCCTGCCACAGCGCCACCTCGGGCGCCACTGCGGCGGTTTTCTGCTGCGCGGGCTGGTCCTTCGCCGCGGGAGCGACCTTGGGGCGGGGGCGGCGCAGCACGCCCAACACGTACGGCACCGAGAGGATGATGCCGGCGATCCACAGCAGGAGCGCCACCCATCCGTACGGGCCGAACAGGCTCGCCGCCGCTGCCCACAGCACACCGGCCGCGACGTTGACGATCGGCAGGTCCTGGCCGCGTCGTTCGGCGTTGCCGAGCACGACAACGGCGGTGGCGGTGATGACGCCGACGCGGATCAGCGGATGCGCCTCAAGGGCGTCGGCCGCCCACGCGGTCGTGTGGAGGGTGGCCAGCCACGCCACGGGCTGCAGCAGCGCGAGCTTGCCCCGCTCGTGGTGAGCGACCCGGCGGGCGGTGCGCAGCACGGCGTCGGCCCGGTTCGGCTGGGCCTGAGGGCTCGCGTCCGCGGCTGGTGCGGTCACCGTGTCGTGACTGGACATGGGGTTTCTCCTCGGAGGGTTAGTTGTTCGCGACTTCGAGGGCGCGGTTGGCGATGCGCTCCGCAACGCCAGCGGCCTGGTTGAGCAGGTCCTGCAGCTGGGCCGTCTCGCCGAGCAGGTCGGAGTTCTCGTTGAGGATTTCCGCCATGGAGGCGGCGAGGTTCTCGCTGCCGCTCATCTGGTTCCGCAGCTCCTGCGCGAACTCCTGGTGGGCGGTGGCGTAGCTGGTCAGGCCTGTGGCCTCGGTCTGCATCTCGGTTCCTTCCTGGACGGGTTCCGCCTCCGGGCTGGGGGCGGGTTCGGGTTGCGGCTTGCTGTCGTCGGCCGGTTCGGGCTGAGAGGTAGGCTTCTGCGCTTCGGGCGCGGGCTGGTCAGTCGCAGGCGGCGGGGCGGGCTGGTCGTCGCGCTTGACGACGACCGCCTCGATCACCTCGCCGTCGACGGGCTGGGAGTCCTTCCACTGCCGGTAGCGGTCTCGGCCGCCATCCCACGCTGACCGGCGGATGCGGTTCGCCGCGGCGATGGTCTTGCACGCGCCGTACGTGGCGGCGAGACCCCATGACGCCCACCGGCGAGGGTTGATCGCGCGGGGGTTGCCTGCGCGGAGCTTCTGCTGGGCGAAGGTGTAGCCGTCACGGAACTCGCGGACGGCCTGGCTCTTGCCGGCCTCCCACGCGCCTGAGGCGGCGGCTCTGGCGTCGGGGCGGCGCCACAGGACGCCGCCGCACACGATCGCCGCGATGAGCAAGGAGAGGAGGAAGATGCTCATCGCGTGTCCACACGCGAGGTCAGGGTCTGAACGTTCGTCTCCACCAGGTCAGCCACGTAGCCGAAGGTGGTGTCCCCGGTGAACAGGACGATGGTCAGCAACGCCGGCAGAGCGAACAGGTTCCACGGCTTGTCGAGCTTCTTGTCGGACAGGTCCGCGGCGGTGGCGATGCCGAAGCCGCTCCCCAGGATGAGGGCGATGCTGCCGACGATCAGAGTGGCGACCATGCCTGCACCTGCGGCGAGTTGGGCGACCCACGCGGCGATACCCACCAGGCCCAGCCCTGCCAGGAACATGAGGGCGCCCATGACGGGCCACCACTTGTCGCGCTTCTTGAGCTGGAGCGCGGAGTAGAGGAACACGGCGGTGGCGACCAGGCCGCCAAGGATGAGACCCATGGTTGGTCCTTTCAGAGGAAGAGGGCGATGAAGGCGATGAGCAGGCCGGTGCCAGCCAGCAGGCTCGGATAGCTGATGATCAGGAGGAGGAGGTGCGCCACGGCGCTGACCGCGATGACGGGGGCGCCGTAGATGGCGTACGGGATGCGCAGGATCAGCGCGTCCTTGATGTACGGCTTCGGATCAGTCCAGAACTGGCGGGCCAGATCCGCGACCGGGCGGGGGCGCATCCCGAGGAGGCCGTCGCCGATCCACGCGGCACGCCACCCGTCGGCAGTCCGCTCCAGCGCCGGCCGTACGGCCAGGGCCAGCGCCAGAGAACGCTTCTGATCGGCGGCCGACTCCTCAACAGGCGCGGGCACAGAGTGGGGAAACAGCACCACCTCGGCCGGCTTCTCCGCAGGCGCCTCGCCTGGCAGGTCCAGCTGGAACAGGTCACGCGCTGGCACGGGACTTACCTCCTCTCTGCGACATCAGATGGGCGTGGTGCTTGGCGTTGAGTCCGGACGCGAACGACATGAGCTGGTTCGCGAGGGTGAGTCCCTGCTCGTGCGCTTTCGCCGCGTCCCGGCGGTCCAAGTGCTTGAGCTCGGCTACCGCCCACCAGGCCGCCCACCAGAACCGCATGACGCCGTTCTTCTCGCGGGCGATGCGGTTCTCGTGGAAGGTGCGGCGGGTCTGAGGGCCGGTCTGGCGCTTCTGCGACAAGGGGACTCCTCCGTTGCGGATAGTGAGGTTGACAAGGGCGGTTATACTCGCGCGCGTAACGCTTCTGTGCGCGTTACGTAACGCTTCTGCGTTAGGGGGCCTCTCGGCAGGGTTCGGCCGGCTCGCAGGACGTCTCTCCATGGCTTGCCGATCGGTTACGGGTTGTGACCATCACGAGGTCACCTCCAACAACCAGCCGTCGAGATCGATCAGGTCCTTCTCGCGGCCGAGGGGCACCAGCCGGAAGGTGGCGTCGATGAACGCCTCCAACTTCACCCGCTCGGCGTACAGCTCCTGGCGGCGGCCGTTGAGGGGCAGTGTGAGAGTGATGTAGTCGCTGTCGACGATGTGCGGCTCGATCCGCACTGCGCCGTCGCCGGTCGGCTTCTCCAGGCCGTCGATGAGCAGCGCCCTGCCGAACAGGACCTTGGTCACGTGGCGGCCGTCGCCGCGCGGGAGCACGAGCTCAACGGCGAACGGATCTGACAGCCGGTAGACGAGCGAGGCCGCGTACGGCTGTTCGTCGTGGCGGTCCGCCACCCACAAGATGGCTGGCCGGTGCACGAAGTTGGTCTTCACGCCGACACCTCCGCCGGCTCCGAAGCGTCCGAGTCGGCGACCGATCTGGTCGGTGCGATGACCGTTCCGTCTTGTTCGAACGTGTAGCCCTGAGCGGTCATCCGCTTCTGCACTTCCTGGACGCGCTTGAGAGCCCAGGTTTCGCTGAATCGGAACCGCTCCGCGACTTCGGTTTTCGAGGGGCGCCGACCTTCACCGTTTCTGCCACGGCACCTTGCACGGATCCACTCGCGGGCCTCGCGATTGTCCTGCTCGTCGGGCCTTTCGCGGTCGCCGTCGGAGTCGCCGTCTCGGTCGCGGGTTCGGTCGCCGAAATCGGTGTCGTCGGCGACCGTGAGCGCGACCGGTTGCGCGACCGTCAGGGGGGTGGCCGGAGCGACCATCGCCGGTCGCGTGATCGGTCGCGTCTCGGTCGCGTCGGCGGCCGGGGAAGCGACCGCCGGCGCGACCGAAGTTGTCGGCTCGCTGCTCTCCACGCCACGCATGCGGCGGGTCGTCCACGCCCTCAGTTCGGCGAGCGCCTGAGAGCCGGTGTCCGGCTCGGCGGGTTCGGTGGCGGCGTGTGCTTCCGCGATCGCCTTCGCCCGCTCGACCGCTTCAGCGGTAGCACCGTCGATGGCCGCGGCCCGTACGGCGGCGGCGTGGTACGCCTTGTGTACGGCGAGGGTGATCTGGTGCTTCAGCGTCGTGACGGCTTCGGCCGCGCAGAACACCATGATCGGCGGCACGGAGTGGAGCAGGATCAACGCCGGGTCCAGGACCGTCCACGCCGACCACGTGTTCATCGCGTACGTGAGCGCGAGCGCCGTCCACTTGGTGCGGCGGATCCACCGGCCGGCCTTGATCCGCTGTCGGGCGATGATCTGCTCGCCGAGGAGGACGCCGACGAGGACGAGGGACACCATGGGGTCGAGCAGCCAGGCGATCCACCACCCGATCTCTTCCTGGGTGCTGCCCTGGGCGGCGAACGACTGGACGTTCGCCATCGTGAACGCCAGCCCGAGGATGAGCCCGGTCCAGATCAGCCGGTCGACGCGGGTCCGCAGCCGCTCGATGCGGAGGGCGACCACGTCCGGGTCGGTGTCGTAGGCGCGCACGTCGGCAGCGGCTTTCGCCGCGGCGGCGAGCTTCTGCGCCCGCGTTGGGCGGCGCCGCTTGGCCCAGTCGTTGACCGGGCGGTCCGGCGGGCCGTGCTGGCTACTGTTCATCGCTCCGGTTCCAATCAGGGGAAGGTCGGTCGTTGGCGCCCGCCCGGGACTCGCACGCCGGGTGTCTGCTGGCCGGTCTGGGGTGGTGCCCCGTCCGCGGGGCTCTGTGGGTGGATTCCGCCCACGGACGGGGAGTGGTGTCGCCCGGCTGCCGAGCCGCAGGGTTACCGCGGTGGGATGCGGCAGCCGGGCAAGTCATCGCGAGCCTCGCCGTGGGCTGCAGGTGGCGCAGGTGCATCCGTTCCTGACCAGGTTGGGGCGGTCGGACGGGCGCATCGCGGTGCACGCCTTCATCGCCTGGTCGAGGGTGGCGAGTGTCGCCTTGATCTGGTCGGCGGTCATCGGGCCACCTCCTGGGAGGTCTGCTCGTGACGGATCTGCACATCGGCGATCCGCCCGCGGATGGCCGCAGCGATAGGCCGCGGCACTGCCCGGCACATGCCGGCGTGGTCGTTGGCGTCCTCGCGGGCTTCCTGCTCACGGCGGAACCCGGGGTCGTGGTAGGTGTCGCCCTCACGTCCGTAGGAGCCGCAACCGTGGCAGCGCCAGTTGTAGCCGTCGATCTCGTACGGCTTGCTGGCCCCGTACGGGGCGCCCCTGTGGTCGAAGGTGGTGGTGAACCGCTGGCGGTCCAGGTCGACCATGGCGCCGCCGAGAGTGACGAAGCGGGCGACGAGGGTCGTGGGCCAGTCCTCAGCCTGCTCGGCTGCTCTCCGGCGGATCATCGGGCCACCGCCTGACGGGGCACGTACGAGCGGAGGTCGATGACGTCCGCCGGCATCGGCAGGCCGGCCTCGTGGCGGACGGCGGCGACCCGCTGCAGGATCGACAGCGCCCCCTGGAACAAGGCGTCCGTTTCGGTGACGATCCGCTGCTGCTTCTCGCTCGTGAGAGAGACGACGTTAGGGCCGTGTGACATCATGGTGAGCGTCCTTCCGTAACCGGACCGGTGATGGGGGACACGCGAGTGGGCGGCTTCGTCTTGGCGGATGAGGGCCGCCCTTCGCATGTCTTGGGGGATCGCGTTCATCAGATCGCGACCTCTTCCTGCTCGGCTCCCCACTTGGGCGTGGCCAGCAGTGCGTCTACAAAGGCGCGCGGGACTTGCTTCCTGCTGCGCACTGGCACGTGCGGGAATTCGCCGCTAGCGACAGCGCGCCGGACGGTCACAGGGGAGACGCCGAGCAGTTCGGCAACCTCGGGTATCGGCAGTGCCTGCCGCCTGTCCTCACACGTAGCGCTCTGATCGCTCAAGGTGGCTCCCTATGGCACTGATCGCTCTTAACGCTCTCTGGTAGGTTGATGGTAGGGCGACCAAAGGCCATCCACAAGCCTTACGGGGTTATTAATTGACTCCCACCCCCTAGGTGGATGGCTCATGGTTGCCTTTAAGGTGGGATCTACACCGCACGCAAGAGCAGCCAGGTAACGAGGAGCCCATGAGGAGACCGCATGCCTAAGCCGCCCACGAAGGCTCAGGCGATCGCAGAAGCGCTGGCCGCAAAGATCAGAAGCGGTGAGTACGGCGTAGGAACCTGGCTTCCCTCAGAGCGAGAGCTCGCCACCGAATACGTGGCAGACCGGTCGACTGTCCGACGCGCTCTTCGGCTGCTCCGAGAGCAGGGGCTTGTCGCGCCGCCTTCCAGCCAGGGGGCCAAGGTTGTCGACCCCAACGCCCAGCCGGTTCAGCGCCACGCCTCCGATATCACCAGCAGAGTGGGGCAGTGGCGGGGATTTCACGTGTCGATCCTGGCCCTGGGTCGAGAGCCGTTCACGCACACAGAGATTGATGAAGTGCAAGCTGATGCGGACCTTGGCCGCTGGCTCGGCGTCCCGGTCGGATCACGGCTGCTGCGTCGGAGTCGTGTCCAGGGCGTTGTGGGTGATGCCCCCGTACAGACGTCCACGACGTACCTGCCCTGGGAGTACGTCGAGCTGGTCCCGAGGCTGCTACAGGTCGACACTGGGCCAGGCGGAATGTATTCGAGACTGGAGGAGATCGGGCATCCGGTGGGGGAGTTCGAGGACAGCGTTTCATGCCGGCTGCCGAACGCCGCTGAACAGGAAGTCCTAGAGATCCCAGCGTCGGAGCCGGTACTGACTATCTGGAGACGGGCCTACGACGTGAATGGCCGCATCCTCGACGTCACACACAGAGTCGTTGTCGGCAGCCGCCATGAACAGATCTACCGTTACGGGCCTGGAGCATGAACGAGCAGCCCAACACTGAGCATCCGATTCAGCAACTCTCAACAGAGATCGTCTACGAGAGCCCCTACATGAGGCTGAGAGAGGATCGGATCCGCCGGCTTGACGGGTCGGATGGCCTCTACACCTATGTTGAGAAGCCCGACTTTGCGCTCATCATTGCGATCGAGAACGACGGCTTCCATCTGGTGGAGCAGTATCGATACCCGGTGCGAGCTCGATCCTGGGAGTTCGTCCAGGGCACCTTCCCTAAGATGGGCGTGGGTGCTCCTGAACTGCTAGCTCGTGAAGAGCTCAGGCAGGAGACCGGCATCACAGCCGGCGTTATGCGCCACCTCGGGCGGCTCCACTGCGCGAAGGGCATCTCATCCCAGGGCTTCGACGTATTTGTAGCCAGCGACCTGACCCACGGTGAGGCCGAGCTGGAAGTCGAAGAGCAGGATCTCCGCCATCAGTGGGTCAGCCGCACCGACTTCGAGAACATGGTGACCGACGGTGTGGTTACAGACGACTCCACGCTGGCCGCCTACACGCTATTCCTGCTTCACCAAGGGGCATGATCGAACTGTGGAGCCATGCGTCGAGCAGTTACCCGCAAGCGCGCCTTAGAGCTTGCGGCCGAGTAGCCGGGCCCCGAACCGCAGATGGTGGCCGCGCCCGTTGCATACCCGGCACATGCCGAACGCGCCCTTGAACATGGTCGAGTGACTCTCGCGTGACCGCTGACATGCTTTGCAGATCTTGAATGGGTGCACCATGCAAGAGCCGAAGTAGACGATCGCGCCGACGAGGGCGAGTAACAGGATCGGGTCCACACGCAGCCCCTCTACTCGATGGGTGGGAGTCGCTTCGCTTGGTCGGCTACCGGCTTGCGGGAGGTCCGATCCGTCGTCGCATGTGGCGCATGTACAGGCCGTACGCGGCCACCATGAGACGCTCACGCAATCTCTCGTCGACCATCGTCCTTGAGCGGAACTCTTCGCGGATCGGTACCGGTCCGGCCTCGTTCAGCATGTACAGCAGCGTGGCTGCGATGAGCGCGTCGACTTCGTCCTGCGGATGCCAGGGCGCGTCATGGCAGCGGGCGCCGTCCCTGGTCAGCCACCAGCCGGCGTCGCTCACCTCGAACTGGTGTCGCCAGCAGGGCTTCACCAGGTCGCTGAGTATGGCGGGGAGATCGGCGTCGGTCATGGCAGGTCGCCGACCCGGAACTCGGGTTCGGGCCGCGACCACGGCGGCTGGATGCGGCGCAGCTGAGGCTCCCACGCGGCGTGGGTGCGGAGGATGGCGCCCTGGATGACAGGGTCTTCCTCGTCGTCTCTGGCGACCGCTGTCTGCCCGGTGCCCTTGTGTGTGAGATGGATCCGCCCGTCCTCTGCGCGTACCACGTGACACTCGGGGATCTGGGGGAGCTGGGGCGTGGTCGCCGGAACGTCGCTCTCATAGGCTGAAGCCATATATCGCACCTCCATCGTGCGATCAGGGCCCGTGTAGCGTTCCCGCGCTGCCGGGCCCAACTTTCTGTTGCCATCACCGTAGACCAAACGTCTGCCAACGTCTGCACCTGACTGCGGATATGGGCGATCGAAGGACCACGCCTGGGGACATCTACGGTCCGTGGCCATGACGATCGACCATGACGGGATCGAACCGCTCTACCTCCAACTGGCGGCGATCCTGCGTGACCAGATCAAGTCAGGCGAACTCCCGCCGGGCCGCGCCATCCCAGCGGAGTCGAGGCTGATGCAGATCCACGAAGTCGGCCGCGACACCGTACGCAAGGCGGTGCGCTTGCTGCGCGATGAAGGGCTCGTGGTCGCGGTCCAGGGGCGTGGCACCTTCGTTGCGCCACAGGAGCCGAGCGAGGATTAAGCGGCGCGACGACGTGGGCCCGACAGCTTCTTCTGGCGAAGAATCTGTTCCCCACGTCGCCGCTTGGTCGAGCGTTCCCACTCCCGCATCTTGCGAAACATATGAGGTCTGAGGATCGGATGGGACGTCCTAGTACCACCTAGGTCGGCCGGGGTAATTCCCGGAGGTCTGGGGTCTGTCCTAGGCCACTACGTTCTCACCATGATCAAGTGGGAGCCGAAGTACCGCTACGAGCAGGTCGCCGATGACCTTCGCGAGCGGATCGAGCGTGGCGAGTACGCGCCCCGGTCTCCGATCCCGGCGATCCCACGGATCATGCAGATCTACGAGGTTGGTCGGAACACCGCTCTACACGCGGTCGCGCTTCTCGCCGACGAAGGGCTCGTGGTGATCAAACGGTCGCAGGGCACGTTCGTGGTGCCGCTGGAGGATCGGCCGCAGCGGTGACCGCGCCGGCGGGTGCGGAGCGTGACCCTCGAAGGGGCGGTTCGCGATTCGCGATGGATTCGCGATGACCAACGCCTAATGATCTCCGTTGGCGACCATTCATGACCAAGGAAACCCACGCTGACCAGCGGTGATTCTCTTCAGGGCAGGTGGCCAAATATAACGACTATTCTTTGCAAGCAGGAAGTCAGGAGTTCGAATCTCCTAGGCTCCACCGCAGGTCAAAGGCCACTTCCCATGATCAGGAAGTGGCCTTTTCAATCTTGTACAGCTGCAAAATACAGCTACAGCCTCAGCCGTTCCACACACGCTCTCTCTATTCCTGCGGGATCGGGAATCCGTAGCGCTGTGAGATCTCCTTGAGAGCCTGAACGCAGGCAGACTGCACCGGCGCGTAGTTCTTGTACTGGAGCTTCACGCTGGCGTAGGGCTCATTGCGGCATGGGCCTCGACCAGAGGTCATACCGTGCCAGCCGCAGTGCCCCTTGTGTCCCTCTGTGTCTGGCTGATGATGCTCGGGTTTGTAGGGCTTGACCCATATGACGACGCTCTCCATGAGGCCGACCTTACGAGCGTTCGGCAACAGAAGGATTGAGATCTGTCGCAGCAAGCAAAGGCCATCCCCGAGCGTCCGGGGATGGCCTTCGGCATCGTTCTGTGTATCTCTAACGCTCTAGGTGATCTCCCAACCTCTTGAGTGCTTTGCGCGTCGCTTCCGACGAGACCTCGCTATACACGTTCATGGTCACTGAGATCTGCGAATGGCGAAGGATCTGCATGGCCACACGCGGGTGGACGTCGAGGGCGACGAGCAAGGACGCGCAGGTCTTACGGGTGGCGTGGACGTGCACCCTCCGTACTCCCGCCTTGGCACAGGCAGTCGCGAAGCTTCGCCGGAAGTTGGACGGCTCGATCGGCCGGCCACTGGCGGTCGTGAAGACGAGGCCGGTCTCCTGCCAGTGATCCCCAGCTGCTTCCCGGGAGATGTCGCGTGCCCGTTGACGGGCACGAAGGGCCGTCGTCACGATCTCGGGGAAAGGCAGGGTGGCGTCGGACGCGTCCGTCTTGGTCTGACGATGCAGCAGCTTGCCCGCGACGCGCTGAATCTGCCAGCCGATCGTCATCTCAGTCCGGTCGAGATCGACATCTTCCCACCGTAGCCCTAGCGTTTCACCTAGACGCAGCCCGAGGACGAGCACCAGGACGTACGCCGGGTACATCGGGTCGTTGTTCTTGCGTGCGGACTCCAGGAAGGCCCGTGCCTCCTCGACGGACCAGGGCTTGACCTTGCGCTTGCGCGGCACCGACATCTTGACGTTGGTGGCGACGTTGCGGGTCAACGTCTCCTCCCGCACCGCATTGCTCAGGGCGGCCCGCAGCGTCATGTACGCGTCGTGAACCGTCCACTCCGAAGGTAGAGACCGACAGCACTTGCCGATGGCGCAGCAGTGCCGGCGCCGCTTCGGATTGCTGTGATTCTCGGGGCGTGCGGCATCTTTGCCCTGGTCGCAGCAGAGGCAGGAGCGGCGCAGCTTGTTCAGCCAGGTTTGGACGTCCCGGACGGTCAGCTTGTCGAGCCTCTTGGTGCCGAGCGCTGGAACGATGTAGAGGCGGACGAACATCTCGTAGTTGGCGGCCGTCTTGGGCGCGAGGTTGGGTTCCACGACATTCGTGAGCCAGTACAACAGGTAGTCCGATAGCTTCGGCGACTTCGTGACTACCGATCCCCTACGGGCCAACTCGTGGAGCTTGAGCCACTTCTCGTGGGTCTCCTCGCGGGTCTGGCCATAGGCCCATTTCCGGGTCTTCTTGCCTTCTGGGGTGGTGACCCAGACGTAGCCCGCCCAGCCGTTCTTGTACGGGAAGATCGAGCCTTCGTTGTTGGCCCGGGTTCGCCGACTCTTGCGAGGGCCGCGCTCGGGCTCGTCGGGTGTCGCTGTGGTGGCCTTGGCGGGCATCAGGCGGTCTCCTCGCAGAGCTGGGTCACGTACGCCTCCAGTGCGGCGGCGGGGATGCGGCGGCAACGGACGCCGACGACGATCGAGCGGAGTTCGCCGGAGCGGATGAGGTTGTAGAGCGTCCAGCGGCTGACCTTCAGGACGGCCATCGCTTCCGGGACGGTGAGCAGTTCAGCGGTCATCTGGTCCCCTGAGGAGTGGCGCGTGCTGGCCGGTGATGGCCGAGGCGAGGAGTTGTTCGCCGACGGAAAGCCCTTGTCCGGCGTAGGCCCAGTGAGCAACGACGAGAACGGTGTCCTCGTCGAAGAGTGGGAGGCGTCCGGTGGTGATCTGTTCTGCGCGCATGTGTTCTTCACGGGCGGCGCGCAACGCGCCGAGGGTGGTCGAGTATCGGCGGGACTTGGTGGAGAAGTGGCCGCGGAAGCCGAGCATGTGGGCCCAGTGGGTGAGCCGTAGGTCGACAAGGCCGGGGTTTCGGCCCAGGCGCATGCAGGCGGCGATCAGCCGGCGGGCGTGCTCGCGTACCGGGAGTGCGGCCAGGTCGTCCAAGGGCTGAATGCGGCGGTCGAGGGTACCGACGCATTCGGCGGCCTTGGTGGCGTACTTGGCGATGTAGGAGGCTACGGCTTGTTCGGTGAGGTCGCCGTCCATGGTGATGGGGCGGACGTCGAGCTGCGTGCCCCATCGGAAGGTGCGGCTCAGCGGCTCGATCTCCGCTGTGACGACTGCGGCGGCGTGCTGGACGGCTTGGGCCAGGGCGTCGGCGGTCGCCCAGGGGGGTGGCGGTGAGTCGGGACCGTCTGGTCCGTCCAGGCGGATGACGGCGTGGAAGTGGACGACGCCGCGGCGCTGGTATTCGGCGACCTTGGCGAAGGCGATGCTGACGTGCTCGCGCAGGGCCTTGACGGTCAGGCCGTTGAGGCGGGCGAAGCGGCGGCGCAGGGCGAGGGTGAAGCGTCGCCAGAGTTCGGGGCTGATGGCGTTGAACAGGACCGAGCCGTCGTAGTCGTAGCAGTCGGGGCACAACGGTTCGCCGAGGCGCGGGTCGTCGGCGCTGTGGCGTTCGGTGCAGGACATGACACGTCCGTGCGGGCAGATCTCGGCGTCGCGACGGGCGTGGCAGGGCAGGACCTTGCCGGTCTTCTCCCGCCGGACGTGTACGGCTCCGAAGGACGGCGCGGTGAGGGTGACGAACAGGCACGGGTGCGCGCTGACCGTCTCGGGGACGCCCTTGCCTCCGACGAGCCCGGCGCGGACGAGCTGGTAGGTGTCGGCGCGGTAGACCTCGGCGCAGGCCGGGCAGCGGGAGGTACGGCGGGTCTTGCACGGGACGCGCAGGACACCGTTTGGTTCGGTTGTGGTGCTGTAGCGGTGAAGGAGGTGGCCGGTGGCCTGGTCGTAGTGTTCGACCTTGCCGCGCAGGTGGATGGGCTGACGGCAGCCGCCGGTGTGCTTGATCTGGCAGGCCCAGCGGTCAAAGTCGGGTTGGTTGAGCCGGTGGATCATTCCGGCGACGGCATGGCTGTGGGCAAGGTGGGGCAAGATGGGTTCCGTTCTATCCAGATGCTGGTGTGGATGGCCCCCGGCCTGGCGCGGATCTTGGCGGATGTGTGGCCAGGCGGGGGGCGCTACGGCTATGCGCCGTGGTTGTCGATGCCGGTGCCGTGGCAGTCGGCGCAGGTCTCGTCGTCGGTGATGCCGGTGCCGTTGCAGGTGCAGCAGCGGTAGTGGCCCTCGACGAAACCCGTGCAGTGATCTTGCATGGGTTCCTCTCAGGAGGCTGAAGTCCGCAGGGTGCGGAGCAGGTCAGAAGCGAGTTGCTCGGACACGCCCAAGCGGGCACGAAGTAGGTCGCGGGTGATGGGTTCGCCATGCCTGGCGTGGTGCTCGACGGCGACGCGCCGTGCGTAGGCGAGCAGGGCCGGGTCAGGTGCGGGTCCGTGGTCCGGGCCCTCATCAGTCGGGACGAGGACGGGGCGGTCCGCTTGCGGGACGGTCCGCGATCCGGCCGGGGCGGACGTGGCTGGTACGCACGACGAGGAGGGCTGCGGGAGGTCCCGCGGTGAGTCGGTACGGATAGCAGTGGCGCGGCGTTCGAGCATGGACACCGCGACGAGGAAGGCACCGGCCGGAGTGGCGGCGGTGATCCAGCCCCAGACAGTCGGTGTGGCCTGGGCGAGGTTGGCGGCTAGAGACAGGACGATGCCTCCCGTCAGAACCAGCACGGGCCACGAGACGGGTCCGCGTCGGGTACGGCCGGTCTTCTTGTCCCGTTGGCGTTCGCGGGCAGCCATGACGCAGGTCAGGTCGATGCAGATGGCGATGGCCCAGGACATCCAGCCGGACTGACCGTGTTCGCTGGCGGTCTGGCGAATGTGGGCGAACGAGCCAGCGCCCGCGATGACGGCCAGGACGAGAACCGGACCCGTGTCGAGCAGCCAGCCGGTGAAGCGACGCACCTCGTCTCCTCCTCGCCGTCGTTCAAGCGGTCTGCGGGTCAGGTGTGTGTTGGTGTTGTGCGGTCATCACATCCGCCCACGTCGGCGCAAGATCGGCGTAGGCGGTTGCGGCGTGTTCGGCCGTTTCCTCGCTGACGTAGAAGGACCGAGCCCGATACCACTGGCCGTCCTGGCTGGCGACGATCGCGACGCCGGGCGTCTCCGGGGCGATGGCTCGAGCGGAGTCGAGCGCGGCCGGGTCGAGATCGCCGAGGGTCATGGTGGCGGTCTCGGGATCGTTGACCCGATGGCAGATCCTCCCGGAGCACTGCGCGCGGAGCGCGGTGACACCAGGTCCGAGGTCGGACCCGATCCGTTGGCCGCAGCAGAACAGGTAGATGCCGAAGGCCCGCCCAAGCTGAGCCACCCGCAGCAGCGCGGTGGACGTCTTGGCGATCTCGTCCTTCTCTGACTTGTCGGCCATCAGATACAGCTCAGCCAGCTCATCGACCAGGACGACGACCGGTACCGGCCGCATCGTCGGTGGGAGCTGCCAGATGTTGCGGGCGCCGGCCATCCGGCACACGCCCATCCGGTCCGTCATGAGCGCGACCAGGTCATCCAAGAGCCCGCCGCACTCAGCGCGGGTGGTGGCCAGTGCGGACAGTCGGGGCGCGTACGGCGTGAACTCCACCCCGCCCTTGAGGTCGAAGCCGACCAGGGCGACCGGCTGCGGAGCCAGGCCCACGATGAGGGCATTGGCCAAGTTGGACTTGCCCGACTGAGTGGCTCCCGCGTTCAACCAGTGCGGCACCGTACGGAAGTCGATGACCCACGGCTTACCGGTCTCCAACCGCCCCACAGTGACTTTGAGCAACTCGGTCGAGGGCGGAAGCTCATGGACCTGCACGAGCGGATCGCGAAGGGTGACGGAGAGCCGTACGCGTCCTGGCTTGTCGGAGGAGACCCGTACGGCATGCACTCCCCACGAGTGCGCCAGCCGTTCGGCGACGTCGGCGTAGTCGCCTGGGATCTGCCCCTCCAAGGTGTGCAGGGTGACCCTCCACCCGTAACGGGTAGGGAGGGGCAACCACATGAAGGGCTTGGTGTCCACGGCGATGCGCTGCCACTTGCGCCGGACCCGGACGACACCGGTCGAGGCCACCAGCCCGGGCACGGTGGTGAACCAGAACCGGTGCCGCTTCTTGGTGAGCCCGCAGCCAAGGGCGACCCTGCGCCAGGACGCCCACACGCTGATCGCCGTGATCGGGTAGCCGACCACGAGCCAGAAGGAGCGATGGCGCCAGCGGCGCCAGGCCCAGAGCCCGGCCGGTACAGCGGCCAGGACTCCGAGCGTCCACAGGTACTGGTCAGACACTGGCCGCTGCCTCCTGCTGCGGAAGCAGGGCGGCGGCTCGGTAGGAGATGCCCCACCGACCGGCGATCTCCCAGACGTAGCCGAGCAGGCCGACCGCGTGGACGGCGTCTCCGGCCGAGATGGGCGGCTCCCCGGTAGTGCCTATCTTGACGAGTTCGATCCGGCCGAACTCGTCCTCGACAGAGACGGTCACCTCGTAGACGGTGTTGCCGTTCTTGTCGGTCTTGATCTCGCCGGTGTCCTTGTTAAGGACCCGCGGGCGCGGGGCCTTCACGCAGGTGATGGCGAGCTTGCTGGTGTCCACAGGAATGGGGACGGTACGCATGGCGAATAGACCTCTCGTCGGCCTGCTGATCAGGCGTTTCAGGACGAGGGAGGGCCGTACCGTCAGCTCGGACGCGATAGCATCGAAGCGCCAACTAGGGTGCTAACGCATCCGGCCTGGGCGGGTTCCTCCGCTCAGGCCACTTTCATGTGTGGCCTTCTCTCTCCGCCTTCCGTGAGCGGACCTCCTTGATCCACCCCTGAAACGCGAAGAGCGTTCGTGCTGGGCTGCCACCCTCCGACTACGGAGAGTTCCAGCTACAGCACGAACGCTACCTGATACCGAGAGTAATCGCTAGTACTTAGAGTACGTGTGCACGTACTTTTTCTACGCCCCTACGCGCTCGGCCAGCTCCCGCAGCTCAGTGGAGGCCGGATCCTGCATCGACAGCAGGTCAGAGACGAGCTGGTGGACGATCCGATGGTTACGGATCTGCTCCGGCGTGATGGTCTCCGCCTCAAGGAGCTGGGCCACCGCCTCATCGACCTGGCGACGCTGGGCATGGGCCCGCGCCAGGTCGATACACAGACGCGCTCGCCGCTCCGCCGACAGCGACGACGTGTCCACCGCGCCGCCCACGCGCAGCGCGTGACCGGCGTCACCGACCTCCACCGCCACCGCGACCTCGTGCAGGGCGACGTTGGCCGGCCCGAACTCGGTGTTGTAGTCGTTGCGCCCTTCGCCCACCCGCGCCGCCATCTCACGTGCTCGCGACAGGTGCTCGTACGCGACATCAGCCTGATTGAGCCGCGAGGCGGCCACGGCCCGCTGCAAGGTCAGCCCGCCCCACAGCGACATCGCTTCGACGTTGCCCTGATCGGTCAAGAACCACAGCGCCTCGGCGGTGGTGCGCGCCGTCTCCTCCACCTGATCGAAGTGCCGGGCTTGCAGGAAGACGAAGCCCAGCCGGAACGCTCCGGCCGCCATCATCAAGGGGTTGCCCGCACGCTCTGCCGCGCTGATGGCCCGATCGGCGGCGATCCACGCTGCTTCCGGCTCGCCCAGCTTGGCCAGCGATGCCGAGCACGCCTGATAGGTCACCGCAAGCAACTCGAACAACTCTGCCTGCTGCTCTGCCGGGGCGGAGCGGACGGCATTCTCAAGGGTGGGTACGAGCCCGCGGAGCAGTTCGGCCAGTTCGACGTAGCGGCTCGCGTGCGTGAGCTCCCACGCATGATCGACGCGCGGCCTCAGTTGCTCGATAGCCGGCACCGGGGTCGTGTGCAACATCGCCTGGAGCGAGTGGGCGCCGGACAGCACCAGGCGTAGCCCTGCCGTGCCGGGCGTCTCCTCGTTGGTGGCGGCGACCACCGGTGCCTCGGCGGCCAACTCCGAGAGCGGCACGTCCAGCGTCTCAGCGACCTTCTCCAGCACGGACATGCGATCGACTTTGCGCACGCCTCGTTCTACCTGGGAGATCCACGCAACCGACCGATCCACCAGCCGGGCCAATTCGGCCTGCGACAGGCCACGCCGCTTGCGCTCCTGTGCGATACGGCGCCCGAGCGCCCGCTGATACTCCATGCTCACGGCGTCGTGCCCTTCCCGCTCTGAAGCTCCAGCCAGTCGACCTCGACTGAGGCCAGCAGTTCTTCACGGGCGGCCAGGAAGCGCCTGGTGTGCCCGGTCTGCTCATGGGCGTCGAAGGCGTCCCGGTCGCGGTACAGCTCGTAGAAGATCCGCTGGAGCGGCTGACTGTCCACCCGGTGGGAGGCGTACACGATCGTTCCCGGCTCATGCTGGCAGATCGCCTCGATGGTTTCCCCGACGAG
Source organism: Nonomuraea terrae (assembly GCF_004348995.1). Classification (GTDB taxonomy): domain Bacteria; phylum Actinomycetota; class Actinomycetes; order Streptosporangiales; family Streptosporangiaceae; genus Nonomuraea; species Nonomuraea terrae. The sequence continues at coordinate 86,449 of NZ_SMKQ01000008.1, forward strand.
GGCGTCGAACGCTGCGGCGCTCTTTTCGTCCTTGCAGGTGAATCGAACCATTAGTCCGAACATGTGCACCCTTCCTGGGGCTGCCGCCGCGGGTCTCCGGATGTCGCTGTCTTTACTCGACCAGTACTTATTGTGCGGCGCAAGTACATCAAGTCGCTTGTACTTGAAGTATAGCGCTAGTACTTTAAGTATCGATAGCGATTGGCAGTTCTCTGACCTGCACGGACAAGAGGAAACGCGATGTCCCCAGCGCTGAACGGCCACACAGAGATCCACAGGTGGTGTCGTAACTTCCCCGGCACGCGGGACCAGGTCCGCGAAGTCCGTCAATTCGTCAGTGCCTACCTGGGGGACCGTCCGGAGATCGACGCCGCCCAACTGATCGTCAGCGAACTCGCCTCCAATGCCATCCGCCATACCCGAAGTGGATTCCCTGGCGGCCACTTCGGCGTGACACTCCACGCTGGCAGCACGCTACTGATCGTCGCCGTCCTCGATGAAGGGAGCCACTTCGTACCGCGCCCATGTGAGGCCGCGGACGAGGACCTTGGCGGACGAGGCTTGCACCTGGTCGAGACCCTCACACTCCGCTGGGGCGTATACGGTGACGCGGCCGGCCGAACCGTATGGGCGCTGCTGCACCTCACGTCGAGCGGCTCGGTTCCGTGACCGACTGTCTGGCTCCACATGTCGCCTCCCTACAGCCGGGTTCCCGAAAGCTGGTGTGGCTTCCTGCGGGAGGGGAAGCACGGTGCAGGACGCTCGCCTGGACCTGTCACTGTGCCGATGTCGTCTATGAGCTCTGTACGGCTGGCGGTCAGGCGTTCCTTCGACGCATCGAGTCGGCTACCCAAACGGTCTCAGAGACGCACCGCATGAACACGCGCGGGGGCGGAGCCGTCTGGCACGCACTACTCCACGGCCAAGCAAGGTAGAACCCGGCTTAACCTATGCCGCGATCGGGTACCCAGCAAGATCAGGTTTGTGGCGACAGTTTGTGACCTCAGTTGCGGATGAGAACTTTCTCTACGGTCTCAAGGGCAGCCCGCCTGCGGCGGCCTGCCGCGTTGGGCAGTCGCTGGCCGCGCTGCGGCTCTTCGGCCGGTCGCGGCCAGCATGCCCACGCGCAGGGGAGCACGTGGCGGAACGCTGGACCGAGAAGGTCGTCATGGGAATGACTCTCGGCAACCAAGCGAGCCGTTAGACATCAGACTCGTACGCCCCAAACGGGGAGAACTGCGTCGAGAACCACGTAGCCTGTCAACGTGACCTCGAGCACCGACCTCACAAAGACGCGCCTGCGCGTGTCTGTCGTTGCTCGGTCCGGCGAGGTCGAACTGAACGGCCGGGCAGTCAAGGTGGCCCCAGGGCCGATCGTCCTGAGCGTCGCCGGCCACGCCAGCCGAAGGATCCGCATCGATGGCACGGAGCGTCGGCTCTCGGGCGGGACGACGGGCGTCCTCGCCCTCGACTACACGCGCTCGACGGGCTTTCACAGAGTTGAGGTCGACGGTCAAGCATTTTGGTTCGCCACCGAGGACCACAAGCTGCGTCTCGAGGGAATCACTCGGATGCTGAGCCATCTCCAGAGCCTTGGGACCGGATGGACTGGTCAGGCCCTGTTCTCCGATGGCAGCGGCTACCTGGATCCTCACGTCGTCTACGGGTGGTTCGATGCCAACGCGGACGAGGCGCTGGACGCCATCGAGACCGTGCTCGCCGCACCGCGTACCGATGAGGTCTCGGTCCGGGCACTGAGCCGCCGTGGCGGGAGTTCAGCCCTCGCTATCCCGACGATGCGATTCCTCAGATCCGACCCTCGGAGGAACCTGATCGAACAGGAAGACGGTCTGCTGAGCGTTGCGGGTAAGAGATACACCCCGACCCGAGTGGTCGCGCGCCGACGCCAGCGCACTGTGGACACCGTGGCCAACCGCCGTACTGTGCACCTGCTCGGTCTTCTTCACGACCTGTTGTCCGAGGTGATGCGCGCGGAGCTCCCCTCCGGACCACGAGCTCGGTGCCGACTGTGGCGTGAGCGCGTCGGAAGGCTCTTCACTCAGCCGCTCGCGGTCAAGCTCCGGCTGAAGCCGAGCGCCCTGGCAGCGCCGCGCCATGGTCCCGAATACACCGATCGCAGCTACATCAAGGTCTTCGACCTCACGAGGACGATCGGTGAGTTCGGATGGTCGGCCAGCACGGATCCGGCCCGGCAGTACAGCTACATCAAGAGTGCCGACTGGATCTATCAGGCATACGCCGCGCACCGCGTCGCGTCGGTGCTCGGGCTCACCCAGACGACAGGTGCGCTCGGGTCCAACCCGCTCGCATTCACGGGGCCCGACTTCGACCTGTACTACGACACGGTTCCGCCTGTCGAGGTCATCGCCTCGTGGCGAGCCCGAACTCCGGTCCCTGACGCGTCTAAACCCGATCTGCTGCTCCACGAGAAGGCGACGGGCAAGGTCGCAGTGCTCGACGCCAAGTACAGGGTCGGAAAAGACGGCCACGCCTCGGAAGACAGCCGGAAGGAGGTCGCCGCTTACCAAAGCCTCTATGGGCTCTCGTCAGTCGCGATCATCTACCCAGGTGTGGACCGGGAAGCGAGGGTGATCACGGACCATGACAAAAGCATCGTCGAGATCCCCGTCGTAGGCCCAGACGACGGGCTGGAGGAGACGATTGTCTACGTCCTGGACCGGCTGGAGTCGCCCCCGTACGTGTAACGCCTCAGAGAAGCGGCAGGAGCTCGTCAGACGGTCCTGCCATCATCTGGTCGATTAAGCGACCGATCTCCTCGGCGTTGGGTAGTGTCGCCGAAGCTGCGAGGAGGGGTTGCGCGTCGGAGTGTGTCCCCCGAAGCTGATGCACGAGCTTGTCGGCGACAGCGTGGCCCAGGGCGGTCAGCTCTGCTCCGGCGTCCCGCTCCGCCATCACGAGTGCCATCACGATGTCCCGAAGGATTCCGAGCGTGAACCATGACCGACCGCTCGCGGTCTCGAGGACAGCGTTGGCCACGCTCACGAGTGCCTGCTGGGCCTGCGCGCTAAAGTTCGCGCTACCGGACACTGAGCGGAGCGCCGTGAGTCTGAGTGAGTCGAACTGCGACGCACGTCCCGCGTTCTCGCGATCCTCGACGCGCTTTCGTTCGTTGGCGATCAGGTTCCCAATGACGCCTGTGACGGCGGTGTCCGGGTCGTCCTCGTAACGGTCGCCGAGTACGTTGGGCATCGTGATCGTGGTCGATCTGCGCTTAGTCGGCGAGCTCACGCGGGTGCGGGTCTCAGGCTCGTCGCGGAAGGAGTTGCAAGTCGCGAGGACGAAAGTGTCGATCGGCAGGTTGGCGACCTCTCCGTTCGGTAGCCGGACGAGCCTCTCGCGCTCCTGGGTGGCGACGAGGACCGCAGACAGATAGGTCTCCACCGAGGCCAGATTGAACTCCTCGAAGATCACGACGCGAGCTTCGAGCGGGGCATCATCGAGGAGGATGTGGCGAGCGAAGTCCTGTAGATGGACAGTCCCGTCGAGCCGCTCGTAGCCGATTAGCTCGGCCTCATCGAAGTCGGCCCGCACAGGGATCAGCAGCGGTGCGTCCAGGTCGAACTCCTGCTCCATCGCACTTCCCAGGAGGGTGGCGAATAGGGTCTTTCCCGTCCCGGGCTGACCCACGAGCACGACCATGTCGCCGCGGAGCCAAGCGGTGAGGACGCGCTCCACCAGGCCGAGAGGCAGCTGGAAGCCCTTCGCCGTGACGCGCCTCTCCAGACTCGTGATGACGGTCGACAGGTCGTCGGTAACAGTAGGAGCTGGTGGAAGGGCGCCGAGCTGCTGGTAGGTCTCGTCAGAAACCGGATCAGCCGCGAATGGGACAGTCCGGTACTCGGCCGGGATGTCATCCTGGAAGATCGTTCCCACCAGGTCGCCGTGTTGTGGCCTGAACTCGTGCTTGAACCAGGCGTCGAGCTTGTCAATCTCCTCTGCGCCCGGCCCGAGGCCGGCGGCGCTGAGGATCGCGGGGTCGATCGCCGAGGTATCGACGTTGCGGCCGATCCAGAGCGCCAAGTCGATCAATCGAACGGACTTCTTTGTCTCCGCGAGGAGGTCTGCGCCCGCGGTAGGCGTGAGGCCCCACACATCCCCCGGCAGCCCAGTTTGGGCTGGCTTGCGCTGAATCAGGACCTCGCCACGACCCGCACGCTGGCCCCGCTGGCGCTGGAGCCCTCCGCCGGGGAACTTTCGCGTTTGCCAGGGCGTGTCGTCGCTCCAGATGGCTCGGTACGGACGATGCGGATCGGGTGCACCGGGCAGTTCGAAGAAGTCCTTAAGGTACTGCTCTTCGACGCCGCCGCCGTATGGGATCTGAGCCGTCGTAGGGTCGACCTGTGTCCTCCTCGCCTCGCGGAGAAGCGCCGGTAGCGTCACGACAGTCAGGGCGTGGGCGCCTCTGATCGCTGCGGCGGCTTCGAGGAGTAGATGAGCGGGCACATATGACATAGGTCAACGCTACTTCCAAGCCGCCCCAACATCGCACAGGGAGCGACGTAGTCCAGATGACCTATGCGGTCGACTCACCAAAGCTTCTCCATGTTCTCTGAGATGAGCGCACAGAAGTCCGGGTTGAGCTCGATGCCCACCGAGGACCTGCCCATCTCGTCTGCAACGTACATAGTGGTTCCTCCGCCTACGAACGGGTCGAGGACGGTCCCGCCTTCTGGGCATCCTGCCGCGATGCATCTCTCCACAAGCGCGCGCGGGTACGGCGCGTAGTGCGTGCCACGGGCCAGCGACTTGCGATCCGGTTCGATAAACCACACGTCCTCTTCGCCGTCGAGGCCCTCGCGATTGAAAAAGTAGCGAGGCGACTTCGAGAACAGGAAGATGTGCTCGTACTTGCGCCAGGGACGATCCTTGCTGGTCGGCTCAGGGATCGCCGTCTTCCGCACCCAGATGATGGCGCTGCGAAGCGTCCAGCCATCCTCCTGCAACGCCAGCGCGACGCGCCACGGGATGCCGATTAGAGACTTGCGGGGGAGGCCGAGTCCAGGGCCGTCCACCGCGCGAAGACCAGGCAGGCGACGGCTGCGGTGTTTCTCGTCCTTCCCGTGCGGTCTGCCCTTGGCGTTGTAGTACGTGTCGCCCAGGTTGAGGAAGACCACGCCATCATCGGTCAATGCCGGACGCAGTGCTGCGAACGTCTCGCGGAGGTTCGTGACATAGCCGTCGATCGTGGGCTCGAGCCCGAACTGGCCGTCGACCTCGTAGTCGCGTTGCCAGTAGTAGGGCGGGCTGGTGATGACGCAGTTGATCGATCCGGGAGCGAGCATGCTGGAAACGACCTTGCTGTCGCCGTTGAGGACTGTCCACGACGTGCCGTTGCCGCGCTCACCTGAGGCGTACAGCGGGTCCTCTTGGTCAAAGTCCTCGTTAGGCATGGACGACAGGTTCGCAGCAGGTACTGACATTCTCTTAGTGTAAGACATCTCCGACGGAGGTTGGAACTGGGACACCAGCGTGTTCCAAGACCTGACTCGATCACCCGAGAGTCGGTCCGGGAGTCGTAGGCTCAGAACGTGTCGAACGCAGCCGAGAATGACCTAAGAGCTCTCGCCGTGCACCTTGTGGGCCCGGCGGAGATCGGCGAGCTGTTGGGTGTCGACTCGAACACGGTGAATGTCTGGAAGGTGAGGCATGCGCAGTTCCCAGCGCCCGTGCGGCGTCTACGCTCGGGCGACATCTGGGACAGGCGTGAGGTCATCGCCTGGGCGACGGCAACAGGACGCTACCCGACCGAAGCAGAGACCGCGAAAGTCCCTCCGAAGAGCTGACGAGGCAAGCCTGTGGGGCCACGGCCGCTGCCAATACCGGGACGATGGCTGAGGCTGGGACGATCGCGCACTCCGGTTCTGTCGCCGGCGGCTGGGGCGATCGGCTGCCGCGCCGCTTCCGGTGCTCGCGCCCTGAGGGCGCTGCGCTCCGGGTCGGCTTGCCACCGGGTAGGGGCGGGCTGGGCACCGACGCTGGCTGGCAGGACGAGTTAGCCCGTTACGATCGCTCCATGCATAGGGCCGAGTTTCTCGCGGGTGCAGCCGAGGTCGGCCATCTACTCGGCGTCGAGGCCAACATCGTCAACGCATGGCCCATGCGATCCAACGGCTTTCCAGAGCCCATCATCCAGTTAAGGGCCGGAGCGATCTGGGACATTCGCGGGGTGAACGCCAGTGGTCGCGAATTGTCACAGGTGTTCGACGGTGCATAGAACTACGGGCCTTGGCCCTCTGCCGCAGTCTGATACCAAGTTCATGCGCCGTGTACGAGTCCACCAAGCCTGGTATCGCCTCAACATACTTGGTCTTGACCGCTACGGCTCACTGGCCGGCACTGAAGACCTGTGCGGATCTGTCCTCGTAGATGAGGATGCCGAACGCTGGCTAAATTTCCTGGGACCGTCTGCAGCGGAGACGTACGCAATCCGTCGTGCGGCCGGATGGGGCGTGGACCCTGTTCGGTGCACGAAGTACCTAACCTCAAGCCAGACGTTGACGTTCAACATGCTGTCAGAGGTTGTGCGACGACCGGTTGCCTCGGCTCGACTCTTCGGCACCTTGCTCGGGCGGGACGATCTGGCCTGGCTGGATTCGGCAGACTTCGAGTTCTCCGGGGTAGACACTCCCTATTGGCTCGGCGATCGGACGTTTATCGATCTTCTTCTCCGCTTCAGACGGACGGACGGCCGCCTTCAAGTAGTAGCCGTTGAAACCAAGCTTGCAGATCGCTTCTCAACACGGAGAACCGAGGCAATGGAAGGCTCCAAATATCGGCAACTCGCTGAACAATGTCAAATCTGGAGAGATCTCCATAAGAGTCTAACGAATAACGCGACTCGGCAAATGACACGTTGTCACGCACTCGCTCAGTCGGTACAAGTGGTAGATGGCGGACGACTGAATGAGAGCGCCGTGCTGCTGATGCTGCTCCACCCAGAGGACAAGGGCGGACTCAACCATGCACAGACCTACATTGAGGGCCTGAGTGCTGGCAATGCAGCCCTTTTGACCTGGGAGAGCTTCCTGCGTGCGGCAGAAGCAGAAGCGGCCATGGACAGTAGCTTGATACGGGATCTGGGACTCCGCTACGTCGACATGAGCTTGAGCGAAGATGCTTGGCGCGAGGTTCGTTCACGTAACGTTTCCTAGGTGCGAGCTCATGGCCACTTGATATCTCAAATGCGGGCCGGTCAGTACTTTAGGTAAACCTTCACGAGCCCTACGCCGGGATGATCGCGCACCGTGCGCGAACCAGCTGCGGGTCTTTCACGGGCCTTTGAGGCTTTCGAGCTGGTCAGATCGCATATGTCGGCCGGACAGTCTCCTCTCAAGTGAGTGGACATCCATGGAAGATGATCATGAGTGAGGTGCCTCCGATCAGGTCTTTTTGGCATCCGTGAACGCCGGTGGACGATCTTGAACTGGCTACGGAACAGATGTTGGCGTCTCGTTGTCCGCCAGGAGCTGTACAGCAGAGGAGTACAGCAACGCCGACGCACACGAGCGCTCAGGCTCAGGCAGCATCTACCGCTTGGCCAGGAGGAAGACCGCTCAACGGCGTGACTGGCTCCCGTTTGCAAGCAGGAAGTCAGGAGTTCGAATCTCCTAGGCTCCACCCACTCAAAGGCCCAGGCCAGGGCCGGTTTTCCCGCCTGGGCTTTTGATCGATAATCGGTTTTCGCGCTCTTGCGTGCCCGATCCCCTCTCGAATGCTCTCGCAGGCGGCTGTCGAGTCGCTTGGCCACCTGGTGCCGTCGCAGTCGCGCGTGCTCATCCCGCTCTCAGGAATTGCTCAAAGGCTTCCCGTGCCAGGGCAGACACACTCTTCCCTTCTTGCTCGGCGCGGGCCTTCGCGCGTTCGCGCAACTCCTCTGGAACTCTGAAGGAGACCCTTGGGGAATGTGTGCCCTCGCCTGTGAGCGATGGACGTCCTGGGCGGCCGGTAGGCACGGGTACGCGGCCCTCGTCGATCGCGCGATGAACGTCGCTGATTGCGTCCCGTACGTACTCTTCCGTGATCAGGTTGCCTTTGGCGTCGTAAATCTCTTCAGAGTCGCTGTCGATATCGGAGTCGTGGTCCAGGGCCAGTTCGATGTCTTCGGGTGGCCAGGCTGCCTCGTGCTCAGTCATGGCGTCCTTCTCCGTAGCGCGGTTGGCATCACGTGAATGATCACTAAAGCTTTGTCGGTGATGATGCCGATCACCTCCAGCTCTATGCCCCGATCATCGGGGCCGATCCAGACCCATCGGTCCTCCAGCGTCGGGTCGGCGGCCGGCACGATCGCTGGCGGCCCAGATCGGACGACATGTAAGGCATGCGCCTGTCCGATGCGGTGCTTCCGCGCCGATCGGTAGAGGCGCAACTTTTTCATGCCCATATTATGTCGGACACAACCTCTGTCGGTAGGGGGTTCTGGTCTGCACCATGGAAACAGGCGGTTGCGTCCTGGGTGTCGGCGGCTACGAGAGGACGGGGCGGACCAGGGGGCTGCGGCCCGTGCTCGCCGGCAGGTCGCGGGCTTGATCGACGTGCCATTGGCGTGCCATCAAGGGCGGTCGACAGGTGGTACTGGGACTGCCGTTGTCCCTGAAGATCGGGCCGATTTGCGAGCAGCTGCATAAGAGCGGGCGCCATCAGCCAGCACCTGGAGCTTGACCGGGATGAAGACCGTTCGACGGTGGCCAGGCTGCTCGGGCTGGAAGGCGACCTGGCGGGGGCCGCGACGGCGCTCGGGATGAGCCACGTGATCAGGGGTGTCTTCGACGAGGGCGATCCCGATCTGCGCCGGCTGGTGCCCGTCCTGGCTGGGCAGCTCGGCGACGAGGGCTACCTGGAGGCGTACCGGCGTGGCGCCAGCCTGCCGAGGCAGGAGGCGATGGACCGGCTCACGGCCCACTCGGAAAGGTAGCTCTGGAGGTCCTCGCCTCATCGTCCGGCTCGTCAAACAAGGGAGAAGCCGCTGCACCGGGCCGGATTTCCTCGTCTGCCAGTGGTAGGCCCGCACCAGGTTCAGGTAGTCGTACGGGCCCGCTTCGCAGGAGTCGGCCGCCTCCTGTTCGGCCACCTCGATGGTCTCCTCCGGGAAAGTGGCCCGCCAGGCGGTGATGCGCTCCTCATGGCTGCGGCCTGGTACGTCCCGCCCCGTGTGACAGCTGTCATGTCGTACTCATGACTGCGACGTCTACGCCGCTACGCGCTCCTGCACGAAGATCGAACCATGACGAACTGCAAGAACTCGCCCAATTGGACAGTCGGCATGTGGCCGGGCATCGCGATCGGCATGGGACTGGGTGTCACGATGCACAACCTCCTGCTCGGCATTGTGCTGTCCATGTGTCTCGGAGTCGCCCTCTCGTCCGTGCTCGTGGCCAACCGTAAGACCGCAGACGAGTGAGAGCGGGCAGCGGGCCGGTCGACTGTCATCAGCGCGGGCCGAGGCCATGGCGCCCGAAGATCAGATCGCTTTATCCGCCGATGCCTGAGCTGTGGGCAGGCCGCGCGCAGCGGAAGGGGCGCGCGGCCTGGCCGGCTACCGGCGAACGTCGGCGTACTGCCCCAGCCGCTCCCGCTGAGGCCCTACCTCCTCCTCTCCGGGAGCTTGGTGGGTTTCTTCCATGCGGAGCGCCAGACCGAGCGCGAAGAACGTGGGCGCCCACTCGCCGACGAAGATGCCCCATCGGTCCGCCCTGGCGGTGTTCTCGGTGAACCATGACGCCGCCCACGAGGCGACGGTCAAACCGATGGATGCGATCCCGGCGGCGTACGCGTGCTCGGCCCGTATCCCCATCTTGTGCAGTGTCCGGATCATGTGTTGCCCCCTTGTGGTCGATCCGTCCGCGCCCCGATACCCGAGCGGTTATTCCGGTAACGAGCCGTTCCGGCTTCTTGGGCTGCAGAGGGAGCAGACATGTCCGGCGTTAGCCTGCTGGTTGATGGACGAATTCCCTCTCGATCTCGGTGACCCCTCCACCCGCGAGCACGTCACCCGGTGCGCGGCCTGCAAACACAAGCTGCGCACACCGGGCTCCCAAGCTCTGGGTCTGGGCCCGGACTGCGCGTCCAAGCTCGGCGTCGCTCCGCGCCGGCCGTTGAGGATCACAGGCGTGGCGAAGTGGCGGGACTGCGAAGGCCAGATGGACCTGTTCCAGGCGGAGCAGTGACACGGCAGTGCTCGCGCTCACGGCATGGACGGCGCAGCCCCGTGACTGGACCCACCTGCACACCGGGCTCCGCGGGTCAAGAACCTCCTGGAGCTCGGCGGGTGTCCTTCTCCGCGTCGGCCTGGTCGGTCGGATGCGCCGGATCGGCGGCCTCCCCGCCGTCCTGCTTGTGCGAGGCCGGCACCACGATCTCTTCCGCGTCCTTGTGACGAGTCACCCAGAGGTAGACCAGCGCGCCGACGAACAACACGATCGAGGTCCACTGGTTGATCCGCAGATCGAGGAACGTCACCGCGTGGTCCACCCCGCCGACCGGGTCGATCCGCAGCCCTTCGATCCAGAATCGCCCGAACGTGTAGCCGGCGACGTAGAGGGCGAACAGGCGGCCGTGGCGCAGCGTGAACCGCCTGCCGGCCAGGATCAGCCCGAGACCGAGCGCCGCGTCCCACAGCGACTCGTACAGGAACGTCGGGTGGTAGAGCACGCCTGGCTCGCCGCCGTGCGCCTGGTCGATCTCCAGGCCCCACGGCAACGTGGTCGGACTGCCGTACAGCTCCTGGTTGAACCAGTTGCCCCAGCGGGCGATCGCCTGCCCGAACGCGATGCCGGGCGCGACCGTGTCGGCCACGGCGCCGAGGGACAGCCCCCGGCGGCGGCAGGCCAGCCACACGCCCACGCCTCCCAGGGCGACCGCGCCCCAGATGCTGAGCCCGCCTTCCCAGATGAACAGCGCCTGGTACGGCTCCTTGATCGCGCGCGGGCCGAAGTAGGTCTGCCAGTCGGTGATGACGTGGTACAGGCGAGCGCCGACCAGGCCGAAGATCACTGCGGGGACCGCAATGTCGCTGATGGTGCCCTTCTCGCCGCCGCGGGCGCGCCAGCGGCGGTCGCTCAGCCAGGCGCCGACGACGATTCCGAGGATGAAGCACAATGCGTAGGCCCGGATCGGGATGAATCCGAGATGCCAGACCCCCTCGGAAGGGCTGGGAATCAAGGCGAGGGGCATGACGGTGACGGTAGCCGATGCGGGATCACATGGCCGCGTGCGTGACCTGATCGTGTGATTCCTCCACCGTGACGCGGCGTGCACGAACCCGGTGTAGGCGTCCGGCTTGGAGGGTGGCCGGCGGGTCGCGATCAGCGGCCACTGCGTGGGATCGCAGGCTTGAGCAGGTCAACGAAGTGCTGTTGGCATTACCAGGGCCGTTCGAGCGTGAGCAGCGGCTCGGAGAAGACAGGCGCCGGCGCGTCGGGATCCGCGGCGACGGCCTGCTCCAGGTTGCGAAAGCCGGCTTCCAGCTCGTCGGGACTGAGCTGGGCGAAGAACGAAAGGGTGCGCAGGCGCAGCCGTTCGAGCATGTCACCGCAGGTGCCGGAGGACGGCTCGGTAACCGTGCCGAAGCCGGTAACGCGCCAGCCGTCCGACGTGAACATCGCGATGACCTCGTGCAACGGCTGAAACAACTGGGCGTCCGCCTCGAAGCCGCGGGGGAAGTGCTCCAGCCACCACGGCCTGGGATGGTGGTCGCTGAAGTTCGCGCGCAGGAGCAGCCGCCCGCCGGGCCTGAGCACCCTGGCCAGCTCCCGGGCCGCCCGCGGCTTGTCCTGGACGTGATGCCAGGACAAGAACATGAGTGCGTAGTCGGCGCTGCCGGACGGCACTGGCATGTCCTCGGCGGAGCCCGCCAGATACCGCACATCGGGGTGCAGGGACTGCGCCTGCGCTATCTCACGCATGCGGACCGACGGCTCGACGCCGGTGACCGGCCCGAACGCTCGCGCCAGCGCGGGGGTGAACCTGCCGGTCCCGGAGCCGACGTCCAGCCCCGCCAGCGGACGCCGCTCGGGCAGCACCGCTCCGAAGGCGCTGATCCATACCTGCAGCTGCGGCTCGTCAAGCGCACGGCCCCGCGCGTAGTCCTGGTACTGCTCCGTGTCGTAGTCGATCCGCCTCATCGCAACTCCCGCGTCAACCGGCCCTAGCGAGCCGTCAGCCCGATATATCGACTTGATACATCGGCACGATAGGTGCTGTCGCGTCATGCCGCAAGGGTCGGCGGCCGGGCGTGCCTGCACCGCGGTGACCAGCCGGGCGCAGGGCGCGTTACGGGAGCGGGAGACTGGCCTCTGATCGGCTTCGCCGTTGGTCGATGGAGGGGATGTGAACCAAGATCCTGAATGAGCTGCGGGCCGGGTGTGACCAGGCCGGGGGCGTGGACTGGACAGTGGGCATGAACTCCACCGCGGTGCGCGCCCACCAGCACGCCGCCCGCGCGCGCCACGACCCGCCCGTTGACCTGCCGTCCAGGGGACCAGGTAGATCACGTAACAGAGGCAACACCTGATGTCACGCCGAGGACCATTCCGCAAGAGTGGTGGTCAGGAGCATTTACGTGTTACTTCCGCTGAGCCGATCGGCCGCCGAGGACTTCGTGGTCTCTCAGGCTCCTCGGCCTCCGTACCGAACCAAGAACCGACCACATCGCCACCAAGCCGCTCCGGTCCGACCGCTCACCGGTCTCGACGCACGATCAGATGCGTCAAAGCGGCAACCTGACGGTAGGGATCTGTACGGCCCGCGCGCTCCTCGCAGGCAAGCAGATCCTCAAGATCCTCCGGGACGGGCGCGTCATCGGGCGCTTGGTCGGTGAACACACGGACTCCGTACCAGTCCTCGACCGACAGTCCGTGCTCAGCCAGCGCCGACCACAGATCAGCACGTCGATCTGCCCGCGCCGTGACCCCTATCCGATTGCCGTAGGACATGTCATCGAAGGCCCGCTGCGCGATCGTCCAATCCCCGCGCAGACCTGGCCGCAACACCAGCGCGTCGCCGTTTCGAACCAGGAGAGAGACCAGGCCGCCTGGCCTGACCACCGCTGCGATCGCCCGCAGGACCGGGGCCGGATCCTCGAAGTACATCAGCACGCCATGACACAAGACCACGTCGAAGGGGCCGGCGGGCAGCTCATCAGCCGAGCCGTGCACCACCTCGACAGCAAGATCAGGCGTCAGCGCAGCCGTCAGTTGGTCCAGCAATTCCTGGGAGGAATCCAACGCCGTGACCCGATGCCCGCGCCTCGCCACCCGAAGGGCCTGGGTGCCCTGCCCACACCCCACATCCAGAACGCGCGCCGGCTCGCCGGGAAGGTACGGCTCCAACTGGCGAGTGACCAACTCCTGCCGGACCACGTCCCTGAGCTTGCCCAACAGGTCCCGCCACTGCCGCTCACCCGAGGCGAACTCCATCGACATCCCCTCCATCGCAAATTGCCGGGAGTCCAGCGCCAAGGCGTTCAGTAGTCGGGCAGGATACTGGACGCCGTGTTGAGTAGTCACCGCCTTCGGGTGCTCAGGGAGGTCTTCCGGACGGGGAGCATCGCGGGAGCCGCACGGACGTTGCGGCTCTCGCCGTCCGCCGTCTCGCACCAGCTGTCCCGGCTGGAGGAGGAGGCCGGGGTGGCCCTGGTCGAGCGGGGGGCGCAGAGCCTGCGGCTCACCGCGGCCGGCCGACGGCTCGCCACCAGGGCGCAGGAGGTGCTCGACCTCATCGAAGCCGCGGAGAAGGACCTGCTGGCCCAGGCCAGGGCTGATGCCGGTCAGCTCAGGATCGGCTTCTTCGCCTCGTCGGGATACCGGCTGCTGCCGCTGGCGCTGTCGACGTTCGCGGCCCGCCACCCCGCCGTCGACCTCGACCTGGTGGAGGGGCAGCCGCACGAGCTGATGCCCGACCTGGAACGCGGCGCCCTCGACGTCCTCGTGGTGTTCGAGCACGCCCTGGATCCGTGGCGGCCTCCGGAGGGGGTGGAGATCACCTCCCTGCTGGAGGAGCCGCAGCTCCTGGTGCTGCCCCCGGGACACCCCGCCGGCCGGAACGCCAGGGTACGGCTCGCAGAGCTGGCCGATGAGCCGTGGATCACCACCTATGGCACCGACACGCCCGTCTCGGTGTTGGAACGGGCCAGCGCGCTGGAGGGGTTCAGCCCGCGGATCCGCTGCCGCAGCGACCACTACGAGGTGACCCTCGGCCTCGTCAGGGCGGGGCTCGGCGTCGCCCTGGTGCCGAGCCTCGGCGTTCATGGGGCCACCGGCGTGCAGGTGTGCCGCGTGGAGGGCCCTCGGCTGTACCGCCGGATCGGCGCCGCCGTACGGCCGACCAACCCGAACCCGGCCCTGCGGTCGTTCCTCGACTACCTCCTCGACGCCGCCGGCCGCCTGCGCGGCGCCACCGGTTGAGGCCGCACCGCATGTGGGTGCGCAGCCCCGACAGGGAGCACGCTAGGAGGCGCGGGGCTCGCCCGGCACGGCGCCGACGAGGCGGCCGATGCCGAGACCGGCCTCGCGCACGCGGGTGACCAGCTCGTGGTCGCTTCCCGGCGGCCCGGACGCGAGGACGGCATAGCCGATGCGCCGGTCGCCGACCATCACTCCCACGTCGGCGCGTACGCCGTCGTCGGTGCCCGTCTTGTTGGCCACCCGCACCGTGCCGGGCGGCACCGTCGCCGCGAACCGGCGGTCCTCGGGGTCGTGCGGCAGGAGGGCGGGAACCAGGGCGCGGTCGGTGTTGTGCGCCAGCCAGCCGAGCATCAGCCGGGTCCACTCCGCCCGCCCGTCGAGCGCGGCGGCGAATCTGGCCAGTTCGCCGGCCGTGCCGACGGCGAAGGCGGGCGGATCCGAGGGCAGGCGCGGCTCGCGGATGCGGTCGAGGACGCGGGTGCGGTACAGGCCCAGCGCCCGCGACTCCTCGGCGACCCGGTCGAGGCCGACGCGGCGCAGCAGCGCGTTGGTGGCGATGTTGTCGCTCACCGCGGCGGTCAGCAGGGCCAGGTCGGCGACCGGCCACCGGCGTCCCGACAGGGCCCGCAGCAGCCCCGACCCGCCCACGTGGTCCTCGTCGCGCAGCTCGACCGGCTCGGCGGGGTCGAGCGTGCCGGAGCAGATGGCCCGTGCCACCGTCGCCAGCAGCGGCAGCTTGCCGACGCTGGCGAGCGGCAGCTCGACGTCGTCGGCGACCGCGATCTCGCCGGGCACCGATACCGCGATCATCATGGCGTCAGTACCTTTCCCGGCCGCGCGGCCGTCTCCTCGCCCTGCCGTACCACGACCTGGCCGGCCACCACCACGGTGTGCACGCCCTTCGGCGGCAGCAGCGGCTCGGCGAAGGTCGCGCCGTCGCCCACCGTGGCCGGGTCGAACACCACCAGGTCGGCGTGCGCCCCGTCCGCGATCGTCCCGCGCCCGGCCAGCCCGAACCGCTCCGCCGCCAGGCCCGTCATCTTCCGCACCGCCGTCGCCAGGTCGAGCAGCCCGAGGTCCCTGGTGTAGCGGCCCAGCACGCGAGGGAACGTGCCGGCCCAGCGCGGATGGGGGCGCCCGCCCGGCTTGGGCACGCCGTCGGAGCCGATCATCGCGTACGGCGCCGCCAGCACCCGGCGCACGTCGTCCTCCACCATCGAGTGACTGATGATCATGACCTCGCCGCGCTCGGCCAGCAGCAGGTCGGCGGCCACGTCGAAGGGGTCGCGGCCGTGCGCGGAGGCCAGTTCGGCGACCGTACGGCCCTCGGTGTGCGGATGGCGGGGGGCGCGGGCGATGGCGATGCGGTCCCAGCCGCCGTTGCCCACGGTGTTCTCCCAGCCGGGCACGCCCTCGGCGATCGCGGCCCGCATCCGGTCGCGCTGCCCGGGGTCGGCCAGCCGCGCGGTGAGCGCGGCGGTGCCGCCGTCGGACGCCCAGGGCGGCAGCATCGCGGACAGGTGCGTGCTGGCCGCCGTGTAGGGGTAGACGTCGCAGGTCACGTCGAAGCCCTCGGCGCGCAGCCGGGCCAGCCTGGGCAGGGTCCGCTCGGTGCGACCCCAGGCGTACTTGCCGGCGGTCTTGTGGTGCGAGACGTGCAGGGCCGCGCCGCTCCGGCGGGCGATCTCGACGGCCTCCTCCAGGGCCTCCTCCACCCGTGACATCTCGTCGCGCAGGTGGGTGACGTACGGCTTGCCGTGCCGGGCCGCGACCCTGGCCAGCGCGACCACCTCGTCGGTGTCCGCGTAGGTGCCGGGCGTGTAGATCAGCCCGGTCGACAGGCCCGCGGCCCCCTGGGCGAGCGACCGGTCGAGCAGCGAGCACATCGTCGCCAGCTCGGCGGGGGTCGCGGGACGGTCCACGGACCCCAGCACCCCGGCGCGCAGGGTGCCGTGCCCCACGAGAGAGGCGAGGTGGTTGGCGCGCGGCACGGCGGCGTGCGCCGCGGCGAACCCGGCGAAGTCCTCCCAGAAACCGACGTCGCCGCCGAAGCCGACGGACGCCTCGGCGCGCAGCTCCGGCACCCGTCCGGGCAGCGCCGGGAACAACCCGGAGCCGCAGTTGCCGCAGATCTCGGCCGTCACCCCGGCCAGCACCGGGGCCCGCACCAGCTCCCGGTCGCCGCCGAGCAGCGCGATCCCGTCGGAGTGGGTGTGCACGTCGATGAACCCGGGGGCGACGGCCAGCCCGGCCGCGTCCAGGGTCTCGCGGGCGTCCGCGCCCGACCCCGCGGGCAGTACGGCAAACCGCCCCCCGGCCACGCCCACGTCGGCGGTCCGCGGCGGCGCCCCCGTGCCGTCGACCAGCAGCGCGCCACGGATCAGCAGGTCGAGTCTCACAGCACCCGTCCCAGGAACGCGCGGAAGCGCTCGTTGCGGGGGTCCGCGAGCACCTCACGCGGGTCGCCCTGCTCGACGATCACGCCGTCGTCGATGAAGACCAGGTGGTCGCCCACCTCGCGGGCGAAGCCCATCTCGTGCGTCACCACCATCATGGTCATCCCGCTGGCCGCCAGGTCGCGCATCACCGCCAGCACCTCCTGCACCAGCTCGGGGTCGAGCGCGCTGGTCGGTTCGTCGAACAACATCACCTTGGGGCGCATGGCCAGGCTGCGGGCGATCGCCACCCGCTGCTGCTGGCCGCCGGAGAGCTGCGCGGGGTAGTGGCCGGCCCGGTCGGACATCCCCACCCGGTCGAGCAGCTCCTCGGCCTGCCGCCGCGCCTCCTCCCTGGGAACCCCGCCGACGACCAGCGGCCCCTCCATGACGTTCTCCAACGCCGTGCGGTGCGGGAAGAGGTGGAACCGCTGGAAGACCATGCCGATGTTCTGGCGCTGCCGGTTCAGCCTCGCCGGGGGAAGGTGGTGCAGCCTGCCGTCGCGCTCCTCGAATCCGATCAGCTCGCCGTCCACCCTGATCCGGCCGGCGTCGATCGTCTCAAGCCGGTTGACGCAGCGCAGCAGGGTGGACTTGCCCGACCCCGACGGCCCTACCACGCAGACCACGCCGCCTTCTGGCACGTCGAGGCTCACGCCCTTCAGCACCTCCAGCGCGCCGAAACGCTTGCGCACCGAGCGGATCTCCACCATGGGACGGTCCACTAGACCCCACCTCCGGCGAACGGCCGCAGGTTGCGGCGCACCCTGGCGGGCAGCGTGCCGTGGCCGCGCTCGAACCGCCGTTCGATGAAGTGCTGGCCGACGCTGGCGATCGTGGTGAGCACGACGTACCAGATCGACGCGACCACCAGCAGCGCGATGACCTCGAAGTTGCCCAGGTAGATGCGCTGTGCCACGGTCAGCAGCTCGGCTCCCGCGATGACCGACACCATCGACGTCGTCTTCAGCATGGAGATGAACTGGTTGCCGGTCGGCGGCACGATCACCCGCATCGCCTGGGGCAGCACCACCCTGCGCAGCACCTGGCCGTGCGACATGCCGAGGGCCTCCGCCGCCTCCCGCTGGCCGGGGTCGACCGAGCGGATGCCCGCCCTGACGATCTCCGCCATGTACGCGCCCTCGTTGATGGCCAGCCCGAGCAGCGCCGCGGTGAACGGCGTGACCAGCTCGTTCGCCTGCCACTCGACCAGTTTCGGACCGCCGAACGGCACCCCGATCGCGATCGCGGGGAAGACCAGGCCGATGTTGAACCAGAAGATCAGCTGGACCAGCAGCGGCGTGCCACGGAAGAACCACGTGTACAGCGCGGCGGCCCCGCGCAGCACCGGGTCGCCCGACTGCTGCATCACCGCCGTCAGCACGCCGAGCGCCAGGCCGATCGCCATCGACAGCACGGTGAGCTGGATGGTGACCCACAGCCCGCCGAGGATCCTGCCGTCGCCGAGGAAGGCGACGATCACGTCCCAGTGCAGGTTCGGGTTGACGATGATCGTGTAGGCCAGCCAGACCAGGAACAGCCCGGCCACGGCCGCGGCCAGCCAGCGTCCGGGGCGCGGCGGCCGTACCGCGTCCACGGGCAGTTCGGTCACTTCCACGGCTTGGTGTTCACCATCACCTCGGGCACGGCATTGGCCGCCACGCCGTACGTGTCGAGGATCTTCTGGTAGCCGCCGTCGGCGATCAGCTCCTGCATGGCCTTGGCCACCGCGTCACGCAGGGCCGTGTCGCGCCGGTCGATGGCGATGCCCCACGGGCCGGCGTCGTACTGGCCGGGCAGCACCTCGTACTTGCCGGTCTCCTCGGCGTACATGGCGGCCACCGGGGAGTCGACGATGGTGGCGGCCGCGCGGCCGGAGTCGATGCTGAGCAGGCCGGTGGGGGCGTCCTCGCTCTGCATGATCGTCATTTTCTTGTCGCACTTGTCGTTCTGCTTCTCGCCGATGGCCAGGTTGGAGCTGCCCTTGGCGAGCACGACGGTACGGCCGCACAGGTCGGCGAGGTCCTTGACGCCCTCCGGGTTGCCCTTCTTCACCATGACGGCTCCGCCCGCGTTGAAGTAGTCGACGAAGTCGACGGCGGCCCGGCGCTCCTCGGTGTCGCTCATGGAGGAGAGCACGATGTCCCACCGGTCGCTCTGCAGGCCGGGGATGAGCCCGTCGAAGGCCGCGTTGGTGATGGTCGACTTCAGCCCGAGCTTCGCGGCGATGGCCGCGCCGAGGTCGGGATCCACGCCGGTGAGCTCCTGGGTGCCCTCCTTGTACATCTCCATCGGCGGGTAGCCCTCGGCGGTCGCCAGCCGGAGCACGCCCCGATCGCGTACGTCAGCGGGCACGAGATCCTTGGCCGTCTTGCCCTTGGCCGCCGCGGCGCCCTGGGTCGCGCTCGTCCCCGAAGAGGAGCGTCCGCACCCGCCCGCGAGCGCCGTGACGATCAGCACGGCTGCGGCGGCCGCGTAAAGGCGCTTCGTCATGAAAACTCCCAGTTCGCGGAATGGTTGTGGACATGGTGGCGGTGAGCGTGGAGGATCCCAACACTCGTGAACGCTTGCGACCCTCAGCGTCGAAAGTCTCGATGCTCGCGCTGCCCACACTCACGAGACGCTGAGGGCGCTCGGCCGAGCCGACCGGCGGTGTGTGTCGTTGTGCACGCTCGCGCTGTTGTGTGCGTTTGTACGCAGAACGCCAGGTCGCGGCTGCCTAGATTGAGGGTCGTCCGGAGAGATCGCTCCGGAGGTTCTCCTCACAGTCAGGGATGGATGGTCATGTCGAAGCTTCGTAGCCTTCTCGCCGGTACGGTTCTGGCCGGCGCCGTGGTGGCCGGTG
>NZ_SMKQ01000090.1 GCF_004348995.1 Nonomuraea terrae
GTGCCGTACCAGTCGGGGTCGGTCAGCTCCTCGGCGCGCTTGACCCAGACGCGGGTGTCGCGCCAGTCGGTGAACAGGCTGACGCTGTAGCCGCTCGACATGATCGCGTCGAAGTGGTCGAGGGCGTCCAGGGGCAGGCCCTCCCGGACGTACTGGCGCAGCTCGAAGGCGGGCACCAGGTCCAGTGTGAGCGAGGTGACGACGCCGAGGGCGCCGAGCGCGACGACCGATCCGGGGAAGTCGGCGTCGCCGCGCGAGAGCGACAGCAGCGAGCCGTCGGCCGTGACGAGCTCGATCCCCGACACAGCGGCGGCCAGGCACGGGACGGCGTCGCCGGAGCCGTGCGTGGCGGTGGCGACCGAGCCTGCCACGGAGATGTGCGGCAGCGAGGCCATGTTCGCCAGCGCGAACCCGGCCTCGTGCAGCAGCGGCGCGAGCCGCGCGTACGTCACGCGGCCGCCGACCCGCACGGTGGCCGCCGCGGCGTCGATCTCCACCCGTTCGGGCATCCGGTCCAGCACGACCAGCTCGCCCGTGGTGTCGGCGACGTGGTTGAAGGAGTGTCCGCTGCCCAGGGCCCGCACGCGCGGCGAGGAGGCGACGAGCCGCCGGAGCTCGTCCAGTGAAACCGGATGATGGACGTCTTTGGCCTGAAATGCGGTGTTTCCCGCCCAATTGGTCAGCGTCACGGCCTTACCTTCCCACAGCAGGTTCCTCAACAACATCCGCTTGTCAGCACAGCCGGTGCCCGCTAGGTTCTGGTGCCGCTGACGGAGGTGTGCGGTGCTCTATCTCTCCCAGGCCGCCGGCCTGGCCACGCTCGTGCTCTGGCTCTACTGCCTCTTCGAGGCGATCACCACGCCGGAGGAGCTCTGCCGCAACCTGCAGAAGACCCTCTGGGTGATCATCGTGCTCTTCCTGCCGCTGATCGGCTCGGTCGCCTGGCTGGTGGCGGGCCGCCCCGAGCGGCTGCGCCCGGCCACCGCCCGGCCGAGCGCCTTCCCCGAGTACGACCGCCCCGGCCGCTTCGCCGCCACCAACCCCGACGACGACGAGGAGTTCCTGCGCCGCTGCCGCGAGCGCGCCGAGGAGCAGCGCAGGAACGCCCCGAAGAAGCAGGACGACGACTAGAAGCCCTGGGCCAGGCGGTAGTACGCCTGGTTCCAGCGCAGTTCCTTCGTCAGCCGCTCGGTCGTCGTGTCGGCGTCGATGACCACCAGCTCCACGCCCAGCATCTCGGCCAGGTCGGTCAGCTCCTCGCGGCCGACGGCCTTCGACAGCACCGTGTGGTGCGGCGCGCCGGCGGTGAGCCACGACTCGGTCGAGGTGCGCAGGTTCGGCCGCGGGCGCCACACCGCGCGGGCCACCGGCAGCTTGGGCAGCGGCTCGGGCGGCGCCACGACGTCGATCTCGTTGGCCACCAGCCTGAACCGCTCGCCCATGTCGGCCAGGCCGACGACGATGCCGGGGCCGGGCTCGGCGTCGAAAACCAGCCGCACCGGGTCCTCCCGGTTGCCGATGCTGAGCGGGTGGATCTCGCACGACGGCCGGCCGGCCGCGATCGACGGGCAGACCTCCAGCATGTGGGCGCCGAGGATGAGCTCGTTGCCGGGTGTGAGGTTGTAGGTGTAGTCCTCCATGAAGGAGGTCCCGCCCGGCGTCATGGCCTTGAGCGTCCGCAGCAGCACCGAGGTCTTCCAGTCGCCCTCGCCGCCGAAGCCGTAGCCGTCGGCCATGAGCCGCTGCACGGCCAGGCCGGGCAGCTGGCGCAGCCCGCCGAGGTCCTCGAAGTTCGTGGTGAACGCCTTGAAGCCGCCCGCTTCCAGGAAGCTCCGCAGGCCCAGCTCGATGCGGGCGGCGTAGCGCAGCGACTCGCTCCGCTCGCCGAGCAGTTCGGGGGTCACGGTGTACTGCTCGGCGTACTCCTTGACCAGCGCCGTCACGTCGGCGTCGGAGGCCGCGTCCACGGCCTCGACCAGGTCGTTGACGCCGTAGGTGTTGACCGAGACCCCGAAGCGCAGCTGCGCCTCGACCTTGTCGCCCTCGGTGACGGCGACGTCGCGCATGTTGTCACCGAAGCGGGCCAGCTTCAGCGTGCGCAGCTCGGCTGCGCCCCGGGCGGCGCGCTCCCAGGCCAGGATGCGCTCGGCCACGGCGGGGTCGCTGACGTGCCCGGCCACGGTCTTGCGCGGTACGCCGAGCCGCGTCTGGACGAACCCGAACTCGCGGTCGCCGTGGGCGGCCTGGTTGAGGTTCATGAAGTCCATGTCGATGGTGCTCCACGGCAGCTCCACGTTGGCCTGCGTGTGCAGGTGGAGCAGCGGCTTGCGCAGCGCGTCGAGCCCGGCGATCCACATCTTGGCCGGGGAGAAGGTGTGCATCCACGCGATCACGCCGGCGCAGGAGTCGTCGGCGTTGGCGTCGAGCATGATCCGCCTGATGGCCGCGGCGTCGGTCAGGACGGGCTTCCACTCCACCTCGACGGGGAGCTGCGCGGCGATGCCCTGCGACTGCTCGGCAACCTGACGCAGCGTGTCCTCGCCGTACAGTCCCTGACTGCCGGTCAGAAACCAGATCTTCAACGCGGGCTCCTCTGTCCGTAGACGTTCTGATAGCGGTCGTACAGGCGGTCGATGTCGTCCTGCGCGATGGGCAGCGGGGTGCCGAGCTGGCGGGCCACGTGCACCGTGCGGGCCACGTCCTCGCACATGACGGCGGCCTTCACCGCGGCCTTCGGGTCCTTGCCGATGGTGAAGACTCCGTGGTTCTGCATGAGGACCGCCGGTGAGCGGTGGCCCTTGAGCGTCTCGACGATGCCCTGGCCGATGGAGTCGTCGCCGATCAGCGCGAACGGGCCCACCGGGATCTCGCCGCCGAACTCGTCGGCCATCGCGGTCAGCACGCACGGAATGGCCTCGCCGCGCGCCGCCCAGGCCGAGGCGTAGGTGGAGTGGGTGTGCACGACGCCGCCGACCTCGGGCATGTTGCGGTAGACGTACGCGTGCGCGGCCGTGTCGCTGGACGGGGCGTGCTCGCCCTCCACGAGGGTGCCGTCGAGGTCGCAGACGACCATGTTCTCCGGCGTCAGCTCGTCGTAGGAGACGCCCGACGGCTTGATGACGAACAGGTCCGCACCTGGGACGCGCCCCGAGACGTTGCCGGCCGTCCAGGCGACCAGGTTGTAGCGGACGAGCTCAGCATGCAGGTCCGCAACGATTTTCCTCACTTGCTTGCCTCGTTCCTGATCGCTCGGAGGGTGTGCAGCATCCGCCCGTCGGCGAAGAAGTCGTGGAGTCTGCGGTACTCGGCGTAGAGCCGGTCGTAGGCGTCGGCGCGGGCCGTGTCGGGCACGTACGCGTTCTCGGTGCGCTTGCCCATGGCCGCGGCGGCCTCCTCGATGCCCGGGTAGGCCCCGGCGGCGACGGCGGCGTGGATCGCCGAGCCGAGCGCGGGCCCCTGGTCGGAGCCGATGACCGACAGCGGCCGGCGCAGCACGTCGGCGTAGACCTGCATGAGGAACGGGTTCTTCAGCAGCCCGCCGGCCACGATGAACTCCTCGACCGGCACGCCCGCCCGCTCGAACGTCTCCACGATCATCCGGGTGCCGAACGCGGTCGACTCGATGAGCGCGCGGTAGACGTCCTCCGGCTTGGTGGCCAGGGTCTGGCCGACGATCACGCCGGAGAGGTTGTGGTCGACCAGCACCGAGCGGTTGCCGCCGAACCAGTCGAGCGCGACGAGCCCGTGCTCGCCGACCTCCTGCTTCTCGGCCAGGGTGGTGAGGTACGCGTGCAGGCCCTGCTCGCCGGCCTGCTCCACGTAGGAGGCGGGGACGTGGTTGTCCACGAACCAGGCGAAGATGTCGCCGACCGCGGACTGGCCGGCCTCGTAACCCCACAGGCCGGGCACGATGCCGTCGCGGACGACGCCGCACATGCCGGGCACCTCCGCGAGCTGGTCGCTCGGCATGATGTGGCAGGTCGAGGTGCCCATGATGGCCACCATCTGGCCGGGCCTGACGGCGTCGGCGGCGGCGGCCGTGACGTGCGCGTCGACGTTGCCGACAGCCACGGCGACACCCTCGGGGACGCCGGTCCACGCGGACGCCCGGGCGGTCACCCGGCCGGCGAGCCCGCCGAGGTGGGCCAGCGTGACGCCGCCGACCTTCTCGCCGACCGCGCCGGTGGCGAGCTTGCCGACGAAGCCGGCGAAGCCCGGGTCGAGCTCGGCGAGGTACTCCTCGGACGGGTACGCGCCGTCCTGGAAGATCCCCTTGTAGCCGACCGTGCAGATGTTGCGGCTCTCGACGCCGGTGAGCTGCCAGATGATCCAGTCGGCCGCCTCGATCCAGCGCTCGGCCCTGGCGTACACCTCGGGGGCCTCCTCCAGGACCTGCAGAGCCTTGGCGAACTCCCACTCCGAGGAGATCTTGCCGCCGTAGCGCGGCAGCCAGCCCTCGCCGCGGCGCGCGGCCAGCTCGTTGATCCGGTCGGCGTGCGGCTGGGCGGCGTGGTGCTTCCACAACTTCGGCCAGGCGTGCGGCTCGTCGGGCGTCTCGAAGCACAGCGGGGTGCCGTCGGCCGTGGTGGGCAGCACGGTGCAGGCGGTGAAGTCTGTGCCGATGCCGACGATCTCCTCAGGACGTACACCGGCGGCAGCGATCGCCTGGGGGACGGCGTTCCTGAGCACGTCGATCCAGTCCTGCGGCGACTGCAGCGCCCAGTCGGGCCCGAGGCGCACGCCGGAGCCGGGCAGCTCGTGTTCGATGACCCGGTGGGCGTACTCGTGCACGGCGCTGCCCAGCTCCGCGCCGTCGCTCACGCGGACGACGACGGCACGGCCGGAGAGCGTGCCGAAGTCCACTCCGACCACGTAACTGTTAGCGTTCACATTGAACTCCAGAGGTTTCCGGGGGCATGCCCATCATCTACCTGACCGCCCTATCGAGCAGGGGCCGTGCTCGACCGGACGACGAAGCCCGGCGGCACGACCAGCCGTTCGGCCGTGGCCGGTCCCATGTCGATCTGCCGCAGCAGGACCTCGATGCACTGCCGGCCCACCGCGGCGAAGTCCTGCCTCACCGTGGTGAGCGGCGGGGAGAAGAACTCCGACTCCGGGATGTCGTCGAAGCCCACCACGCTGATGTCGTCGGGAACGCGCACCCCCTTCTCCGACAGGGCGCGCAGCACGCCGAGTGCCATCTGGTCGTTGGCCGTGAAGATCGCCGTGACGCCCTTCATCGCGGCCAGGCTCTTGCCCGCCTCGTAGCCGGCCCGCGGGCTCCAGTCGCCGGCCAGCGGCTCGGGCACGGGCCTGCCCGCCTCCTCCAGCACCGCGCGCCAGCCCGCGATCCGGCCCTCGGTCTCCAGCCAGTCGGTCGGGCCGGTGACGTGCCAGACCGTCTCGTGGCCCTGGTCGAGCAGGTGGCGGGTGGCGAGCCTGGCGCCCTGGACCTGGTCGATGCAGACCACCGGCACGCAGGCGTTGTGCATGCCCTCGACCGCGACCGCCGGCATGCCGGACGGCAGGTTGTCCAGGGCCCGCCAGGCCGAGCGCTGCGGCGCCACCACCACGACCCCGTCGACGCCCTGCTCGGTCAGGTAGCCGATGGCGTCGCGCACGTTGTCGGTGTCGATCGACTTCAGGCTCACGATGCTGACGAAGTAGCCGGCGGTCCTGGCCGCCTGCTCGATGCCGTAGATCGTGCTGGCCGGACCGTACAGCGTGGTGTCGAAGCTCACCACGCCGAGGGTCCGCGACCGCTTGGTGACCAGGGCGCGGGCCACGAGGTTGCGCCGGTAGCCCAGCCGGGTGATCGCCTCCTCCACCCGGGCACGGGTGTCGGCCCGGACGTTCGGGTGGTGGTTGAGCACCCGGGAGACCGTCTGGTGCGACACGCCGGCCTCCCTGGCCACGTCGGCCATGACCGGCAGGCGGCGCTTGGGGGTCGTCACGGTCTCTCCTTTCCCTGGGCTTCGAGGATCTTATTTCAGCGCGAAACTCCGGCCCTGCGCTTGGTCCAGACGTCGAAGGCGACGGCGGCGAGCAGGACGATGCCCTTGACGAGCATGACGCGCTCACTGGGCGAGCCGATCAGGGACATGCCGTTGTTGATGACCGCCATGATCAGGCCGCCGGTGATGGCGCCGACGACCTTGCCGACGCCGCCCTGGACGGCCGCGCCGCCGATGAAGGCCGCCGCGATGGCGTCCAGCTCGAAGCTGTTGCCCGCCGTGGGGCCCGCCTGGTTGAGGCGGCCGGCGAAGATGATGCCGGCGATGGCCGACAGCACGCCCATGTTCACGAAGATCCAGAAGACGACCGACTTGACCTTCACACCGGACATGACGGCCGCCTGGAGGTTGCCGCCGATGGCGTAGATCTGCCGGCCGAAGACCGTGCGGTTGGCCATCAGGGAGTAGGCCAGGACGAGCACCGCCAGCAGCACGAGCACCCACGGCAGGTTCTTGAACCGGGCGAGCTGCACCACCAGGAAGAGGATCAGCGCCGCGCCGGCCACCAGCTTGAGCACGAACAGCGCCATCGGCTCGACCGTCTGGCCGTAACCCTTGCGGGCGTTGCGGCTGCGCCACTGGGAGGCGAACATGCCGGCGATCGCCACCAGGCCGATCAACAGGCTGAACAGGTCGGCGCCGCCGAGCGGGCCGAGGCCGATGTTGCCGAGGTAGCCGTTGGTGAAGCCGTTGGCCAGCGTACGGACCTGGTCGGGGAACGGGCCGATGCCCTGGTTGCCCAGCACGGTCAGGGTCAGCGCGCGGAACAGCAGCATGCCGGCCAGCGTCACGATGAACGCCGGGATCCCGAAGTACGCGATCCAGTACCCCTGCCAGGCGCCGATGAGCGCGCCGGCCACGAGCGTGATCAGCAGCGCCAGCGGCCACGGCAAGCCCATGTTGACCATGAGGACCGCCGACAGCGCTCCCGTGACCGCCACCACCGAGCCGACCGACAGGTCGATGTGACCGGCGATGATGATCAGGATCATCCCGATCGCGAGGATCAGGACATAGGAGTTCTGGACGATGATGTTCGAGATGTTCTGCGGCGTGAGCAGCGCGCCGTCGGTCAGCACCGAGAACAGCGCGATGATCAGGGCGAAGGCGATGTAGATACCGCTCGATCGCAGGTTGAGTGAGAGGCCGCCGAGCGACACCCGGCCCGGCTGCCGTGGCGCTCCCCCGTCGCCCTTGGCGCCGACCTCCACGTCGGCGGGCGTGATGCTGCTCATCTGAGCTACTCCTGTCCCTTGGTCATGAGGTGCATGAGGCGTTCCTGCGTGGCTTCCCGGCGCGGCACCTCACCGGTGATGCGACCCTCGGAGAGGGTGTAGACGCGGTCGCACAGGCCCAGCAGCTCAGGCAACTCCGAAGAGATCACCAGCACGGCCTTGCCCTCGTCGGCGAGGCGGTTGATGATCGTGTAGATCTCGTACTTGGCGCCGACGTCGATGCCCCGGGTGGGCTCGTCGAGGATGAGCACGTCAGGCTCGGTCAGGATCCACTTGGAGAGCACGACCTTCTGCTGGTTGCCGCCGCTCAGCTTGCCGACGACGCTGTCGACGCTGGGCGCCTTGATGTTCATGCTCTTGTGGAACTCCTCGGCGACCTTGTACTCCTCGTACTCGTTGACCCAGCCGCGCTTGGCCAGCCCCTGGAGTCCGGCCGCGCTGATGTTGCGCTTGATGTCCTCGATGAGGTTGAGCCCGTACCGCTTGCGGTCCTCGGTCGCGTAGGCGAGGCCGTGCCTGATCGCGTCCTGCACGTTGCGGATCTCGACCGGCTTGCCGTCCTTGAAGATCTTGCCGGAGATGTTCACTCCGTACGTCCGGCCGAACACGCTCATCGCCAGTTCGGTGCGCCCGGCACCCATCAGGCCCGCCAGGCCCACGATCTCGCCGCGGCGCAGCGTGAGCGACGCGCCGTCCACGACCTTCCGGCCGGGCTGGCTGGGGCTGTAGACGGTCCAGTCCTCGATGCGCAGCGCCTCCCCGCCGATCGTCGGCTCGTGCGGCGGGAAACGGTTGTCGAGTGCGCGGCCGACCATGCCGGCGATGATGCGGTCCTCGGTCACGTGGTCCTTGGCCATGTCGAGGGTCTCGATCGTCCGGCCGTCACGGATGATCGTGACGGAGTCGGCGATGGCGGTCACCTCGTTCAGCTTGTGGGAGATGATCACGCAGGTGATGCCCTCGTCCCGCAGCCCGCGCAGCAGGTCGAGCAGGTGGGCCGAGTCGTCGTCGTTGAGCGCCGCGGTCGGCTCGTCGAGGATGAGCAGCTTCACCTCCTTCGCCAGCGCCTTGGCGATCTCGACGAGCTGCTGCTTGCCGACGCCGATGTCGGCGATCGCCGTCGTCGGGTTCTCGTCGAGGCCGACCCGCCGCATCAGCTCGGCGGCCTCGTAGTTGGTGCGGTTCCAGTCGATCAGGCCGCGCTTGGCGCGCTCGTTGCCGAGGAACACGTTCTCCGCGATCGACAGCTGCGGGCTGAGCGCCAGCTCCTGGTGGATGATGACGATGCCGGCGCGTTCGCTGTCGCGGATGCTGCCGAACTCGCAGCGTTCGCCCTCGAAGAGGATCTCGCCCTCGTACTCGCCGTACGGGTAGACCCCGGACAGGACCTTCATCAGCGTCGACTTGCCGGCGCCGTTCTCCCCGCATATGGCGTGGATCTCGCCCCGTCGGACCGACAGGTTGACGTCCTGCAGCGCCTTGACGCCGGGGAACGTCTTGGTGATCCCGCTCATCCGCAAGATGTGCTCGGTCATATGCCCCTCGCTCAGGGAGAGCCCCGGGGACGGCCGCTCGCCGTTCCCCGGGGCAGGCCCTTACTTGAGCTGGTCCTCGGTGTAGTAACCGGCTCCGACGATCTCTTCCTGGTAGTTGCTCTTGTCCACGATCACGGAGTCGAGCAGGTACGAGGGCACGACCTTGGTGCCGTTGTCGTAGTCCTTGGTGTTGTTCACCTCGGGCTGCTGCCCCTTCAGCACGGCGTCGGCCATCTTCACGGTCTGCTCCGCGAGCTTGCGGGTGTCCTTGAAGATGGTGGAGTACTGCTCACCGGCGATGATCGACTTGATCGAGGCGAGCTCGGCGTCCTGGCCGGTCACGATCGGGTACGGCTGGCCCGAGGTGCCGTAGCCGGAGCTCTTGAGCGCCGACAGGATGCCGATCGACAGGCCGTCGTACGGCGAGAGCACACCGTCGACCTTGGTGCCGCCGGTGTAGGTCTTGGTGAGGATGTCCTCCATGCGCTTCTGCGCGGTGGCCGGGTCCCAGCGCAGGATGGCCGCGGTCTTGAAGTCGGTCTGGCCGCTCTTCACCACGAGCGTGCCGTCGTCGATCTTCGGCTGGAGCACCGACATGGCGCCGTTCCAGAAGAACGTGGCGTTGTTGTCGTCGGGCGAGCCGCCGAACAGCTCGATGTTGAACGGACCCTTCTCGCCGTCCTCGACGCCCAGGCCCTTGAGCAGCGAGGTGGCCTGCTGCACGCCGACCTTGGCGTTGTCGAACGTGGCGTAGTAGTCGACGTTCTCGCTGTTGCGGATCAGCCGGTCGTAGGCGATGACCGGGATCTTGGCGTCGGCCGCCTGCTGAAGCTGGGAGGTGATGGCGGTGCCGTCGATCGAGGCGATGATCAGGAGCTTGGCGCCCTTGGTGATCTGGTTCTCGATCTGGTTGGCCTGCGTCGGGATGTCGTCCTGGGCGTACTGGAGGTCGACCTTGTAGCCGAGGGCCTCGAGCTGCTTCTTGACGTTGTCGCCGTCATGGATCCAGCGCTCGGAGGACTTGGTGGGCATGGTGACGCCGATCAGGGCGCCCGCGTTGCCGGCCGCCGCGGACCCGGAGGCTTCGGCGTCGACGGTCTTCGTGCTCGAGCCACACGCCGTCATGGTCACGGCGAGCGCGATGGCGGACACCACGCCCCCGATTCGTCCCAACCTCATTGTGATCTCCTTGCGATGGGGGTCGCGGCAGCGCTGGACGCGGCGGCTGCCGGTTAGAGTGAAGAACTCGCTCACGGAACGTGACAAATGGAACGAAAGGCCCCGTTCGTTCCGCCGATTGTTATCGTTAACAAAGTCTATGTCAACGGTTGAAGCTAACCTGGTGGAAACGTTCCGGTAACTTTTCATGCAGGTCAGCGCCGTGACCCTCCGGAGAACAGGCGTTGCAGGACGATGAAGACGAAGAGCAACATTCCGATGAAGATCTTGGTCCACCAGGACAGCAGCGTCCCCTCGAAACTGATGATCGTCTGAATCAGGCCGAGCACGAGCACGCCCAGCACGGTGCCGAGCAGGAAGCCGCTGCCGCCGGTCAGCAGCGTGCCGCCGATGACCACCGCCGCGATCGCGTCCAGTTCCATGCCGACGGCGTGCAGGCCGTAACCCGAGAGCATGTAGAACGACAGCAGCAGCCCGCCGAGGGCCGAGCAGAACCCGCTGATCGTGTAGACAGCGATCTTCGTCCGCCCCACGGGCAGCCCCATGAGCAGCGCCGACTGCTCGTTGCCGCCGGCCGCGTAGACCGTCCGGCCGAAGCGGGTGTAGTGCAGCACGTACGCCGCCACGAGCACCACCACCACGGCGATGACCACACTCGGCGAGATCCACAGGTCGGCGAACAGGTCGATCCTGGTCTGGGCGAACACGGTGAACGCCGGGTCGGCGATCGGGATCGAGTCGGTGCCGATCGTGTAACACAGCCCCCGGGCCAGGAACATGCCCGCCAGCGTCACGATGAACGGCTGGATGTCGAAGGCGTGCACGACGTACCCCATCACCAGCCCCAGCCCCGACCCGACGGCCAGCACCAGCGGGATCACCAGGTACGGCGGCCACCCCGGCCCCTCCATGAGGGCGGCCGCGATCATCGTCGACAGCGCGACCACCGACCCGACCGACAGGTCGATGCCCCCGGTGAGGATCACGAACGTCAGCCCGATCGCGACCACCAGCAGGAACGCGTTGTCGATGAAGACGTTCAGTACGACCTGCCCGCTGGCGAACCCCTCGTAGCGGATCCCGCCCGCCGCGAACATCGCCACGAACAGGCACCCGGTCACCAGAACCGGCAGATACTTCGCGGGCACCCGCCCGCGGCCGAGCGTCAGCGTGCTCACGTGGTCACCCGCACCTTCTCGTCCGTGGCCGGGGCGGGCGCGACCGCGCGTCTGCGCCGGTGGAACACCTTCTCGCGGAACGACGGCGACTGGATGAGGCAGACGGCCGCGACCACCAGCGCCTTGAACAGCAGCGTGGTCTCCGGCGGGACGCCGATCGAGTAGATCGTCGTGGTCAGGGTCTGGATGATGAGCGCGCCCAGCACCGTCCCGGCCAGCGAGAACCGGCCGCCGGCCAGCGACGTGCCGCCGATCACCACGGCCAGGATGGCGTCCAGCTCGATCCACAGGCCGGCGTTGTTGCCATCGGCGCTGGAGACGTTCGAGCTGATCATCAGCCCGGCCACGCCCGCGCACAGGGCGGCGAACGCGTAGACCATGACGATGATCCCGCGCGAGCGGATGCCGGCGAGCCGGCTCGCCTCCGCGTTGCCACCGACCGACTCGATCAGCATGCCCAGCGCCAGCCGCCTGGTCAGGAACGCGGTGACCGCCAGCACCACGGCCACGATGACGATCCCGAACGGCACGGTCAGCCAGTAGCCGCCGCCGATCATCTTGTACGCCGGGCTGTTGACCGTGATGATCTGCCCGCCGGTGATGAGCTGGGCCAGGCCCCGCCCGGCCACCATCAGGATGAGCGTCGCGATGATCGGCTGGATGCCGATGCCCGCGACCAGGAACCCGTTCCAGGCCCCCAGCAGCAGGCAGAGCCCGAGCGCCAGCGCCACCGCGGTGAACAGCCCGGCGTCCTGGCTGATCTGCAGACAGGCCAGCGCCCCCGAGATCGCCACGACCGAGCCCACCGACAGGTCGATGCCGCCGGTGGCGATCACCAGGGTCATGCCGATCGCCACCAGGATCAGCGGTGCGCCGAAGCGCAGGATGTCGATCAGGCTGCCGTACAGGTGGCCGTCCCTGACCTGGATCGACAAGAAGCTGGGCGTGAAGAACACGTTCAGGGCCAGCAGCAGCACCAGCACCGCCGCCGGCCAGACCAGGCGCCTCACCTAGGCTCGCCCTCCGCTCGCGATCGTCTCCATCAGGACGTCAGTGGTCAGCCGGTCGTCGTTGGGCAGCTCCGCCACCAGGCGCCGATCCCGAAGCACCTCGACCTTGTGGCTGAGCCGCAGCACCTCCTCCAGCTCGGCGGAGATGAACAGCACCGCCATGCCGCCGTCGGACAGCTGGGCGACCAGCCGCTGGATCTCGGCCTTCGCCCCGACGTCGATGCCCCGGGTGGGCTCGTCGAGGATGAGCAGCCGGGGCGCGAGGATCAGCCACCGGGCCAGCACGACCTTCTGCTGGTTCCCGCCGCTGAGGTTGCGGACGAGCTGCTCGGGGTTGGGCGGGCTGATCTTCAGGGCTTCGACGTACCGGCTGACCAGCTCGTCCTGCTGCTCGCGCGGCACCGGACGGGTCCAGCCGCGGGTGGCCTGGAGGGCGAGGATGATGTTCTCGCGCACGGTGAGGTCGGGGATGAGCCCGTCCTCCTTGCGGTTCTCCGAGCAGAACGCGATCTTGTGGTTCATGGCCGCGCGGGGCGTGCGCAGCGACACCGGTGTCCCGCCGACCGTGATCTCGCCCGTGCTCGCGTGGTCGGCGCCGAACAACAACCGGGCGACCTCCGTACGTCCCGAGCCCAGCAGCCCGGCCAGGCCCACGACCTCGCCCTCGTGGACGGTGAGGGTGAACGGCTCGACGGCGCCCGCCCTGCCGACGCCGCGCGCCTCGACCAGCGGCCGGTCGAACGTCTTGTGCTCGCCGTGCAGGCGTTCCAGCGCGGCCAGCTCCTGCCCGATCATCTTGGCGACCAGGCGCACGGGGCTGAGCTCGCGGGTCGGGTACTCCCCCACGAGCCGGCCGTTGCGCAGGATCGTCATCCGGTCGGAGATCTCGTAGACCTGGTCGAGGAAGTGGGAGACGAACAGGATGGCGATGCCCTGCTCCTTGAGCCGCCGCAGCACCCGGAAGAGCTGGGCCACCTCGTCGGCGTCGAGGCTGGAGGTGGGCTCGTCGAGGATCAGCACGCGCGCGTCCACGTCGATCGCCCGCGCGATCGCCACCATCTGCTGCACGGCCAGCGAGCACGACGACAGCGGCGCCGACACGTCGAGGCTGAGCTCCAGCCGCGACAGCAGCTCGGCGGCCCTGGCCCGCATGCGCTTCCAGTCGATGCGGCCGCGGCGGCGCGGCTCGCGGCCCAGCAGGATGTTCTCGGCCACGGACAGGTTCGCGCAGAGGTTGACCTCCTGGTAGACGGTGCTGATCCCGGCCCGCTGCGCCTCCAGCGGCCCCCCGAACGCGACGGTCGCACCGCCGAGCTCGACCGTGCCCGCGTCAGCCGGATACACCCCGGTGAGCACCTTGATCAGTGTGGACTTGCCCGCCCCGTTCTCTCCCATGAGCGCATGCACCTCGCCGGGCAGCAGCCGCAGGTCCACCCCGTCCAGCGCCGTAACCCCCGGAAACCGCTTGCAGATCCCCTTCATCGTCAAAACCGCCGCGGCTTCACCCATCTCCACCTCCTCACCCCTCTCTCCATCCGCCCGACGTACCGCAAGCGGGCCGCGGCCTTCACCCGAAAGCAGAACCCGCCGCCACCACCCCAATCCAGCCGAGCACGCCACCGGCCCAGCCGAACCACCTTCGCGAAGAGCCCAGCCGACGTACGGGGGAACTCCGCCCTCGAGTGGCCTCAGCCGGAGTACGGGCCGATGCGAAGTCAGTACTGGCGCGTGGACAGGACCTGCTTGGCCTGGTCCTGCGTGAACGTGGTCTCCTCGGTCACCACCCGAGCCGGCACCTGCTGCCCCGCCACGACCTTCTTGGCCAGGTCCATGAGCTGCGGCCCGAGCAGCGGCGAGCACTCCACGATGAAGTTGATCCTCCCGTCGGCGAGCGCCTGCATCCCGTCCCGGACGGCGTCCACGGTGATGATCTTGATGTCCTGGCCGGGCACCTTCCCGGCCCCTTCGATGGCCTCGATCGCGCCGAGGCCCATGTCGTCGTTGTGCGCGTAGAGCACGTCGATGTCCGGATGCGCCTTCAGGAAGGCCTCCATGACCTCCTTGCCCTTGGCCCGGGTGAAGTCGCCGGTCTGCGAGGCGACGATCTTGAACTTGGGGTCGGCCTGGATGATCTCCTGGAACCCGGCCTTACGGTCGTTCGCGGGCGCCGAGCCGGTCGTGCCCTGCAGCTCGACGATGTTGACCGTCTCGGTGGCGTCCTTGTACTCCTCCACCAGCCACTGCCCGGCCTTCCTGCCCTCCTCCACGAAGTCCGAGCCGAGGAACGTCTTGTACAGGCTCGCGTCAGGGGAGTCCACCGCCCGGTCGGTGAGGATCACGGGGATGTTCGCGTCCTTGGCCTCCTTGAGCACGGTGTCCCAGCCCGACTCGACCACCGGGGAGAAGGCGATGACGTCCACCCGCTGCTGGATGTAGGAGCGGAT
The DNA here is from genome assembly GCF_004348995.1 of Nonomuraea terrae. GTDB lineage: Bacteria > Actinomycetota > Actinomycetes > Streptosporangiales > Streptosporangiaceae > Nonomuraea > Nonomuraea terrae. Next base: position 14,596 of record NZ_SMKQ01000090.1, read on the forward strand.
GGCCTTGATCTGGTTCTCCTGCTTCTGCTGGGCGTCGGAGAACTTGAGCGTGATGCCCGCGCTCTTGGCCGCGTCCTGCACGGACTTGGTGTTCGCGGTACGCCACCCGCTCTCCGCCCCCACCTGGGCGAAGCCCATGGTGATCGGGTCTCCGCCGCCGGAACCGCCGGAGCCGCCGGAACCGCCGCTGCCACCGCTGCCGCCGCTACCGCATGCCGCCAGGGACATCGCGGTGAGCCCGGCCAGCACCATCGCCGAGATCCTCTTCAACACGTGGGGGGTCCCTTCTCCTGTGAACGCTAACATCGGCAAGGCGGACCGCCGCCTTCATACGTCCTGCGTGTACGGGATGAACGTGTGCCTCTTTCGGCGCCTGGCCTGACTGTGAACGTTAACAACGGGTCTCGTCAAGGGATCCTTCACGTTACGGCGGGGCTATAGAGAACCGTCTTGACGGGTACTTCACGCGACTCTTGACTGGTCGCGAATCGCAGACGTTGACGCTCTCCGTTCTGTTAGCGCTAACACCCGAGGAGCCCCCCACTCATGCTGCGTATCGCCTCATCGGTCCTGTTCTTGGCGGGCCTGCTGGCACCACCGACGCCCGCGGCCTCGGTCGCGGAGCCCATCCCCGAAGGCGCCGTCGTGGAGCAGTTCGACGGCACCACGCTCGGCGAGGACTGGTCGATCCTGTCCCCCGACGACTCCAGATGGAGCCTGTCGGGCGGAGCTCTCCACCTCGACACCCTCACCGGCGACACGCACCAGGGCACCAACAACGCCAGGAACCTCTTCCTCGTGGACGTCCCCGACGGCGACTTCGAGGCCGTCGTCAAGCTCAGCGCGCCGGTCACGCTGGACTACCAGAGCGCGGGCCTGCTGGCCTGGCAGGGGTGGGACGACTACGTACGGACCGGGCTGGCGCACGTCGGGTCCGCCGGCGGGCCGGTGATCGAGACGGCCACCGAGGTCGGCGCCGCCTTCACCTCGTCCTTCGCGCCCCGTCCCGGCTCCACGGCCGAGATCGTCAAGCTGGCGCGGACGGGCGACGAGTTCGTCTCCTCCTACTGGGACGGCACGGCCTGGTCCGAGGCGGCCCGGATGACCGCCCGGCTGACGGTCGGGCAGGTCGGGCTCTTCGGGCTGTCGGCGCAGAACGGCACCTCCGTCCGGGCGACGTTCGACTACTTCGCGATCAAGGCGGCCGAGGGCGAGCGGGTCGTTCCTGAGGGGACGTTCACGCTGCGCGCGAGGGCGCTGCCGTACCTGTCGGCCGAGCGGTCCGGCTCGGTGCGGGCCTCGGCGAAGGCGCCGATGACCGCTCTCGCCTTCACTGCGGAGCCCTCGGGCGACGGCGTACGGCTCAAGGACGCCGCGACAGGCCGCTACCTGCGGGCGTCCGACCGGGTGCGCCTGAGCTCCACGGCGTCGGTCTTCGAGATCATGGACGCCGGCGGCGGCACGGTCACGCTCTCCTCGGGCGGCCGGAGCGTCTCGATCAGCGACGGCCGGCTCGTCATGGGCACGGACGCGGACAAGTTCCGCATCGAGGGCTACACCTCGGGCGAGCTCACCGTGGACACCCGGGCGGCGGGCACCAAGGTGAGCCCCAACCTGTACGGCGTCTTCTACGAGGACATCAACCACGCCGCCGACGGCGGCCTCTACGCCGAGCTGGTGCAGAACCGCTCGTTCGAGTTCAACGCGGTCGACGAGCCCTCCTACACCGGGCTGACGGCCTGGAGCGAGGCCGAGCGCGGCGCCACCGCGACGCTCGCCATCTCCTCCGAGCAGCCGCTCAACCCGAACAACCGCCACTACCTGCGGCTGGACGTGACGGGCGACGGCACGGCCGGGGTGAGCAACGCCGGGTTCAACCGCGGCCTGCCGCTGCGGAAGGGCGAGCGCTACGAGCTGTCGCTGTGGGCCAGGCGCGCGGACGCCGCCCCGCTGACGGTCACCGCCGAGGCGGGCTCCACCGTGCTCGGCAGGGCGACGGTGCGGGTGAAGACGGGCGGCTGGGCGAAGTACACCGCCTCGTTCACCGCGTCGGGCACCACCGACACCGGCCGCCTGGTCGTCCAGGCCCCGGCCGGGCGTACCGACCTCGACATGGTCTCGCTCTTCCCGCGCGACACCTTCAAGGGGCGTGAGAACGGCATGCGCGCCGACCTCGCGAAGATGATCGCGGACCTGGAGCCGCAGTTCCTGCGCTTCCCCGGCGGCTGCGTGGCGAACGTCGGCACCTACGACCCGTACGCGGACAACCAGGACCGGCGGCGCATCTACCAGTGGAAGGAGACGATCGGCCCGGTCGAGGAGCGGCCGACGAACTTCAACTTCTGGGGCTACAACCAGAGCTACGGCATCGGCTACTACGAGTACTTCCAGTTCGCCGAGGACCTCGGGGCCGAGCCGCTGCCCGTGCTGTCGGTGGGCGTGAACGGCTGCGGCGAGAACCGGCCGCTGACCGACGAGGCCGGGCTGGCCCGGTGGGTGCAGGACACGCTCGACCTGATCGAGTTCGCCAACGGCCCGGTCACGTCGGAGTGGGGCGCGAAGCGCGCCGAGCTGGGGCATCCGAAGCCGTTCGGACTGGAGTACATCGGGCTCGGGAACGAGGAGATCTACGAGCAGTTCTTCGCGAACTATCCGAAGTTCGCGGACGCCGTCAGGGCCGAGTACCCGGACATCAAGATCATCAGCAACTCGGGGCAGACGTCGCAGGGCGCCTGGTTCGACCGGATGTGGCAGTTCGCCCGCGATCAGCAGGCCGACCTGGTCGACGAGCACTACTACAACAACACCAGCTGGTTCCTGACCAACAACCGCCGCTACGACTCCTACGACCGCGAGGGCCCCAAGGTGTTCGTGGGCGAGTACGCCTCGCAGGGCAACACGTTCTACAACGCCCTGGCGGAGGCGTCGTACATGACGGGTATCGAGCGCAACTCCGACGTCGTGGAGCTGGCCTCGTACGCGCCGCTGCTGGCCAACGTCGACTACGTGGACTGGACGCCGGACCTCATCTGGTTCGACAACGACGAGGCGTACGGCTCGCCGAGCTACCACGTCCAGCGCCTGTTCGCCACGAACGTGGGCGAGCGGGTGGTGCCGAGCGCGTTCGAGGGCGAGACCGGGCCCGTCGAGGACATCACCGGCGCCGTCGGCCTCGGCTCCTGGAACACCGCCGTCCGCTACGACGACGTGAAGGTCACCGCCGCGGACGGCACCGTGCTGCTGGCCGACGACTGCTCGGCCGGCGCCGGTAACTGGACGCCCGGCCTGGGCACGTGGACCGTCCAGGACGGCGCGTACGTACAGACCGCTCAGATCGCGGACGCCCGCTCCACCGCCGGCTCGGCCGACTGGTCGGACTACACGATCGAGGTGACCGCCCGCAAGACCGCCGGCGCGGAGGGCTTCCTGGTGATGTTCGGGGTGCGCGACACCGGCAACTTCTACTGGTGGAACGTCGGCGGCTGGAACAACACCCAGTCGGCCATCGAGAAGGCCGTCAACGGCGGCAAGTCGTCCGTCGCCACCTCGTCCCACACCGTCCGGACCGGCCGCGACCACCACCTGAAGATCCAGGTCAGCGGTCGCCGCATCACGACCTGGCTGGACGGGCAGCAGGTCAACTCCGTCGTGGACGACTCGCGGGTCGAGCCCCTCTACCAGGTCGTCTCCCGGGACGGAACGTCGGTGACCCTCAAGGTCGTCAACGCCCAGGACACCGCCGTCCGCGCGAACGTGGACCTCGGCCCCACCCGCGTCCGCCCCACCGCCACGGTCACGAGCCTGACCGGCGCCCCCTCCGACACCAACTCCCTGTCCGACCCGGACCGCATCTCTCCGGTCCGGCACCAGCAGAGCGGCTTCTCCTCGACCTTCACCTACGACTTCCCGGCCCACTCAGTGACCTTCATCCCCCTGACCGAACGCTGACCGCGACCCGTCGGGGGTGCGAGCCACCGAACGCCGGCCGCACCCCCGAAGGTTCGCCTCCCCGGCCCCTACGGGACCACGCGGTAGTGGGTGGTGAGGCCCCCGTCCTCGTCCAGGACATGGAACGCGATCACCGCAGGAAGGTCGTAGTCCAGACAGGCGTCGAACCCCACGCCGCCCTCCCAAGGCAGCTTGAGCGTGGACACCACGCCCCCGCCCACGAGCAACGGCCGCCCGGCGAACGTGCCGGCCGCGGCCGTGTGGGCATGCCCGACCAGCACCCCCGCCACGTTCGAACGCCCCGCCAGCACCGACTCCAACCGCTCCGGCCGCAGCAGCCGGATCCCGTCCGCCTCCGGGCTGTGCAGCCTCACCGGCGGGTGGTGAAAGGCCACGAAGACCGGCAGTTCCGTTCCGTCCAGCACTCCCTGCAGCCACCCGAGCGTCTCGTCGTCGAGATGCCCGGCGTCGTCACCCGGAATGGACGAGTCGCACATCGCGTAGACCGCCCGCTCCGTACGCAGCACCTGGTTGACGGGCCCGTCCCCGCCCTCCTCCCCCAGCAGCACACGACGGAACGCGGCCCGCACGTCATGGTTGCCCGGCCCGGCCAGGACGGGATGCCGCGAGGCGAGCAGCTTGGCCGCGGTCTCGTACTCCTCGTCCAGCCCGTGGTCGGCGATGTCGCCGGTGACGAGGACGGCGTCGAGGTCGTGGGGCAGCTCGTCGAGTGTGCGCATGACGGCGTCGGCGCGTCCGGCGCTCTCAGGGGTGGCGCCGATGTGGATGTCGCTCAGGTGAGCGATCACGATCATGTGATGTGTCCTTCCGGTTCTTCAAGGCACGACACACGCTAGGACCGGCACCGGACCAGCCGTAAGATCCGGTCCTGTGCCGGAAGATTGGGCCAGTTCGGGAGTGGACCTGCATCTGGAGCTCTCCTCGCAGGGCGGGCGGCGGCGGGCGCTGGAGGACGCGCTGCGCCGGGCGATCGGGGACGGCCGTCTCCTGCCGGGCGCCCGGCTGCCCTCGACCCGCTCCCTCGCCGCCGAGCTGCGGCTGTCCCGCGGCACGGTGACGGCGGCGTACGACCAGCTCGTCGCGGAGGGCTACCTGATCAGCCGCCCCGGCGCCGCCACCGAGGTGGCCCTCCCGGCCACCACCCCGGTCGAGCCCGCGCGGATCCCTTCGGGCGCGGATGGGGAGCCGGTACACGATCTGCGGCCGGGGCAGCCCGACGTGTCCGCCTTTCCGGCCCGCGCGTGGCTGCGGGCGACGCGGCACGTGCTGGCGACCGCGCCCGCCGGGGTGCTGGGCCCGTGCGACCCGCGTGGCCGGATCGAGCTGCGGGCGGCGCTCGCCGGCTACCTCGCCAGGACCCGCGGGGTGCTCGCCGATCCCGAGCTGATCGTGGTCACGACGGGGTTCGTCCAGGCGCTCAACCTCCTCGCCACGGTCGTCGGCGGCACCGTCGCCATGGAGGACCCGGGCCACGACTTCTACCGCGGGGTGGTCTCGCGCGCCGGGTGCGAGATCGTCCCGCTGCCGGTGGACGAGCTCGGCGCCCGTACCGACCTGCTGACCTCCGAGATCACGGCGGCGGTCGTGACGCCCGCGCACCAGTACCCGATGGGCGTCCCCCTGCACCCGCGCCGCCGCCGCGCGCTGCGCGCGTGGGGCGGCCTGGTGGTCGAGGACGACTACGACGGCGAGTTCCGCTACGACCGGCAGCCCGTCGGCGCGCTCCAGGCCACGGCGCCCGACCGGGTGGTCTACTGCGGCACCACGTCGGAGTCTCTCGCGCCGGCGCTGCGCCTGGCCTGGATGGCGGTGCCGCCCGCGCTGATCGGCCCGGTCACCGAGGCCAAGCTGTACGCCGACGCGCACACCGAGGTGCTCGGCCAGCTCGTGCTCGCCAGGCTGATCGAGACGCACGACTACGACCGGCACATCCGCGCCGCCCGCCTGCGCTACCGACGCCGCCGCGACCTGCTGCGCGCCCGCCTGCGCGACGCGCTGCCCGGCGCGCGGCTGCCCGGCGTGGCGGCGGGCCTGCGCGCCCTCCTCCTGCTGCCCGGGGACGGCCCGTCGGAGGCGGAGGTGCTGGCCGCGTGCGAGCACCGCGGCATCGCCCTGCGCCCGGCGTCCCCGCTCTGGCACGACGCGGGCCACGACGGCCTGCTCATCGGGTACGCCGCGCCCTCCGAACGCGCCTACCCGCACGCGCTCGCCGCGCTCGCCGAGACGCTCGCGGGAACCCGGCGCGCCGCACGCTCGTTGTCCGGGTGAAGCACACGGCGGAGGGGTGACATGGGCTGGCACTACCGGAAGTCAATCAAAGTCGGGCCGTTCCGGATCAACCTGTCGCGGCACGGGGTCGGCCACAGCTACGGCAACCGGCGCTTCCACGTCTCGACCTATCCCGACGGCCGCCGTCACGTGAGCGTGCGCCTGCCCGGCGGCTTCCACATCGGCAAGACGTTCGGCAAGAGCAGGGGCTACCCGCGCCACTACTGACCTTCGGCGGTCCTTCGACCGCTTGAGATAGACGGGTCGGAGGCGAAAACCTCCGGCCCGTCCCTTTTCACCCTTTCGAGATGCGGGGAAAGTGAACGGATGAGCCGTCACATGACCCCCGAAGAGTTCCGCCGCCACGGCAAGCAGGTGGTGGACTGGATCGCCGACTATCTCGCCGGCATCGAGTCCCGTCCCGTGATGTCCCAGGTGGAGCCGGGTGAGATCCGGCGCGCCGTGCCGGAGCGGCCGCCCGAGCACGGCGAGCCGTTCGAGGCCGTCCTGGCGGACGTGGAGCGCGTCCTGCTGCCCGGCGTGACGCACTGGCAGCATCCGGGTTTCTTCGCCTATTTCCCGTCCAACGCCAGCGGCCCGTCCATCCTGGGCGACCTGCTGTCGAGCGGGCTCGGCGTGCAGGGGATGCTCTGGATCACGAGCCCGGCGTGCACGGAGCTGGAGACCGTGGTGGTGGACTGGCTGGCCGACCTGCTGGGCCTGCCCGACCACTTCCGCACCGACGGGCGCGGCGGCGGCGTCATCCAGGACTCCGCGTCGAGCGCCTGTCTGGTGGCGCTGCTGGCGGCGCTGCACCGGGCCGGCGGCGGCCGGGTGGCGTCCGAGGGGATCGACCGCCGCTACACCCTCTATGTGTCGTCGCAGACGCACTCGTCACTGGAGAAGGCCGCGCGGATCGCGGGCCTGGGCGCGGCGGGCGTACGCGTCGTGGACGTCGACCCGCGCACGATGGCCATGGACCCCGCCCACCTGCGGACACTGCTGGAGCGCGACGAGGCGGCGGGCGCCGTGCCGGCGATGGTGTGCGCGACCGTGGGCACCACCTCGACCACGGCCATCGACCCGGTGGCCGCCATCGGCGACGTGTGCCGCGAGCGCGGCGTCTGGCTGCACGTGGACGCCGCGTACGCCGGGGTCGCGGCGGTCTGCCCCGAGTTCCGGTGGATCAACGACGGCGTGGCCGCCTACGCGGACTCCTACGCCACGAACCCGCACAAATGGCTGCTGACCAACTTCGACTGCACCGTGCTCTGGACGGCGGACCGCGCTCCGCTGCTGGGCGCGTTGTCGATCCTGCCCGACTACCTCAGGAACGCGGCCACCTCCTCCGGCTCGGTCGTGGACTACCGAGACTGGCAGGTGCCGCTCGGCCGCCGCTTCCGCGCGCTGAAGCTGTGGTCGGTCATCCGCTGGTACGGCGCCGAGGGCCTGCGCGCGCACATCCGCTCGGGCGTCGCGCTGGCGCAGGAGCTGGCCTCGTGGATCTCCGCCGAGCCCGGCTTCGAGGTGCACGAGCCGCATCCCCTCGGCCTGGTGTGCTTCCGCCCCCTGTGGCCAGGGATGCCCCCGGACGAGGCGGATCGTGCCACGACGTGGCTGATGGACCGGCTCAACGCCGGCGGCTCCCTCTACCTGACCCACACGAAGATCGCCGGCCGCGTGGTGCTGCGCATGGCCGTCGGCGGCGTCGCCACGGAACACCACCATGTGAAGTCCGCCTGGGACCGGATTCGGGAGGAACACGCCGCCCTCGCCGCCACCCGTCAGTGAACGGGCCCACCGTGAACGGGCCGGCCCGCCGTCCCGGACGGCTGATCCTGATCTGCGGCCTGCCCGGCGCGGGCAAGACCACGCTGGCCCGCCGCCTGGCCGCCGAGCGCGCCGCCGTGCGGCTCTGCCCGGACGAGTGGCTGGCGCACCTCGGCCTCGACCCGCACGACGAGGCCGCCCGCGACCGGCTGGAGAAGCAGCTCTGGCGGCACGCCCGCGACCTGCTGCGGCTCGGCCAGACGGTCATCCTGGAGTACGGCTTCTGGGCGCGGTCCGAGCGCGAGGAGCTGCGCCTGGCCGCCCGCGCGATGGGGGCGGCCGTCGAGCTCCACTACCTCACGGCCCCGCTGGACGAGCTGTGGCGCCGCGTGGAGGCGCGCCATGGGTGGGGCACGGTGCCGATCACCCGCGCCATGCTCGAACAGGGCGCCGCGATCTTCGAGCCACCGGACGACGCCGAGCTGTCGCGCTACGACCGGCCGGAAAACGAAGAGGCACCTCACCACGAGAGGTGAGGTGCCTTGTGGAACAAGGAGTGGAGCTATGGGGATTCGAACCCCAGACCTCCTCCATGCCATGGAGGCGCGCTACCAACTGCGCCATAGCCCCTTGCGATCAACAAGTGTACAGGGGTTCCGGAGCCCCCGTGTCACGCCGGAGCGTTCGTGATACGTCTTAGGTTTTATGTCGACCTTCGAGGAGCACCGCGGCCTGCTGGTGGGTGTCGCGTACCGGATCCTGGGGAGCGTCTCCGACGCCGAGGACGTCGTCCAGGAGGCGTGGCTGCGCTGGTCGGGGGTGGACGAGGCGGACGTCAACGACCCCAAGGCGTACCTGGTCAGGGTGACCACGCGGCTGGCGATCGACCGGCTACGGTGGGCGAAGTCCCGGCGGGAGTCGTACATCGGGCCGTGGCTGCCCGAGCCGATCGGCACGGAGCCCGACGTGGCCGAGCACGCCGAGCTGGCCGACTCCGTGGAGCTGGCGCTGCTGGTGGTGCTGGAGACGCTGTCGCCGCTGGAGCGGGCCGTGTTCGTGTTACGGGAGGCGTTCGACCTGCCGTTCGCGGAGATCGGGGAGATCATCGGCCGGTCGGAGGCTGCCACCCGGCAGCTCGCCCGGCGGGCGCGCGAGCACGTACGCGACAAACGGCCGCGCTTCGAGGTCGACCGGGGCGAACGCCGGCGGATCACCGAGCGGTTCATCGACGCGGCCGGGGCCGGGGACCTGGACGGGCTGATCCGGTTGCTGGCCGACGACGTGGCGATCGTGAGCGACGGCGGCGGCAAGGCGCGCGCGCCGTTGCGCGTCATCACGGGCGCCGACCACGTCGGCCGTTTCCTGACCTCGATCACCAGGCCGAGGGAGATGGCGCGTTTCATGGCCTCGATCGGCCTGGCCGAGGTCCCGGACCTGGCGTTCGAGGTGGCGCAGGTCAACGGCGCCCCGGCGGTGGTGATCTCGGCCGGCGACCAGGTGATCACGCTGCTCTCGCTGCTGGTGTCGGACGGCAGGATCACCACGATCTACCTCATCGCCAACCCCGACAAACTGGCTCACCTCGCCACCGCCTGACGCGGGTCAGCCGCGTCCGCAGGTGGTGCGCATGGTGAGGGCGGCATCGTCCAGGGTCAGGGCGACCTCGACCCGGCCCAGTTCGGACGTGTGCCTGACGTGGGTGCCGCCGCACGGGATGGACGCCTCGCCGTCCGGCAGCGAGCAGTGCCACGTGCGGCGGGCCGTCAGCTCCGGCCCCGGCACCTCGACGCGGACCGGCGCGTCCGCGTCGGCCCACGCCTGCAGCAGGTCGTTCACCTCGTGGGCGACCTTCGCCGGGTCCAGGTCGTCGGCCGCGAAGCCCTTCTTGCGCAGCGACTTGCCCAGCCGGTAGACGTCGACGCTGCCGTACGGGCTGATCCGCGAGGACGTGATCGCGGCCTGGTCGAAGTCGGGATGCCCGAGCGCGTCGGTCCTCGTCTCCTTGCGCCAGCGGCCGGCCAGGGCCGCGTTGAGGGCGAGCGCGGCGAGGTGGCAGGCGGTGTGACCGGCCGAGAGCGCCGCCCGGAAGCCCGCGTCGACCTCCAGGTCGACCTCGGCGCCCACGGGCAGCGGGGTCTCCGTCACGTGGACGACGAGCCACTGCCATCCCTCGGCGCCCCGCCGCACCGGGATGGCCTCACCGATGAGGACCTCTCCGTCGGCCGAGCGGGCGCCGGTCACGCAGTCGGCGACCGGCAGGCCGCCGATCGTGCCGCGGTCGGCGGGCTGGTCGGGCCAGGTGTGGTCGAGGGGGTGGAACGGCGTCTCGGCGACGACGAGGCCGTGCCGCTCCCCCACCGGCACGGCCCCGACGATCGGGGAGCGGCCGCTGGTGCGGCCTTCGGGAAAGGTGACGAGCGTGGATTCCATCGGGGAATTGTCTCAGCGCCCGGCGCGCCGCTCGTCCTCCAGGTAGCGGTCTCGGCCGGCGTACAGGCCGGTGACGAGCTGCGCGGCGATCACCACGAAGATCAGCGTGAACGGCAGCGCCCACCCGCCGGTCGCGTCGTGCAGCACGCCCACCAGCAGCGGCCCGGCGCCGGCGATGAGGTAGCCGGCACTCTGGCCGAACGCCGACAGCGCGGCCGTGGTCTCCGGCGTCCGCGTGCGCAGCCCGAGCATCATCAGCGCCAGCGGGAACGACCCCATGCCGACCGCCACGAACGCCACCCAGACCAGCGCCAGCGACGCCGGCCCGGCCCAGAGCCCGGCGAACCCGATCACGTAGAACGCGACCAGTCCCACCACGACCGGCCGCTGGTCGCGGAAGCGGCCGGCCACCGAGGGCACGAACATCGAGACGGGGATGTTCAGCGCGGTGAAGATCCCGACGATCAGCCCGGCCTGCGCGCTGTCGTACCCGAGGTCGCCGAGCATGGTGGCGAGCCAGCCGAACATGATGTAAGCGATCATCGACTGGGTGCCGAAGTAGATCGCGATCGTCCAGGCCAGCGGGCTTCCCAGCAGGCCGCGGATGCCCTCGTCCCGGCCGCCCGTGTCCCGCTCCGGCTCACTGCGCAACAGCGCAAGCCACGGAATGGCGGCGACGGCGGCCAGGGCCGCCCACACCCCGAGCGCGACGTGCCAGTCGCCTGACACGTTCTCGATCGGCACGGTGGCCGCGGCGGCCAGCATGGTGCCCACCGCGAGGGCCGTGGTGTAGACGGTGGTCATGATCCCGGTACGGGCCGGGAAGTGACGCTTGATCAGCGTCGGGATGAGCACGTTGCCGACGGCGCCGCCGGACAGCGCGACCGCGCTGCTCACCAGGAACACCGCGGCCGAGTCGACCAGCACCCTGACCAGCAGCCCCACGCCCAGCGTGACCAGGGCGAGCAGCAGCAGCCGGTGCTCGCCCAAGCGCCGCGACAGCCCCGGGGTGACCGCGCCCACGCCGGCGAAGGCCAGCACGGGCAACGTGGTCAGCAGTCCGGTGCCGACGCTCGACATGCCGAGCGTCCGGGCGATCTCGTCGAGCACCGGCCCGACGCTGGTGACGCCGGTACGCAGGTTGAGCGCCGCAAGGACGATCCCCAGGACGACAAGCCAGGCCAGGGAGCCGGGTCTGCCTCGGGACTCGGGGACCAGCGCACTCATTCAGGCAATCCTCTACTCATCGAATCATGGGATGAATCAGTAACAGGCCGGAAACTTAGGTTTATTCCGATCCGCTGTCAAATCCCCCGGCCCCGCACAGACGACGAGACCCCCGCCCACGGGGCGGGGGTCTCGTCGGAAAACCGCGTCACAGGACGGGTCGCGGGCCCTGCGGCGGCTCCCCGCCAGGGGGCATCGGCCCAGGAGGCGGCAGCGTGCCGCCCGGCGGCTGGTCGCCGCCCACCGTGCCGGGCGGAACAGGCTGGTCACCGCCGTACGTGGAGCCGCGCTGGTGCGACCCCGGCACGTCGTCGCGCTGGTGCGGTCCGGGCACGTCGCCGCGCCACGCGCCGGTCTCGCCGCCGCGCGACTCGATGAACTGCTTGAACCGCTTCATGTCCCCGACGACCCGCATGCGGACGAGTTGGAGCCAGTCGGCGGCCGTCTCGGCGATGCCCTCAGGGTCGTACTCCATCTGGAGGGTCACCCTGGTGGTGCCGTCGTCGATCCGGTGGAACGTCACCACGCCCGACTGGCGGGGTTTGTCGAGGCTGCGCCACGAGACCCGCTCGTCCGGGTGCTGCTCGGTGATCTCGGCCTCGAACTCGCGCCTGACGCCGGCGATCTCCGCCACCCACGCCGTACGCGTGTCGCTCAGTTGCTTGACGGACTCGACGCCTTCCATGAACTCCGGGAAGCTCTCGAACTGCGTCCACTGGTTGTAGGCCACCCTGATGGGGACCCTGACGTCTTCTGAGTGCTCGATCGTGCTCATGTGATGAGCCCCTGCCCGGGCGCTGCGGGCGTTAACGCCTGCGCAGCAGCCAGTACAGGCCCACGAGCGGCAGCACGAGCGGGATGAACAGGTAGCCCTGACCGTAGCCGGACCAGACGGTCGCGTCGGGGAAGGCGGCCGGGTCGAGCAGGCTGAGCGTGCCGACGATGAGCACGCCGGCCAGCTCGACGCCGAGCGCGGCGAGCGCGAGGCGCCGCGCGCCGCGCCAGAGCGCGACGGTGAGCAGGATGTAGACGGCCGCGGCGAACGCCGACAGCGAATAGGCCAGCGGCGCCTCGCCGAACCTCATGGCGATCTGCACGCCCGCCCGCGCCCCGGCGGCCAGGGAGAACAGCCCGTAGACCGCGATCAGCGCACGCCCCGGCCCTGAGCCGATGGGGGCGGTCATGCCATGCCCTGCCAGATCTGCAGCAGCCGGCCGTTCATGACCGCGATCGCGAACCCGGCGACGGCGAGGATCGCCGTGCCCCATCTGCTGCGCTCGGCCAGCGCCAGGAATACCGCGGCAGGCGGGATCAGCACCTGGCCGCCGACGTAGCCGAACAGCGTCACCTTGTCGGCGGGCCCGCCGCCGCCGGCCACCGCCGCGATCACGAAGCCCGCCTGCACCAGCACGGCGAGTTCGAGCACGGCGAAGCCGACCAGCAGCACCATGCCCATCGGCCGGTTGCGGAAGGCGGCGATCAGGCTCGCCAGCATGAGCACGAGCGCGCCGGCGATGACGATCGTGGAGACGATGGTGTTCATCGCCGCCAAGGCTATCGCCCGGGTGGCTCGCCCTCGATTCCGTCCAGCACCCGGCGGAGCCCGCGCTCGAAGCCCGCCCGCCCCGCGTACGTCGTGGCTCGATCATGGCGTCGGCCGGGGCGGGCGTCCCGCTGGTGCCGGTCACGCTCATAGGATCGAAGACGTGCAGAAAATCCTCGTCAGCGCCTGCCTGATCGGCCGCAAGGTGCGCTACGACGGCCGCGCCAAGACGAGCTCCGACGCCTGCCTCGCCGGGTGGCGGGTGGAGGGGCGGCTGGTGTCGTTCTGCCCGGAGGTGTCGGGCGGGCTGCCGGTCCCCCGGCCCGCGGCCGAGATCGAGGGCGGCGCCGGCGGGGCGGCCGTCCTCGACGGTGCGGCTCGCGTGCTGACCGCCGACGGGGCCGACGTGACGGAGGAGTTCCTGGCGGGGGCGCGGGCGGCGCTCGCGGCGGCGCGCACGCACGGCGTCCGGATGGCGGTGCTCAAGGAGGGCAGCCCGTCGTGCGGCGCGCTGTCGATCTACGACGGCACGTTCACGGGGCGGCGCGCCCCGGGCCAGGGTGTCACGACGGCGCTGCTCGAACGCCACGGCATCCGCGTCTTCACCGAGGACCGGCTCGCCGAGGCGGCCTCCTACCTGCGCACCCTCGAAACGTAGAACGCCCCGGTCAGGCCGCCGGCGAGCAGGGCCGCCGTCGTGCCGTGATACCAGAGGAGCAGCGCGCGGGGCTCCCCCGGGCCGAGGGCCACCGCGAGGATTCCCAGCGTCACCCCGCCGAGGGCGACGGCGTACCCGTACAGGAGGCCGTCCCAGGCCCATCGGCGGTGGGCCAGCGCGCCGTACGCGCCGGTGAGCCCGGCGGCGGCGCAGACGATCTCGACGACGACGGCGGGCACGATCACCGGCTCACGCACCGGACCGAGCGCGACCCCGGAGTGCAGCAGCGCGAACGCCACGAAAGAGAGCGCGCAGATCAACGCGATGGCGCCGAGCGCGCGGCGGAGTGCGTCCATGGCCCCACGGTGCCACCGCCGCGGGTGCGGGGTCGTCGTCTCCTGGGAGGTCACCCGGCTACGCCGTCCGCCGTAGACGTCCTGATGGGAAGAAGGATGTACGCCAGGTTCCGTCCGCCGGAGGAGGCAGGTCACCACCCTGATCACGATGATTGCCGTATGACGATCGGACTGCTCCTCGGCCTGGCAGCGCTGGCGTTGGTCGACAGCACCAGCTTCGGCACCCTCGGCATCCCCCTGGTGCTCATGCTGACGATGGACAGGTCGCGGACGCCGCGGTTGTTCGTCTACCTGGCCACCGTGACGGTCTTCTACTTCCTGGTGGGCGTGGCGCTCATGCTCGGGTTGTCGACGGCGCTGGAGAGCTTCGGCGACCTGTTGCAGAGCCGGCCCGGGTACATCGCGCAACTCGTCGTCGGGGTGGGGCTGTTCGTGCTGAGCTTCCGGTTCGACCCCAAGCGCCGCGCCAAACGGGGCAAGTCCACCACGTTCCAGCCTCGGGCAGGCGGCCCGGCGACGATGGTGACGCTCGGGCTGACCGCCGGGGTGGTGGAGGTGGCGACGATGGTCCCGTACCTCGCGGCGATCGGCCTGATGACCACCTCTGGGCTGACGGCGGCGCAGTGGTTGCCCGTGCTGGCGGCGTACGTGCTGGTCATGATCCTGCCCATTCTGGTGATCATGGGGGTGCGGGCGGCGGCCGGGAAGCGGCTGGAGCCGCGGCTGGAGCGGCTGCGCGACTGGCTGACCAAGCACTCGGTGTCGGCCGCGGGATGGGCGCTGGCGATCGTCGGTTTCCTGCTGGCCCGCGACGCGGCGTTCTACCTGTTCTTCCAGCCCGCCTAGGATCAGATCTCCGGGGGGAGATCTGTCATGTTGCGGGCGTTTCTGAGAACGGAGGCCGGCAGCACGAGTGTGCTGCTCGCCGCCACGGTGCTGGCCCTGGCGTGGGTGAACTCACCATGGGGCAACACGTACGAGGCCTTCTGGCACACGCCCATGGGGATCTCCTTCGGCGACGCCGCGTTCTCTCTCGACCTGCGCCACTGGGTCAACGACGGCCTGATGACCGTCTTCTTCTTCCTCATCGGGCTGGAGGTCTCCTACGAGATCCGGCTCGGGCAGCTGCGCGACCGCCGGCTGGTCGCCGTGCCGGCCGTCGCGGCGTTCGGCGGCATGCTGGTCCCGGCCGGCGTCTACCTGCTGCTCAACGCGGGCGGGCCGGCGGCCGGCGGGTGGGGCGTGCCGATCGCCACCGACACCGCGTTCGTGCTCGGCCTGCTGGCCGTGGTCGGGGCGCGCTGCCCCGATCCGCTGCGGGCGTTCCTGCTGACGCTGGCCATCGTGGACGACGTGCTGGCGATCATGATCATCGCGATCTTCTACACCGATCGCCTGTCCGTCCCCGCGCTGCTCCTGGCCGTGCTGCTGCTGGCCGCCATCGTGACCCTGCGGTGGCTGAAGATCTGGCGGGCGCCCGCGTACATCGTGCTCGGCTTCTCCCTGTGGGTGGCCACCCTGCAGAGCGGCATCCACCCGACGCTGATCGGCATCGCGCTCGGCATCCTCGTCTTTGTGTACGTGCCCACCGACCACAAGCTGCTGCTGGCCGGGGAGGCCGTCCAGGAGTTCACCAGCACCCCGAGCGCCCGGGCCGCCCGCGAGGCCACGCGCCGCGTGCAGCGCGCCGTCTCCGTCAACGAACGGCTGCAGCTGCGGCTGCACCCGTGGAGCAGCTACGTGATCGTGCCGATCTTCGCCCTGGCCAACGCCGGGGTGCGGCTCGACGGCGAGACCCTGCGGGCGGCGGCCACCTCGCCGGTCGCCATCGGCGTGGCGCTGGGGCTGCTGCTCGGCAAGTTCGTCGGCATCTCGCTGGGCACGTGGCTGCCGCTGCGGCTCGGGTGGGGGACCCTGCCGGGCAACCTCGTATGGGGGCAACTGCTGGGCGGGGCCGCCGTGTCCGGGATCGGCTTCACCGTGGCGCTGTTCATCGTCGACCTGGCCTTCGAGGACTCCGTCCTGCACGACCAGGCGAAGATCGGCATCCTGGCCGGGTCGCTGCTGTCGGCCGCGCTGGGGTGGGTGATCTTCAAGCTGGCATGGGACCGCGGCGGCGTCTGCGCGCCGCCCGACGCCGAGCCCGCCGAGGAGCTCCCTGACACCCTGTCCGTGCCGGTCGGCCCCGGCGACCACGTACGCGGCCCCGCGAAGGCCCGGGTGACGATCGTGGAGTACGCCGACTTCGAATGCCCCTACTGCGGGCGCCTCCACCCGATCCTGGAGGAGATCATCAGGAAGAACCCCGACGTGCGGCTGGTCTTCCGGCACTTCCCGCTGCGCACCCTGCACCCACGGGCCGCCCCCGCGGCGATCGTCGCCGAGGCCGCGGCCGACGCGGACCGTTTCTGGGAGATGCACGACGTCCTCTACGACAACCAGCGCTTCCTCACCGACGCCGACCTCGAGCACTTCGCCGCCGAACTCGCCGTCGACCCCTGGGGGGACGTGCCCCGCCACGTCGAAAGGGTCGCGCTCGACGAGACGTCGGGACGCGAGAGCGGCGTACGCGGCACCCCGACCCTCTTCCTGAACGGCCGGCGGTACCAGGGCGCCCTGGATCTGGATTCGATCAGCCGGGCGCTGGAAGAAATCCGCGAATCCCCGTAGCGTCGTCGCGTCCGTCGTCGTACCCGCTGGAGTCGCTCGATGTCCCCCGCATCCCTCATCATCTCGATGATCGCCCAGATCATCCTGGCCGTCGTGCTGATCGCCGGGGCCGTCATGACCGGACTGCGCAGGCGCGACCACGGACGGGCGGCGATCCTGGGCATGGCGGGCTGCATCACCCTCCTGCTGGAGGTGGTGCTCGGGATCGTGATCCAGCTCATGATCCCGGCGATGGTCACGTCGCTGGGCGGGGGCTCCGCGGTGGCGTTGCTGGTGGTCAACCTGATCAGCGTCGTCCTGAAGGTGACCGGGCTCGGGTTGCTCATCTGGGCGGTCGTCGCCCGCCGCACCTCGGCGCCCGCCGAGACCCCGTCCTGGCACCAGCCCGCCGCCCACTCGGCC
>NZ_SMKQ01000091.1 GCF_004348995.1 Nonomuraea terrae
GCATAGAGCGCGGCGGGTGGCCGGGGCCCCCACGCCGCGCTCTATGCAGTCGTCCCCTCCAGCGCGTATGTCGCCGGGCTCGAGGTGCTGCCCGACAGCCTACGCGTCGGCGTGGCCGACATCACCGGCAGGACCGTGGTCGAGATCACCGTCAACCCCTCCGACGTGAGCGACCCCGTGGGCGCCGTGCACGACGCGGTACGGCGGGCCTGCGACACGGCGAACGTCAGCCTGTCACGCCTGCGCGCCTTCGTCATCGGCACCCGGGGCGTGGTCGATCCGGCGACCGGCGACGTGCGCTGGTCGTACGACCTGCCCTCCTGGCACGTCGGCGTGCTGGCCAGCCTGCGTGAGACCCTCGGCGTCCCCGTGACGATCGAGAACGACGTCAATCTGGTGGCCCTCGCCGAGCACGCGTACGGCGCAGCCGTCGGCTACGACGACTTCGCGGTGTTGTGGGCGGGCGTCGGCCAGGGCCTCGGCGTCATGCTGGGCGGCAGGCTGCACCGCGGCATCTCCGGCGGCGCGGGCGAGATCGGCTGGCTGCCCGTCCCCGGGGAGCCGCTGCCGACCGACGTGTCAGAGCCGCAGTCGGGCTCGTTCCAGCGCCTGGTGGGGCCCGCCGCGCTGCGGGGGCTGGCCGAGCGGCACAGCATGAGCGGCGACCACGTGCCCGACCTGGTGCGGGACGGCGAGGAGGCGTACCTGGACGAGGTGGCGGCCCGGCTGGCCGTGGGCGCGGCGGCGGTGACCGTGGTGCTCGACCCCGGGCTCATCGTGCTCAGCGGCGACGTCGGCCGGGCCGGCGGCGAGCGGCTGGCCGCGAAGGTGCAGCAGGCCGTGGCGCGGGTCTGCCCGAGCAGCCCTGCCGTGGTCACGACCAGGGTCGACGGCGACCCGGTGCTGCGCGGGGCCCTGGTGGCGGCGTTGGAGCAGGCCCGGGAGCAGGTCTTCTCCGACACTGTGTGAGAATTCTTGCCCATGTGGCAGTCCCCGAACGATGTCGTGCTCATCTCCGACCCCCGTGTGACCTCGATCCCGGTGCAGGAGTGCGGCGAGCCCCTGGCGGACGTGCGCGGCCGGCTGCGCGTGGACACGCGGATGGCCGACGACGCCGGGGCGTACGCGCACCTGCGGGCCGGTCTGCTGCGCCGGCTGGAGCACGCCGAGAGCCTGCTGCCGAGCGGCTACCACCTGCTGATCGTCGAGGGCTACCGCCCGGTCGCCACCCAGCGGCGCATCTTCGAGGGGTACCGCGCCGAGCTGCGCGCGACCTTCGCCGAGATGTCGGAGGAGGAGTCGCACATCGCGGCCAGCCGCTACGTCTCCCCGGTCGAGGTCGCCCCGCACACCGCGGGCGCCGCGGTCGACCTGACGCTCTGCTCGCCCGACGGCGTCGAGTACGACATGGGCACCCAGGTCAACGACAACCCGGAGCAGAGCGGCGGCGCCTGCTACACCGCCGCCCCCGACATCTCCGACGACGCCCGTGCCCACCGCAAGCTCCTCGCCGCCGCCCTGGAGCCGGCCGGCCTGGTCAACTACCCGACCGAGTGGTGGCACTGGTCCTACGGCGACCGCTACTGGGCCATGGTCACGCGGACCGCGCACGCCGTCTACGGGCCCGTGGACCTCACCACCTGACCAGGTTCCCCCGCCGCGCCGCACGGGCACAAACCTCCGTACGAAGAGGACTCCCCTGCGAGGTGGGCATGGTTCCGCTCATCGGGATCGAGGAGGAATACCTCGTCGTCGATCCCCGCACTCGCCACGTGACACCACGGGCGGCCGACGTGCTGGCGGCGGCGACGGGCATGTTGGACGTGGTCCACGAGATCACCAGATTCCAGGTGGAGGCCCGTACACTGCCCTCCGCCGACCTCAGCGAGCTGGGCTCGCAGCTGCGTGACGTGCGCAAGGAGGTGTCGGGCGCGGCCCGGTCGTGCGGGCTGGCCGTCGTCGCCTGCGGCATGCCCGTCCTGGGCGACGTCATGCCGCCGCCGCTCACCGACGACGACCGCTACCTGCGGGGCCGGGTGCTCTACCGCGGGCTGCAGGACGAGCTCACGATCTGCGCGCTGCACGTGCACGTCGACGTGCCCGACCCCGAGCAGGCCGTCTACGTCGGCAACCATCTGCGGCCGTGGTTGCCGACGCTGATCGCCCTCGCCGCCAACTCGCCGTTCTTCGCCGGCCGCGACACCGGCTACGCGTCCTGGCGGGTGATGAGCTGGGGGCGCTGGCCCGTCTCCGGCGCGCCTCCGTACTTCCCGTCGTACGAGACGTACGAGCTGGCGTTACGGTCGCTGGCGGAGTCGGGCGTGCTGCTCGACCCCAAGAGCGTCTACTGGGACTCCCGCCCGTCGTCCAGCCTGCCGACGGTGGAGGTCAGGGTGGCCGACGTGCCGCTCGACGTGGCCGACAGCCTCACCCTGATCGGGCTCACCCGGGCTCTGGTGATGACGGCGCTGCGGGCCGTCGCGCGCGGTGACCGGGGGCTGCCCGTCCCGACGGAGGTGGTGCGCGCGGCCTACTGGCGGGCCGCCCGCGACGGCCTCCGGGGGGACAGCCTGGACCTGCGCGACGGGACGCTCGTGCCGGCCGCGGTGATGGCCGGCCGCCTCCTGGAGCACGTACGGCCGGCGCTGTCGGAGGCGGGCGACCTGACGTACATCCAGGAGGGGCTCGAGCGGCTGCTGCGCGAAGGGTCGGGTGCCGTACGCCAGCGCCGCGCCTACGCCAGGGACCACGACCTCGCCGAGGTGGTGGACGACCTCATCGAGGCCACCGTCGCCTGACGTTCAGCGCAGGGCGAGGGCGAACGCGACGCCGCCGCGCAGCACCTTCGGCGCCGGAGAGGGCAGCGGCCGTCATCGGCCGACGGCGTAGCCCTGAGCGCCGCGTGGGTTGGCGGCGGCCTTGAGCAGGTCGCCGTCACGGGCCACCGCGCTGAGCCTGCCGAGCGACCACGAGTCCTGGATCTCGACCTCGTGCCCGCGCCGGCGCAGCTCCGCGACGACGCCCGCGTCCACGCGGTCCTCGACGTGCAGCACGCCGGGACGGGAGCCACGCGGGTAGAACGAGCTGGGGAAGTGCTCGGTGTGGAACATGGGGGCGTCGATGGCCTCCTGCAGGTTCGTCTTGCCGTGGACGACCGCGAGGAAGAAGTTCACGCTCCACTGGTCCTGCTGGTCGCCGCCCGGTGTGCCGAACGCCAGCCACGGCCTGCCGTCCCTGAGCGCGAACGACGGCGACAGCGTGGTGCGCGGGCGCGCACCGGGCCGCAGGGAGGCGGGCAGGCCCTCCTGCAGCCAGAACATCTGCGCCCGCGTGCCGAGGCAGAAGCCCAGCTGGGGGATCGTGGGGGAGCTCTGCAGCCAGCCGCCGCTGGGGGTGGCGGAGACCATGTTGCCGAAGCGGTCGACGACGTCGACGTGGCAGGTGTCGCCCTTGACCGTGCCGTCGGCGGAGATCACCTGCTCGCCGGTGTCCACCCGGCCCACGGTGGGCTCGCCGACGCCCTGCGGGGCGCGCGCGCCCGACAGGCCGGGCGCGCCCGGGATCGTGCTCGGGTCGGGGTAGACGGGCAGCCGGGGCGTGCGCCCGCCGGGCGCGCCGGGACGCAGCTCCAGGCTGGCCTGGGCGCCGATCAGCCGCCGCCGCTCGGCGTTGTACTCCTGGCTCAGCAGGTCGGACAGAGGCACGTCGGTGTCGCCGTACCAGGCTTCGCGGTCGGCGAAGGCCAGCTTGGCGGCCTCCGTGACCGTGTGGATCCAGTCGGCGCCGAGGTGGCCCATCGCGTCGAGGTCGAAGCCCTCCAGCAGGGCGAGCTGCTGCAGGAACACCGGCCCCTGGCCCCACGGGCCCGTCTTGCACACGGTGTGGCCGCGGTAGTCGAAGGTCAGCGGCTCCTCGACCGACGGCCTCCAGGCCGCCAGGTCGTCGGCGGTGAGCAGGCCGCCGTGCACCTCGCCGGAGCTGTCACGCCAGGCCGTCTTGGCGCAGAACTCGGCGATCGCCTCGGCGACGAAGCCCTCGTACCAGGCGTTCCTGGCGGCTTCCAGCTGGCCCTCGCGAGTGCTGGAGGCCGACTCGGCCTCCGCGACCAGCCGCCGGTACGTGGCCGCCAGCACGGGGTTGGCCAGCCTCGTGCCCGCGGCCGGGACGTTCCCGCCGGGCAGCCAGGTGGCAGCGGAGGTCGTCCATTCGTCGGTGAACAGGCCCTTGACCGACTCGATCGTGGTGGAGACGCGCTCCAGCACCGGCACACCGTGCTCGGCGTAGTGGATCACGGGCGCCAGCACGTCGGCCAGCGACCAGGTGCCCCACCGCTCCAGCATGAGCATCCAGCCGCCGAACGCCCCCGGCACGGTCGCCGCCAGCAGCCCGGTGCCGGGGACGAGGTCGAGCCCCAGCTCGGTGAAGCGCTCGATGGAGGCCGCGGACGGGGCCACGCCCTGCCCGGACACGACCGACACCTTCTGCTCGGCCTCGCTCCACAGCAGGATCGGCACCTCGCCGCCGGGACCGTTCAGGTGCGGCTCGGCGACCTGCAGCACGAAGCCCGCGGCGACCGCCGCGTCGAAGGCGTTGCCGCCGCGCTCCAGCACGCCCATGCCGGTGGCCGAGGCCAGCCAGTGCGTGCTCGCGACCATGCCGAAGTCGCCCGACAGCTCGGGCCTGGTGGTGAACAAGTTCTCTCCTTCTATCGAGTCGCGGCCGCGTCGGGGACGCGGTCCGCCGTTACCAGGTGGCAGGCGGCCGGATGGCCGCTGCCACGTGGGTCTTGCAAGGCCGGCTCGACGGTACGGCACTCGTCGTACGCCAGCGGGCATCGGGTGTGGAACCGGCACCCGGAGGGCGGGTCCACGGGGCTCGGCACGTCGCCGCCGAGCACGATGCGGCGCCGTTCGCGCTGCGTGACCGGGTCGGCCACGGGCGCGGCCGACAGCAGCGCCTGCGTGTACGGGTGCCGAGGCTGAGCGAAGATCTCCTTCGTCGGCCCCGACTCGACGAGCTTGCCGAGGTACATGACGGCGATCCGGTCGGCCAGGAACTCCACGACCGACAGGTCATGGGTGATGAACAGGCACGAGAACCCCATGTCCCGCTGCAGATCGGTGATCAGATTGAGCACCGAGGCCTGCACGGACACGTCCAGCGCCGACACCGGCTCGTCCGCCACGACGAGCTTGGGCTCCAGGATCAGCGCCCTGGCCAGGCCCACCCGCTGCCGCTGCCCGCCGGACAACTCGTGCGGGAAACGTGAGCGCATCTCCTGGCGCAGCCCGACCTTCTCCAGCATCTCGGCCACCCGCCGGGAGGTCTCGCGGCGGTCGGCGAGCTTGTGCCGCAGCAGCGGCTCACCGACGATCCGCTCGATCGTGAAGCGCGGGTTGAGCGAGGAGTAGGGGTCCTGGAAGACCATGTGGACGTCGCGGCGCAGCGGGCGCATGGCCCGGCGCGACAGGTGGGTGATGTCGCGGCCGTTCAGCTCGATCGTGCCGGCGGTGGGCTCGGTCAGGCGCAGCACACACTTGCCGACCGTGGACTTGCCGCTGCCCGACTCGCCGACCAGGCCGAGCACCTCGCCCTCGCCGATCTCCAGCGACAGGCCGTCCACGGCGCGTACGGGCCCGTAGTGCTTGACCAGGTTGTCGATGCGCAGGATCACGACTGACCTCCGGGGTGGAAGCAGGCCGCCAGGTGGTCCTCGCCCTGGCGGACGAGCGGCGGCCGGGACAGGCGGCAGTCCGCCTGGGCGCGCGGGCAGCGGTCGTGGAACGCGCACTCGTCCGGGTCGGACAGCGGCGAGGGCACCATGCCGGGGATCTCCGCCAGCCGCCCGTTCACGGCCGCGGACGGCAGCGCCTTCATCAGCCCCAGCGTGTACGGGTGCCGCGGGTGGGCGAACAGCTCGGTCACCGGGGCCTGCTCGACGGCGCGGCCGGCGTACATGACGACGGCACGGTCGGCGATGTCGGCCACCACGCCGAGGTCGTGCGTGATGAGGATGATCGCGGTGCCCAGCCGGTCGCGCAGGTCGCGGAAGACGTCCAGCACGCCCGCCTGGATCGTCACGTCGAGCGCCGTGGTGGGCTCGTCGGCGATGAGCACCCGCGGTTCGCAGGCCACCGCGATGGCGATCATCACGCGCTGGCGCATGCCGCCGGACAGCTGGTGCGGGTACTCCTTCATGCGGCGCTGGGGAGCCGGGATGCCCACCAGCTCCAGCAGCTCGACGGCCCGCTTGCCCGCCGCCTGCCGCGACAGGCCCTCGTGCCGGCGCAGCACCTCGGCGATCTGGTAGCCGACGGTGAACGACGGGTTCAGCGAGGTCATCGGCTCCTGGAAGACGACCGAGACGGATTTGCCGCGTACCCGCCGCATCTCGGCCTCGGGCAGCGTGGTCAGCTCGCGGCCGTCCAGCGTGACCGAGCCCGACAGGCGCGTGGTGTCGGGCGGCAGCAGCCGGGGCACCGACATCGCGGTGACCGACTTGCCGCAGCCCGACTCGCCGCACAGCGCCAGGATCTCGCCCTCGTCCAGGGTCAGCGAGATGTCCCTGACCGCCTGCACGAGGCCGTCCTCGGTGGCGAAGCCGACGCTCAGGTCGGTGATCTCCAGCAGGCTCATGGGCCGCTCCTCGGGTCCAGTACGTCACGCAGCCCGTCTCCGAGCAGGTTGAAGCCGAGCGTGGCCAGCGCGATCATCACGCCGGGCCAGATGGCCAGCCAGGGCGCGTCACCGAGGTACTGCTGCGCGGTCGTCAGCATCACGCCCCACGACGGTGTCGGCGGCTGCACGCCGAGGCCCAGGAACGACAGCGTCGCCTCGCCGATGATCGCCGCCGGGATCGCGACCGTGGCCTGCACGATGAGGGGGCTCGCGCAGTTGGGGAGCACGTACCGGAAGATGATGTGACCGTCGCCGGCGCCGTCGGCGACCGCGGCGGCCACGTAGTCCATCTCCCTGATCGCGAGCACCTCGCCGCGGGTGATCCGGATGACGGCGGGCAGCTGCGAGAAGCCGAGCGCCAGCACCACGCCCCTGAGCGAGGGCCCGAGGATCGCCGCCAGACCCACCGCGAACACCAGGAACGGGAACGCCAGCGTCACGTCGACCAGGCGCATCACGATCGGGTCCAGCCAGCGCCGGTAGAACCCCGCGACCAGCCCGATCGGGATGCCGACCGCCATGGCCAGGGCCGTGGACAGCACGCCTGCCTGGAGCGAGACCTGCGCACCGTGCGCGATGCGGGCGAAGGCGTCACGGCCGAGGTCGTCGGTGCCCATCGGGTGGGCGGCCGACGGGGGAGCGAGCGTGGCGAGGTAGTCCTGCGCCGCCGGGTCGCCGGTGACCAGCGGTCCGACCAGCGCCAGCAGGATGAACCCGATGACCAGCACAAGCCCGGTCATCGGCATCGGGCGCCGCCGGAAGCGCCGCCACATCCTGGCGCGCCGCAGCGGCGGGGCCATCGTGTCAGTCATGGCGCGCCCCCGAGAGCCTGATCCGTGGGTTGAGGAAGGCGTAGGCGATGTCGACCAGCAGGTTGACCAGCACGTATCCGATCACCGTGACCAGCACGACCGCCTGGATGACCGGGTAGTTCCTGGTCAGCACCGCGTCCACGGTCAGCTTGCCGAAGCCCGGGATGACGAAGATCTGCTCGGTCACCACGGCGCCGCTGATCAGCGCGCCGAGCTGCAGTCCGAGCACGGTCACCACGGTCGTCAGGCTGTTGCGCAGCGCGTGCGCGCCGACGACCTTGGCCTCCGACAGGCCCTTGGAGCGGGCGGTGCGGACGTAGTCGGCCGACAGCGCGCCCAGCATGGCCGAGCGGGTCTGCCGCATGAGGATGGCCGCGAAGCCGGTGCCGAGCACGAGGGCGGGCAGGATCATGCGCTGCAGGTTCTGCGCCGGATCCTCCGAGAACGGGACGTACCCGGAGGCGGGCAGCACCCGCCAGGTGACCGCGAACAGCAGGATGCCGAGCAGGCCGAGCCAGAAGTGCGGCACCGAGAGCCCGGCCAGGCCGAAGCCGGTGGCCACGTAGTCGGCGGCCTTGCCGCGGCGGATCGCCGCCACGATGCCCGCGCCCACGCCGATGACGATGGCGACGAGCATGGCCAGGGCGGACAACTCCAGCGTCACCGGGAGCCGCTCGGCGATGATGTCGATCACCGGCAGCTGGTCCTGGGTGGAGCGGCCGAAGTTGCCCGTGACGGTCTGCGTGACGTAGTCGAGGTACTGGGCGGGCAGCGGCTTGTCCAGGCCGAACTCCTGCCGGATGGCGGCCACCACGGCGGGCGACGCCTCGTCGCCCGCCATGACGGTGGCCGGGTCGCCCGGCAGCGCCCTGATCCCCAGGAAGATCAGGATGCTGGCCAGGAACAGCACGATGACCGCCGACCCGCAACGCCGAAGGATGAACCAGAGCATTACGCGGTGAATCCGGCGGTCACGAAGCGCGGCAGGCCGTCCTTGAAGTACTGGACGCCGGCCACGTTCTTGCTCATGCCCAGGTAGTACTTGTTGTGGTACAGGTACACGACGCTGCGCAGCTCCTGGATCCTGCGCATGGCGGAGCCGTAGAGCTCGGCGCGCTTGGCGACGTCCGTCTCGGCGGCGGCCTGCTTGATCGGGTCGTCCACCCCCGGGTCGGACATGCCGCCGTAGTTGTTGCTGCCGCCGGTGGTGACGATGTTCGTCAGGTTGCCGTCCGGGTCGACGCGGCCCGACCAGCCGAGCAGCATGACGTCGAACTTGCCCGCCCGGCCCGCTTCCAGCGTGGTGACGAACTCGGCCGTCTGCACGCTCACCTCGAAGCCGGCCTCCTTGGTCATCTGCTGGATGACCTGCGCCAGGCGGACGTTGGTGGCGTCGTTCGGGGAGGTCAGGGTGACCTTGACCGGCGTCGGCACCCCGGAGGCCTGGACGAGCTGCTTGGCCTTGGCCAGGTCACGCTTGGGGCACTGCAGGTCCTTCGGCCGGTACGGGCTGTCCAGCGGCACCGGGAAGCAGTCCGCCTCGTGCAGGCCGTTGTAGACGGTCTTGTTGATCACGTCACGGTCGAGCGCCAGCTCGAACGCCTCACGCAGCTCCGGGCTCTTGCCCAGCGGCGTGTCGACCTCGCCCGGCTTCTCGGTGGAGCCGCTGACGTTGCCGATGTTGATCTGCATGCCGTAGTAGCCGAGGCCGCCGCCCGAGACGACGCTCAGGTTGGGGTCGTCCTGGACGCCCTTGACGGTGTTCGTGGCGAGCTGGTCGGCCACCTGCACGTCGCCGGACTTCAGGTTCGCGGCCCGGACGTTCGGGTCGACGATGATTTTGTATACGAGCTTGTCGAGCTTGACCTTGGCGGCGTCGTAGTAGTCGGCCGACTTCTCCAGCGCGATCTGGTTGCCTGACGTACGGCTGGCGAACTTGAACGGCCCCACGCACACCGGGTTCGCGCCGAAGTTGTCGCCTTCGGCGTCCAGGGCCTTGGGCGACATGATCATGCCGGCGCGGTCGGCGAGCTGTGCGGTGAGCGGCGTGAACGCCTGCGTCAGGGTGAGCCGCACCGTCGACGGGTCGACGACCGTGACCTCGGTGACGGCGGCGAGGTCGGCCTGGCGCGCCGACTTCTCCCACGTGCGGTGCCGGTCGAGCGACTTCTTGACCGCCTCGGCGTCGAAGGGCGTGCCGTCGTTGAACTTCAGCCCCTCACGCAGCTTGATCGTCACCTCCTTGCCGTCGTCGGACAGCTCGGGCATGGAGGCGGCCAGCTGGGGGATGAGCGTCGAGGACGCGTCGATGTCATAGAGCTTCTCGCACATGTTCGCGAACACCTCGCGGCCCACCAGCGTGGTGGAGCTGCTCGGGTCGAGTGCGTCGGGGTCTGCGTTGAGTGCGATGTTGAGTGTTCCGCCGGCCTTGACCGGCCGGTTGTCGGCCGAGGCGTCGGCTATGGAGGGTGGGGCCGAGGGCGTGGTGCTCGAACTTCCTCCGCCGCACGCCGCCAGGGCGAGGGGGAGTGTGGCGAGAACCGCGACGAGCCTGGGGGACGGTCTCATGTGGCCTCCATTGAAGGGTTTAGGAGACTGTATACAAGACCTGACATTTCACTGGTGTTTCATTGCCCTATGTTGTTATCTGAGCGTTTTCGAATCGTTCGGGTGTTTCGCTAGTCGTTCCGGTGTGTCGCCGTGCGGCCGGTCTCGGCGAGGAACGACCGCCGGGCCGCGGCGACGTGCGCGACCGCCCGTGCCTGCGCGTCGTCCTCGTCGCCCGCGGCGATGGCCTCGTACAGGCTGAGGTGCTCGGTCCAGGAGTGGGGGGCGCGCGCGGCGGCGGTCCTGCTGAAGATCCACTGCGCGCGCTGCACCATCGGCTTCATCATGAGCGTCAGGTACGAGTTGCCCGCCGCCTCCCCGATGCCCAGATGGAACGCGGTGTTGAGGGCGGCAACCTGCTCCAGCCGCCCATCGGCCACCGCCTCTCCGGCCTGTTCCAGCACCGTGCGCAGCAGCTCGGCCGAGGCGGCGCTGCGCTTGCGGGCGGCCAGCCGCGCGGCCAGGCCCTCGACCGCCATGCGCACGTCGAACAGTTCGTCGGCCTCCTCCTGGGACAGTAGGGCGACCGTGGCGCCGAGCCGGGGGACGACCTGGACGAACCCCTCCGCGGCCAGCACCCGGATGGACTCGCGTACGGGGTTGCGTGAGACGCCGAGCGAGGCGGCCAGCCTGTCCTCCACCAGGCGCTCGCCCTGGCGCAGCTCGCCGGTGAGGATGCGGTGGCGGAGCTCCGCGGTGACCTCGTCGCGCAAGGTCTGATGCGCTGCGCCCAGCGTGATACCACTCATAAGGGGATTAAATCGTATACAAGGGACA
Organism: Nonomuraea terrae; assembly: GCF_004348995.1. Lineage (GTDB taxonomy): Bacteria > Actinomycetota > Actinomycetes > Streptosporangiales > Streptosporangiaceae > Nonomuraea > Nonomuraea terrae. The sequence goes on from NZ_SMKQ01000091.1 coordinate 10,875, forward strand.
CCTTCCCGCGCAGCCGGGTCAGGTCCGCGCGGCCGGGTGCCAGTCGGCGTCCGTCACCTCGCGTGAGACCTCCCACAGCCGGTCGAACTCGGCGGCGAAATGGCGGCACCACGCGTGGTCGCGGCGCGGGCTGAGCGTGAAGGCCGGGTCGTTGCCCGGCGAGCGGTGAGTGCCCAGCTCCACATAGACGATGCCGTCGTCGTCGCCCGGGTCCAGCATCAGCAGCCCGAACGCGGGCACGAGCGGCAGCAGCCGCACCTCCAGCCCGTCGCGGGCACGCAGGTCGCGCAGCACGTACAGGGTGGAGCGCACGCGACTCTCGAAGACGTCGGGCTGGTCGGGGATCGTGCTCCGGCGCGCCGCCTCCTCCGGTGCCGCGCCCACCGGGTCGATCATCAGCACCTTGACCGACGCACCGCGCTCCAGGGCCTGGCGCAGGTCGTCGGCGTACCGGCGGACCGTCCGGCTCAGCGTCACGCCCGCGAAGCGGATGTCGTCGGCGCGGCCCACCCGCCCGCTGAGGCTCTCGCGGTCCTTGCTGAGGAAGTCGCCGCCGGCCAGGCTCCCTTCGAGCTGGCGGCTCAGCTCGGCGACCCGCGACTCCAGGTCGGCCACCTGGTGGCGCGGGCCGAGCGCGTTCACCGCCACCAACGCCAGCGTGGCGAGGGTCGCGGCCCCCACGACCTTCGTGTTCACGGCGTCGAACACGCCCAGCACGCCGACCGCCAACGCGATCAGAGCCGTCACGTAGATCTCGAGGTTCTTGCCGGTGGCGAGATCCTGGCGTAAGCGCTTCAAGGGACCCATGCGATCTTCTTATCAGGCCTCCTGGGCTTTATGGGCAGCCTGTTTCTTCGCCTGGTGCCAGAGCCGGAAGCCGGTGACGTACATGGCCAGGCCGACGAGCATCATCACGACGGCCGTGGGCCAGCGCAGCCCCGGCGGCATGTACGTGGCCAGGAACCACGAGTGCCGGAGCTGTCCTTCGGCCGTCATCACCATCGCGACGACGCCCTGGGGGATCAGCGGGATCGCCCCGAGCGTGACGCAGACCATCACGACGGCCTCACGCGGCTTCGACATCTTCGGCATCGCGAACGCGGAGGTGCCGCTGCCCGGACGCCGGCCCGTACGCATCAGCTGCAGCAGCTCCGGCCCCTTCGTCGTCAGCCGCCGCTCCGCCAGCAGGCCGAACCACCAGTACCACAGCACGCCGGTCACCACCCCGACCGGCACGCCCCACCAGCCGAACAGCAACGCCGCCGTCATGGCCGGCGCCGCCGCGCACGCCACCAGGAGCAGCATGAGGTACGCCATCCCGGTCTGCGTGCCGTCGTCCTCGCTGGTGCGCAGCGGGTTGCCGCCCCGGTTGCGCGGGTCGATGCCGGGCACGAGGCCGTACACCGAGACCAGCAGCACCAGGCCGGCGCCCCCGCCGAGCAGCGCGGGCGTCACCGCCAGGATCACCGGCCAGGGTCCACCGGTGATCATCGTGAACGCCACCGTGACCACCACCCCGACCGGCCCGACCGTCACCAGCCACGCCAGCTGCCGCCCCCGCGCGTCGGACGCGCCGGGCGTCATCAGCGTGAGCCAGTGAGCGGTGCCGTCGGTGCCGTAGGAGTTCGCCGTCATGGCCGCCGCCATCGCGATGAACACCGGCCCCGCCAGCGGCAGCATGTCGGGGATGCCCACGACGAGCGGCGTGCCCGCGAAGAACACCCCGTAGGCCAGCGCGAACGTGAGCAGGTGGTTGCGCACCAGGTCGCGGGTCCACGTACGCAGCTCCTTGGCGACCACCGCCTGCCGCGCCGTGGCCGGCCGCATCGGCCTGCGCCCCCGCGTCGAGGGCCGGTCCCTGCCCGTACGCCGGGCCAGCAGCGCCGCCCATGCCGCCAGCAGCAGCACGACCAGCACGGCCATCGCGGCCAGCGCCAGATAGTCGCCCCGGACCGCGAGCAGCCCCCACCCTGACGGCAGATAACGCACGAACTCGGGGATCTGCCCGCCCTGACCGAAGGCCACGGCGAAGACCCAGCTCTGCCCGAGGAAGGCGAGGATCACCCCGTTGATCACCCCGGCGCCGATCGCCCCGACCCGGGACCCGAGCGCCACGCCGAGCAGCCCCACCGTCACCTTCGACAGCAGCACGAACACCGCCAGCTGCAACACCATCGCGGGCAGCGCCACGAGAGCCCCCACGACGCCCTCCCGCGCCCCGGCCACGACCAGCCCGCCCAGCGCGACCAGACTGACGACCGGCGCGACCCCCACGAAGGCCGACGCCAGCAGCCCGGCCGCGAGACGGTGCTGCCGCAGCCCGAGCGGTGCGAAGAACTCCGGGCGCAGCGTCTCGTCGCCGCCGGAGAAGACCGGGCCGATGATCCAGCCGAGCATCCACACGGCGTACGCGGCGGCGAGCCAGTCGCCGCCCAGGAAGGCCAGATAGATCGTGCCGGCCGCGAGCAGGGCGCCGAGCACGCCCGCCGAGCTCATCGTGGCGCCCTGCGGGCCCTTGATCGCGTGGCGCAGGATCGCCACCTTCATCTGGACCAGCGTCATCGCTACAGCCACGACAGCCCCTTCGTGGCCGTGGTGGCCGCGCCCACCAGCTCCACGAACCGGTCCTCCAGCGTCGCCGCGCCCCGTACCTCGTCCAGCGTGCCCGCGGCAGCCACCCGGCCCTTGTCGATCACGCCCACGTGGTCGCACAGCTGCTCCACCAGCGCCATCACGTGGCTGGACAACACGATCGAGCCGCCCCCCGCGACGAACTCGCGCAGAATCCCCTTGATCGTCGCCGCCGACACCGGATCGACCGCCTCGAACGGCTCGTCCAGCACCAGCAGCCGGGGCGCGTGCAGCAGCGCCGTGGCCAGGCCGATCTTCTTACGCATGCCGGTCGAATACTCGATCACCAGCGTCTTCTCCGCGCCGTCGAGCTCCAGCACCGACAACAGCTCTCCGGCCCGCTCGGCCACCACGTCCTTGCTCAGCCCGCGCAGCAGCCCGAGATAGGTCAGCATCTCGCGCCCGGTCAGCCGCTCCGGCAGCGCCATCCCGTCGGGCAGCACGCCGACCAGCTGCTTGGCCTTCGCGGGGTCGGCCCACACGTCGGCGCCGAAGATGCTCGCCGTGCCCGCGTCGGGCCGCAGCAGGCCCACCGCCATGGACAGCGTGGTCGTCTTGCCGGCGCCGTTCTGCCCGACCAGGCCGTAGAAGGAGCCCTGCGGCACGGTGAGGTGGACGTGGTCGACGGCGACATTGTCCCCGTAGGTCTTCGCTAAGCCCTTGATATCTAACGCCGCTGTCATGGCTTATCTCCTGGTCGCGAGGGTCAAAGTGGTGACCAGCTCGCGGGCGAGCAGGTCGAAGTCCCAGTCGGGGTGGGGGATGAGGTGCTCGGCCACGGCGTCGATCACTCCACGGAGCGCCACGGCCATGGTGTGCCTGTCGAAGTCGCGGAACTCGCCCGTTCGCTGGCCCCACTCCAGCACCTTCTCCAGGTCGCGGATCGCGATCTCGGCCTGCCTGTCGTACGGCCCCGGCCCGCCGCTCTCGCGAGGGGCGTGGGTGATGATCTCCATGAGCGCCAGCAGCGGTTTGCGGTGCTGCCGCATGAAGTCGAGATTGGCCTCGACGTACGCCTTGAGTCCCTCGGTCGCGGTGGGCTGGGCGAGGATGCGCGGCACCATCATGTCGGTGGCCATCCTGGCCACGTCGCTGACGACCGCGTCGATGAGCGGCGCCTTTCCCCCGAAGTGGTACGAGATCGCCCCGGGGCTGATCTTCGCCTGCTTGGCGATCCTGGCCATGGTGGCCTGCGCGTACCCTTCGTCGGCGAGAACGTCGATGGCACACCCGATGATCTGCGCCCGCCGGGCCTCTTCGACGAACGTCCGAGATTCTGACGCCACGTTCAGAACCTTAAACGTTCACTCAACTCCGCGGTAACCCCTTACTTTCGGGGCATCGCGGAGCCTTTCGGGCTGCCTGCAGTGATTGCCGCCCCGGATAATGACCGCAATCGACCCGCTTCGTGAGGCGCTCATGGAAGGCATGCTCATCCGCCTGGCCCTGTATACGATCAGGTTCGCCGGAGCCGCCACGGCGGTCTGGGGCATCGCGTATACGATCAACGCCGCCACCCGGGCCGGTGGGTACGTCACCATCCGCGTCACGTCCACGCTGGAAGCCGTCTCCCGTTCGCCGCTGAGCGGTGTGAACCTCCCCGCCGGCGTCGTCCTCAACGGCCGAGATCTGACCCTGGACGTAGGGGGCTCCACGGTCGCCGAACAAGTGCTCTCACGCGGAGACGTCTTACTGGGCGGCCTGTGTGCCGGCGTCGCCGCCCTCCTGCTGATCGCCCTCCTGAACTCCCTCACGCAAGGACGCCCTTTCACAAGGCGAAATCCCGCCCGGATCGCCTGGCTCGCCGCTCTTGCGCTCGTCGGAGGCCTCAGCCCCTTACTGCCGGGCGCCGTCGCAGCGACCGTACTCGACCGCGTCGGCCTCACCGGGCCCTTCCTCCCGTCACCCACCTTGTCATGGCCGCCGCTCGCCGCCGCCGCGCTCCTCTTCGCGGTGGCCCTGGCGTTCCGCGCGGGAGCGAAGACTCTCGATACGGCAGCGCCGGCATCCCCAACAGACTCACAAAACAGCTCCTAGCAACGCCGGCGCGCCACTGCCACGCCAGATGGCGGCGCGCCTGCCGCCACGGCGGATGGCGGCGCTTGAGAGCTGCGGCCGCCGTGAGCTCGCGCGTACCGCGCATGCCACTCGCCCACCTCGGCGGCCTGGTTCGCCCACCCATCGGTTCGCTCTCACTGACTTCAACAGTCGTGCTTGCCGGCTTCCTGGCTGTGCTGGTCGACTTCGCGGTGGCTCTCGTTGACTTGAACGGTCGTGCTTGCCGGCTTCCTCGCTGTGCTCGTCCACTTCACGGTCGCTCTCGCTGACCTCAATGGCCGCGGTCGCCAGGCTCATGGCTGTGCTGGTCCGTTCACGGTCGCTCGCTGACCTCAATGGCTGCGTTCGCCAACCTCAACGGTCTATTAGCTGCTCCATCTCCACGATGAACAGGTCGCCTGCGACAGTCGCCGCGAGGCGGGGGCCGCGTCCGGCGACAGGCGCAGGTCAGGCCTCCCCCCGATGCCTGTCCTGGACCGGCTGTCTGCTCTCACCCTGCCTGGGCTCGCTCATCTCCTCTCGCCCGGGGTGACCGGCTTGTTCGCTCTCGGCAGCCTGGATCGGCTTATCGGGGCTCCCGCCCGGCCTGACCGGGCTTGTCGGCTCTCACACTGGGCACGCTTTGCGCGCTCGCCTGCGCCCGGGGATCAGGCGCGCAGTCGAAGGCCGCGGGGGGTGGGGTGGAAGCCGGCCGCCTCCAAGGCAGCCGCCAGCGGGGAGTCGACGATCGGCGCGCCGTCGGCCCGCTCCACCGTAAGTTTGCCGAGGGCCCCGTCGCGTACGGCCAGGGCGAGCGCGTCCACGGCCGGCTGCAGCCGCTCGCCGTCGGTGAACGACAGCAGCGTCTTGCCGCCGCGCTCCACGTAGAGCACCAGGTGACCGTCCACGAGCACGACCAGCGAACCGGCCTTCCGCCCTGGCTTGTGCCCGACGTCGCCGGGATGCTGCGGCCAGGGCAGCGCCGCCCCGTACGGGCTGGCCGGGTCGGCCGCCGCCAACACCACGGCCCGCTGCCCCCCATCACTCAGCCCGCGCTTGGCCCCTACACCGCCAGACCACGCGCCACGCCCACCAGGTCCTTCAGCAGCGGGCACGCCCTCGCCTGGTGGGGTGCGGAAGTCGGCCGGCAGGCCCTCCGGCTGGGTGGTGGGGGCGACACTCGGGGCCATGGCGCGCATCCGGTCGACCGCTCCCGGCAGCGCGAACTGCGCACCCCCGAGCCCCTCCACGAAATAACCCCGGCGGCACCGCCCGCTCTCCTCGTACACCCGCAAAACTTGGTAAATGGGCGTGAACCCACCAGGCAGTCGTTCTGAGGTCACCGCCCCTCGGGTCACCACGCCGTGCCGTTCGAGCAGGACCTCAGCCTGTGCGTGAGCCCGCTGGGTGGCGTCGGCGGCCGGCCCGGGCAGCAGCCACCACCGCCCCGCCACGGTCGGCGGCCCGCTCCGGCTCGGCAGCACCGCCCGGCGCCGCCGCGTCACAGGCGGCCGGTGCGCGGGCCGGCCGGTGCCGAGCGTCGCCCGCAGCGGCGCCAGCGTGTCGCCCGACACCCGGCCGGCCCACACCAGGTCCCACAGCGCGGACACCAGTGTCGCGTCGTCGAGCGAGCCGAGTTGGTCGGAGATCCCCCGGAAGAACAGCGCGCCGCCCCCGCCCAGCAGCTCCAGCACGCGTTCGTGCACCGGCGTCATCGTGATCTCGGCCGGCTCCGGCATCAGCAGCGGCGCGGTGTCGGCGAAGTAGAGCGACACCCAGCCGTCGCCGCCGGGCAGCGACCCCTGCCCCACCCACATGACGTCGCCCGACGAGGTCAGCTCGTCGAGCAGCGCGGGATGGTAGCCGGGCACCCGCGAGGGCAGCACCAGCGTCTCCAGCGCCGAGGCGGGCACCGCAGCCCCCTGGAGCTGCTCGATGGAACGGACCAGCGCGTCCATGGCCCGCGCCGACCCGATCGTGCCCCGCGCAGGGGAGCCCCCGTCGGAGCCGGTGACGCCATGCCAGGCGGGCAGGAAGCGGGCGAGCGTCTCGGGGGCGACCGGCTCGACCTCCTTGCGGAGCCGGGCCAGCGACCGGCGGCGCAACATTCGCAGCACACCCGCGTCGCACCACTCCTCGCCCCGCCCGCCGGGCCGGAACTCACCGCTGACGACCCGCCCGCTCGCGGCCAGCCGCCGCAGCGCGTCGGTCACCACGGCCACGCCCAGCCCGAACCGCACGGCGGCCGTCGCGGCGTGGAACGGCCCTCGGGTGCGGGCGTGCCGCGCCACGAGGTCGGCCAGCGGATCGGCCACCGGCTCCAGGAACGCGTGCGGCACGCCCACGGGCGGCGGCACGCCGAGCGCGTCGCGCATGCGGGCGGTGTCTTCGATCGCCGCCCACTGCTCCTCGCCGGCGATGCGCACCCGGATCGCCCGCCGCGCCCGCTCCAGCTCCTCCAGCCAGGCCGGATCGCCACCGCGTACGCTCACGTCGGGCGCCAGCAGCGGCCCGTGGGAACGCAGCAGGTCGGCGAGGTCTTCCGGGTCACGCAGCGGCCGGTCGAGCCGGGCCAGCTCACGCTCGCTGTCGGAGATCACGTCGGGGTCGAGCAGCTCGCGCAGGTCTGCCTGGCCGAGCAGCTCGGCCAGCAGCGAGGTGTCGAGCGCCAGGGCCTGCGCACGGCGTTCGGCCAGCGGGGCGTCGCCTTCGTACATGAACGCGCCCACGTAGTGGAACAGCAGGGAGGCCGCGAACGGCGAGGCCTGCGAGGTCTCCACCTCCACCACCCGCACCCGGCGCGCGGCGATGTCGCGCATGAGCTGCACCAGCCCGGGGACGTCGAAGACGTCCTGGAGGCACTCCCGCATCGTCTCCAGCACGATCGGGAACGACGCGTACTGAGAGGCGACGCCGAGCAGGTGGGCGGCCCGCTGCCGCTGCTGCCACAGCGGGCTGCGCCGGCCGGGCGTGCGGCGCGGCAACAGCAGGGCCCGCCCCGCGCACTCGCGGAACCGGGAGGCGAACATGGCCGACCCGCCCAGCTCCTCGGTGACGATCTGCTCGATCTCCTCGGCGTCGAACGCCGCCACGTCGGTGGGCGGCTCTGCCAGCGTGTCGGGGATGCGCAGCACGATGCCGTCGTCGGAATGGACGGCCTGCACGTCGATGCCGTAACGCTCGCGCAGCCGCCGGTTGATCGCGAGGGCCCATGGGGCGTGCACCCGCGCGCCGTAGGGGGAGTGGATCACCACGCGCCAGTCGCCCAGCTCGTCGTGGAAGCGCTCGACCAGCAGTGTGCGGTCGTCGGGGACGTAGCCGGTGGCCTCGCGCTGCTCGCGCAGGTACGCCAGCAGGTTGGCGGCGGCGAACTCGTCGAGACCGGCCGCCTGCATGCGTTCGGTGGAGCCCTGCTTGGCCTGCTCGCGCAGGAACTGCCCGATCGCCCGGCCCAGCTCGGCTGGCCGGCCCTGCGCGTCGCCGTGCCAGAACGGCAGTTTGCCCGGCTGCCCCGGCGCGGGGGAGACCAGCACGCGGTCGGCCGTGATGTCCTCGATCCGCCAGGAAGTCGCGCCCAGCACGAACACGTCGCCCACGCGCGACTCGTAGACCATCTCCTCGTCGAGCTCACCCACCCGGGAGGCCCGCTCACCGACCAGGAACACTCCGAACAGGCCCCGGTCGGGGATCGTGCCGCCGTTGGTGACCGCCAGCCGCTGCGCGCCCGGCCGCCCCCGCAGGGTGCCGGTGACGCGGTCCCACACGATGCGCGGGCGCAGCTCGGCGAACTCCTCGCTCGGGTAGCGCCCGGCCAGCATGTCGAGCGTGGCCTCCAGCGCGCTCCTCGGCAGCGTGGCGTAGGAGGCGGCGCGCTTGATCACGGACTCCAGCTCGTCGACCGTCCACTCGTCGAGCGCCGTCATCGCGACGATCTGCTGGGCCAGCACGTCGAGCGGATTACGCGGATAGCGCAGCTCCTCGATCATGCCGCTCTTCATCCGCTCGGCCACCACGGCCGTCTGCACCAGGTCGCCCCGGTATTTCGGGAAGATGACCCCCTTCGACACCGCGCCCACCTGGTGGCCGGCCCGGCCGATGCGCTGCAGCCCGCTCGCCACGCTCGGCGGCGCCTCCACACACGCGACCAGGTCGACCGCGCCCATGTCGATGCCCAGCTCCAGGCTGGAGGTGGCGACCACGGCGGGCAGGCGGCCGGACTTGAGCGCCTCCTCGATCTGCGCCCGCTCCTCCTTGGACACCGAGCCGTGGTGGGCCCGGACGATCTCCGTCACCGTGCCCTTGCTCGCCCCGGCCTGGGCCATCATGTCGGCGGGCGTGCGTTTGGGCCCCGTCTCCCAGATCGACAGGTCGACGGCCTCGCCGCCCTGACCCCTGTCGTACGCCAGCTCGTTGAGGCGGGTGCACAGCCGCTCGGCCAGCCGCCGCGAGTTGGCGAAGACGATCGTGGAGCTGTGGGCCTCGATCAGGTCGAACAGGCGATCTTCGACATGGGGCCAGATCGACCGGTTGGCGGGATCGGGCGCGAACTCCTCGCCCTCCTGCCGCGGCCGGGCCTCCATCTCCGTCATGTCCTCGACCGGGACGACGACCTCGACCTCGATCTGCTTGTCGGACGGCGGCTGCACCACGGTGGCCGGCCGCGCCCCGCCCAGGAACGCCGCCACCTCGCTCACCGGCCGCACGGTCGCCGACAGCCCCACCCGCTGCGCCGGCCGGTCGAGCAGCGCGTCGAGCCGCTCCAGGCTGAGGGCCAGGTGGGCGCCGCGCTTGGTGGCCGCGACCGCGTGCACCTCGTCGACGATCACCGTCTCGACCGTGCGCAACGCCTCGCGCGCCTGGCTGGTGAGCAGCAGGAACAGCGACTCGGGAGTGGTGATGAGGATGTCGGAGGGCTTGGCCGCGAACCGCCTGCGGTCCTGCGCGGGCGTGTCTCCCGAGCGAATCGCCACCGAGATCTCCGGCACCGGCAGCCCCAGCCGCCGCGCCGTCTGCTTCAGACCGGCGAGCGGCGCGCGCAGGTTGCGCTCGACGTCGACCGCCAGCGCCTTGAGCGGCGAGACGTAGAGCACGCGCGTGCCCTTGCGCTCGTCGTCGGGGGTCGCGCCCGCCAGCCGGTCGAGCGACCACAGGAACGCCGCCAGCGTCTTGCCCGACCCCGTCGGCGCCACGACCAGGGTGTTGTCGCCGCGCGCGATCGACTCCCAGGCGCCCTCCTGGGCGGCCGTGGGCGCGCGGAACGCTCCGGCGAACCATTGCGTGGTCACCTGGCTGAAGTGGTCTAGCAAGCTCACCAGGCCATACTGCCTCGCGCCACCGACAGAAAACGCCGGCCCGTGGTTGAGCAGGGGCCTTCGCGGACATACAGCGACCGTGACCATCGACCACGCGGCCATCGACGCCCGCCGTACCGAAATCAGACAGCGCTACCTCTTACCGCACCGGCCTTCGAGCAGCGCCCGCGGCCTCCACCACGTGGCCCTGCTCTCCTCGGACGTGGAGCGGACCGTCAAGTTCTATCAGGAGCTCCTGGAGTTCCCGCTCACCGAGATCATCGAGAACCGCGACCACCCGGGTTCGAGCCACTTCTTCTTCGACATCGGCAACGGCAACCTGCTGGCGTTCTTCGACTTCCCCGGCCTCGACCTGGGCCCGTACCGCGAGGTGCTGGGCGGTCTGCACCACATCGCGATCTCGGTCGACCCCGCGACGTGGGAACGGCTGCGCGGGAAGCTGGAGATGGCCGGCGTGCCGCACCAGATAGAGAGCGGCGCCTCCCTTTACTTCAAGGACCCCGACGGCGCCCGGCTGGAGCTGCTCGCCGACCATCTCGGTGAGATGTACGGCGCGCGGGTGCTGTGATTGTCTAACGCCGCGACGGCCTGCGCGTGCGCGGCCTGCCCGCACGGGGTTGCCGCCTGATGCCCGCGTGCCGCTCGGCACGCTCCGCCTTCTCCTTCTGTACGGCGAGGCGCAGCAGGTGTGCCAACCGGCGGCGCTTGGCCCTGTTGGCCTTCGTCCTGGGGGGCTTCGGGGGTGAAGACTTGGGGGTCTTTGGCATGCGGATGTCCTACCCACCCTCCAGGCGCTCCCATACTTGAGTGATGCGCCTGACCGAGTTCTGGAGAAGGATGAACGCCCACTTCGGCGAGACGTACGCCGAGTCGTGGGCGCGCGACTTCGTGCTCGCTCCTCTGGGCGGCCGCACGGTCGTGCAGGCGCTGGCCGACGGCGAGAGCGCCAAGACGGTGTGGCGCGCGGTCTGCCAGGTCGAGAACGTCTCGCCCAAGCTGCGCTAATCGGACGGTGCCAGTCGGACGCGGTGCCAGTCGGACGCGGTGCCAGTCGGACGCGGCACCAGTCGGACGCGGCACCAGTCGGACGCGGCGCCAGTCGGACGCGGCGCCAGTCGGACGCGGCGCTAGTCGGACGGGGCCAGGTCGAGGACGCGGCGGAGCGTGGCGGCCGTGCGTTCGGGGTCGTCGGCGCTGTCCTGACCGTCCGGAGACCACAGGAACTGCCAGCCGCGGTTCGACGGGGTGGCGAAGATGATCGTCTGGCGGCCCGTGTGCGGGTGCCACACCCACAGCACCGGATCCTCGCCCCCGACCATGCGGCCGACCAGGCCATGATCGGGCAGCAACTCGGCGAGGGCCTCCAGCCGCACGCGCCGTTCCCCGGTGTACCCGCTCGTCACGTCGCCGCCTCCAACCCTCGCCGCTGCAGAGAGTCTCCCCAGCTCATGTCGCGCGAGAACGCGTGCGGCGGCACGGGAACCAGGCGGCCCTGATCAGACGGGGGCGAGCTCTCCGGGCAGCGGCTCGGCCATGACCCTGGCCCTGAACAGCTCCGGCTGCTCCCCGTTCCAGCCGTGGCCCACCCCGAGGGCCAGGCGCGCCTCGCCGGACGGGAGGCCGACGGCGATGTCCGAAAGCGAACCCTTGGCGAGCGCGTGCTCGTTCTCGCCGGACCGGATACGGGCGGTCTCCGCTCGTAGTTGACCTTCCTGAACGCCAGCCGGGCCGTGGTGCGGGCGGCGTCCTGGTGACAGTCGAGATCCTCCGCCGGTACGTCGAGCGCACGGCGTTGGCCCGCAGCACCGGGCCCAGCTTCATGACCGGCGCCGTCAGCGCGCCGATGAGCCGGAGCCGGCCCGGGTGCGGGGACGGTCGTACGTTCACCCCGCTCACGATCGCGGCGATCACCGTCTCGCAGTGGGCGGCGGCCAGGTGCACGGCCACGTATCCGCCCAGGGAGAGCCCCACGACGTGCGCCCTTCCGCCTGGTACCGGCGTGGCGATCACCTCGGTGACCAGGCGGGCGGTATCGGACATCGAGCGCCACGGCAGGGCGTTGCTCTTCCCATGTCCCGGCAGGTCGGGCACCAGGACGCGCAGGTCCGTGGCCAAGGCGTCGACCTGCCTGCTCCACATCCAGCCGGTGGTGCCCACGCCGTGCAGGAGAATGACCGCAGGCGCGTCTTCAGGGCCTGTCTCGTGGACGAAGATCGTCATGTCGGCATGCCGGCCCGGACGTCCGGGATCGTTCGCGCGGACCGCCGCCGTGGCCCATGTCACCGCGCGGGCGGGGACATTCGTGAACGCGGTGCGGTAGCTGCGTGTTCGTGCTGTGATCGAACAATCGTTCGGCTACGATGGACAGCGCCGGGCCACGTCTTCCCTGACTGCGGCAGAAAATGTCGGTGGCAGGCCATAGCTTTCACTCGACTGATCGGACCACGACCCTCAGGGGGAGTTCCATGGCAATCAACGACCGCGAGAAGGCCCTCGAGACCGCGCTCGCCCAAATCGAGCGGCAGTTCGGCAAGGGCTCTGTCATGAGGCTGGGCGACGACGCCCGAGCTCCCATCGAGGTGATCCCCACGGGGTCGATCTCGCTCGACGTCGCCCTCGGCATCGGCGGGCTCCCGCGCGGGCGCATCGTGGAGATCTACGGCCCCGAGTCCTCAGGTAAGACCACGGTCGCGCTGCACGCGGTGGCCAACGCCCAGCGGGCCGGCGGCATCGCGGCGTTCATCGACGCCGAGCACGCCCTCGACCCCGAATACGCCAAGAAGCTGGGGGTCGACACCGACGCCCTGCTGGTCTCCCAGCCCGACACCGGCGAGCAGGCGCTCGAGATCGCCGACATGCTGATCAGGTCCGGCGCCGTCGACATCATCGTCATCGACTCGGTGGCGGCCCTGGTGCCCAAGGCCGAGATCGAGGGTGAGATGGGCGACAGCCACGTCGGCCTTCAGGCCCGCCTCATGTCCCAGGCCCTGCGCAAGGTCGCCGGCGCCCTCAACAGCACCGGCACCACCGCCATCTTCATCAACCAGCTCCGCGAGAAGATCGGCGTCATGTTCGGCAGCCCCGAGACCACGACCGGTGGTAAGGCGCTGAAGTTCTACGCCTCCGTCCGGCTGGACATCCGCCGCATCGAGACCCTCAAGGACGGCACGGAGGCGGTCGGCAACCGCACCAGGGTCAAGGTCGTCAAGAACAAGATGGCCCCGCCCTTCCGTGTCGCCGACTTCGACATCCTCTATGGGGTGGGCATCTCCCGCGAGGGCGGCCTCATCGACATGGGCGTGGAGCACGGTTTCGTCCGCAAGTCCGGCGCCTGGTACACGTACGAGGGCGAGCAGCTCGGCCAGGGCAAGGAGAACGCCCGCAACTTCCTGAAGAGCCACCCCGACATGGCCAACGAGGTCGAGAAGAAGATCAAGGACAAGCTGGGCGTGGGCCCGCGCCTCGACGCTCCTGCCGAGGCCGCCGCCCCGGCCCCTGCCGCGGCTCCGGCCGCCGCCTCGTCCGGCCGTGGCTCGAAGTCCACCCCGAAGCCGGGTGACGTCTGATCGCCTGACGCATGAGTAACACCGATCGCCCACAGGCGCCCCACCTCCCCGACCGGGGCGTCCGGCTCCCCTCATCGGGCTCATCAGGCGGGCGCGACCTGGCGCGCTCATCCGCCGACGGCTGGCCATCGGTGGACGAGTGGCGCGAACAACGCCTCCGCCTGCGCGCAGAGGAACCATCCACCGCGCCTTACGAGGCGGGTGGTCCAGGGCCTGTGTCCGAGACGGGTGATTCAGGGTCTGTGTCCGAAGCGGGTAGCCCAGGGCCTGTGTCCGGAGTGGATGATTCAGGGTCTGTCTTCGAGAGGGATGGTTCTAGGCCTGTCTCCGCAGCGGAGGAGCCGAAGGCCGTCTCTGACGTGGAGACGGCGCCATCGGCTCCGATCGGGGGTGAGGCGGCCATCGGTTCCGCCGAACGTGCTCCGGACGAGGGCCGCACGGACGTGCGTCCCGGGAGCGAGTGGCACGCCGAGGTCCTGGCCGGGAGCAGCTGGTTCGCGGCCGGCCAGAGCGAGCAGGGCATCGATCGGGGCGGCGACGAGACCGAGAGAGCGAGCGGGGGCCGTCGGTCCGGGGGGTCCGGCAGGCGGTCCGGCCGTGCCGGCGGCAAACGGGCCGGGCAGCGTCCACGCGGGCGCGACCGGTCTTTTGGCGAGGACACCGATGCGGGCAGCCCGCCCGGCTGGGCTCCCAGTGGCGACCATCCGCCCGGCTGGGCTTCCGGTAGCGATCGTCTGACCGGTTCGGCTCCTGATGGGGATCGTCCGGTGGGTTGGGCTTCCAATGGTGATCGTTCGGCAGATTGGGATAGCGATCGTCTGACCGGTTCGGCTCCTGACGGGGATCGTCCGGCTGGCTGGGCTTCCGATGGTGATCATTCGACTGGTGTCGAGGCCGAGTGGGGTTCCCGTGGGGGAGCCGGGGGCGAGAGTGATGCCCGCGGGCGGTCCCGAGGGGGAAAGCGGCGTAAGGGCGGGCGTGCAGGCGACCAGGCCGGCGCGGGTGCGGGGCATATGGCGGAGGGGCGCACGGGGAAGGGGCGGTCCGGCTCTGCGGCCGAGGCCGATCCGGAGGCCGTGGCGCGGAACATCTGCCTGCGACTGCTGACGATGGCGCCCAAGACGCGTGCTCAGCTTGCCGAGGCGCTGCGGAAGAGGGACGTGCCGGAGGAGGCCGCCGAGGCGGTGCTCAGCCGGTTCTCGGAGCTTGGGCTGATCAACGACGAGGCATTCGCGGCGGCCTGGGTCGACTCCCGGCACCACGGCCGCGGTCTGGCCAAGCGGGCTCTGGCGGCGGAGCTGCGCCATCGTGGTGTCGACAGCGAGACCGTCAGCGAGGCGGTGGAGCGGCTGGACCCCGACCAGGAGGCCGAGACGGCCCGGCGGCTGGTCGAACGTAAGCTCTCCGCCACCCGATCCCTCGACCCGAAGACCCGCACACGCCGGTTGGCGGGCATGCTCGCCCGCAAGGGTTATTCGTCCGGCCTGGCCTTCCGCGTCATTCGCGAGGCATTGGAGCAGGAGGGCATCGACATGGAGGAAGACCTCCCGTAGCAGGTCACCGAACTGCGTGTCGCCCTCGGTCGTGTCCTTGATGCCAAGGAGCCAGTCCGTGAGGTTCGGATGCCAGGGGGTTGGTCTCTGAAGTTCGGATGCCAGGGGTCGGTTTATGGGATTCGGATG
This sequence comes from Nonomuraea terrae, assembly GCF_004348995.1. Classification (GTDB taxonomy): domain Bacteria; phylum Actinomycetota; class Actinomycetes; order Streptosporangiales; family Streptosporangiaceae; genus Nonomuraea; species Nonomuraea terrae. The sequence goes on from NZ_SMKQ01000091.1 coordinate 26,103, forward strand.
CCAGGGGTCGATCCATGGGGCCGGGATGCTTTGGTGATCAGTCACAGGATCGCACCGACGGCCAAGAGCGCGCCGACAACTGCGTACTGGCGCGGATCGCGTCCGATCCACGGGCCGACGGGGTAGGCGCAGCAGAGCGCGCCGATCCACGGGCGCATGTCGCGTTCGATGATGCCGCCGACCGCTTATGACGCCTACCACACGCCCCTATGAGCAAGTGCCGACATCCACAGCCGGTTGATCAAGGCTCGTCAGCCTTTTCAGGGGCGAGTAGCTAGGAGGCTGTTTCGTGCCGGGCGCGGGGCTTGGCGCGCACGTGCATGCGTTCGCCCTGGCGGCTGAACAGGTTGAGGACCTCCACGGGGGTGTCCCCCGCGGGACCGAACCAGTGCGGCAGGCGGGTGTCGAACTCGGCGGTCTCGCCCGGTCCCATGATCAGGTCGTGGTCGGCCATGATGAGCCGCACGCGTCCGGACAGGACGTACATCCACTCGTAGCCTTCGTGAGTGACCGGCCGCGGCTGGTTGTGCTCGGCCGGGATGATCGACTTCCACGCCTGCAAGGGTCCCGGCTGGGTGGTCAGGGGCAGGACGGTCCGCCCGTTGCGGACGAAGGGCTTGCAGCGGACGCGCGGGTCGCCGACCTCCGGCACGCCGACCAACTCGTCCAGCGGCACCTGGTGCGCCTGCGCGATCGGCAGCAGCAGTTCCAGGCTGGGGCGGCGCTGGCCTGACTCCAGCCGCGAGAGCGTGCTCTTGGAGATGCCGGTGGCCTCGGCCAGTGCCGACAGGGTCACGCCACGCTGGGTGCGTATGCGCCTGAGACGGGCGCCGACCTGAGCCAGCGTGGCGCTTATCGAAGATCGCTGCTCCATGGTCCCCTTCCACCTCCGCTGTTCCAGAAATGGCAACAGAAGTTGTCATCGGCTTCCGGCAGGACGCACGATCTGGGCCGGAGGTGATCGTCATGACCACGACGATGAACAGCGATGGCACCGACGCGCGGAGCTCGGACGACGGCGGGTGCCACGTGGTGGTGGTCGGCGCGGGGGCGCCCGGCCTGAACGCCGCCCTGGTGCTGAGGCGGGTGCGGCGCGAGGTGGTCGTGATCGACGCCGGGGAGCCGCGCAACGCCCCGGCCGCACATATGCACGGGCTTCTGTCGCGCGACCGCCTGCCGCCGGCCACTCTGCTGGAGCGGGGACGGGCCGAGATCGCGCGGTACGGCGTGCGCCTCGTCCGGGGCCGCGTGGAGAACATCGACCACGGCTTCCCCGTCCGGATGGAGGGCTGGTGCTCGGTGCCGCCATGTCTTGGTCGCTGCCGGCCTGCGCGACGAGCTGCCTGACATCCCCGGCGTGCGGGAGCGGTGGGGCAAGGACGTGCTGCACTGCCGTACTGCCACGGCTACGAGGTGCGCGACCAGCCGCTCGCCGTACTGGGCACGCATCCAGGGGCGGTGCACCAGGCCCTGCTCGTGCGACAGTGGAGCGATGACGTGGTCTTCCTTCCGCACACCCTCGACCTGACGGCGCAGGATCGGGAGCGCCTGGAGGCGCGCGGTCTGCGCATCGTCGAGGGAGAGATCGACCACCTGGTCGTCGAGGGAGGCCGGCTGCGCGGCATCGAGCTCGCCGACGGCCGCGTGATCCCCCGCACCGCCGCTTTCCTCTTCCCGCGCATGGTGCCGCACGACGAGCTGCTGACCCGCCTGGGCTGCGCCAAGGACGAGACCGGCTGGATCGCCACCGACCGCACGGGCCGTACCAGCGTCCCGGCGGTCTGGGCGGTCGGGAACGTCATCGACCCGCGCGCCCAGGTCATCACCGCCGCCGGGTGGGATCGGCCGCCGCCATGGCGATCAACGCCGACCTGGTGGACGAGGACGTCCGTCACGCCGTCGAGCAGCGCCACGCCTCGGCCGCGAGCAGGTAACCGGCCAGCACCGCGCGGCGGGCGATCCCCCCGCCCCCGGATCCGCGGCACCGGAGCACGATCGCAGCCACGACATGCCGCTGAATTTCGCGCGGGCACCGGCGCACCATCCCAGCCCGGCCCGCCACCACACCCTCTCACCCCGCAAAGGAGACTCACCCATGCCCGCGCACGCTCCGGGCTCGGTGGACAGCGTCACCGAGCAGAACTTCGCCGAGCGCGTCATACAGGCGAACGGCCCGTCCTGATCCAGTTCTGGGCCACTTGGTGCCGTCCGTGCCGGATGGTCACCCCGATCGTGGAGAGCCTGGCCGCCGACCGCTCCGGCGTGTACGCCGGAGGCCGCCCCGTCGGCTCGCGGACGGGAGCGCCTCCCAAGCAGGTGCTGGACCAGCATCTCACCTCGATCCTGCGGGACGGGGGTGTGGACAGGTGAGCGCCGAGGCCGCGATCCAGCAGGCGCCGCTCGCCCGCGGCAGGCGCCTGCCGCTGGGGGTCTACCTGCTGTCCTTCAGCCTGTTCTCGATGGGCAGCGCGGAGTTCCTGCTCGCCGGGGTCCTGCCGGCCGTCGCCGAGGACCTGCGGATCACGTTGTCCTCCGCCGGAGCACTGATCTCGGCGTTCGCCGCCGGCGTCGTCGTCGGCGGGCCGCCCCTGGCCATCATGACCCTCCGCTGGCCACGACGGACGACGCTGGTGGTCACGCAGGTGGCCTTCGCCGCCTGCGTGGCGATCGGCATCCTCACCGACAGCTACCCGGTGCTCCTGGGCCGCGCGCTTCCTGTGCGGTCTGGCCTACGCGGGGTTCTGGGCGGTCGCGGCGGTCACCGCGATCAGCCTGGTCCCGCCCGACCGTACCGCCCGCGCCTCCGGCGTCGTCGTCAGCGGCCTCAGCCTCGCGATGATCGCCGGTGGCCCGGCCGGCGCGCTGATCAGCTACTTCACCGGGTGGCGTGGTGGCTTCTGGGGCGTGGCTGCCCTCACTGTCGCCGGCGCTGTCCTGACGCTCGTGGCGCTGCCCGCCACGAGCGTACGCGGCGAGGCGAGCGTGCGGAGCGAGCTTCGCACGATGAGGCGGCCCCAGCTGTGGGTGGTCTACGCCGCCACCCTGCTGAGCACCGCCGCCTACATGATCTCGTACAACTACCTGGCGGCGTTCCTGACCGACGTCACCCGCATACCCGGGGTCTGGGTTCCGGCGATCCTGACCCTGTTCGGCGTCGGCGCATTCATCGGCCTGTCCATCGGGGCAGGATCGCCGACCGACTGCCCACCCATGCGCTGCTGGCCGGGGTGCTCGGGATCGTGGTCTGTTCCGTCCTGCTCGCCGTACTGGCCCGTCACGCAGTGGCCGTCGTCCCTTTGGTCCTGCTTCTCGGCGTCGCTGGATTCGTGCTGAACCCCGCCGTCTACGGGCGCGTGTTCGCCATCGCGTCCCAGGCACCCACGCTCGCGGGGGCCACCACCGTCTCCGCCTTCCAGCTCGGCATCAGCCTCGTTCCCGTGCTCGCCGCCGCCGCGCTCGACGCCGGAGCAGGGATCACCGCCATCCCGTGGCTCGGTGCGGGCCTGGCCGCGATCACGACGGTGCCCGTCCTGCTCGACTCGATGATGTCGCGCCGGCGGGCTTGAGAGCATCGAAGCAGGAACATCGGCACGGGGTGGTGGTCGATGAGGGCCTGGGGACCTGGAGCTCGGGCGTTGCTGACCGTGGACAACCGTGCCGTGCGACGTGGTGCAGCGGCCGCCGTCGCGTTCGGATGATGAAGTGGCACCGCGGGCAGAATGATGGTCATCTCCGCTATGAAATCGACCCCCGTCAGATCGCCGCGTTCGAGAAGTACGTCACCGGATGGATACCGATCGTCACACGGTTCGGGGGCACCCATCACGGCTGCTACCTGCCACACGAGGGAGCCAACGACATCGCCTACGCGCTGTTTCATTTCCCAGTCTCGCGGCCTACGAGGAATACCGTGCCGCCATCCGGACCGAACTCCAGGCTCAGAAGCTGTGGCAGCTCAGCGAGGAGACCGATTGCATCCGCCGTTTCGATCGGGCCTTTCTCCGCCCGGCGTCCGGCCGGTCAGAGGCAGAGCACGGCTAGCTGCTCGCCAGGGGTGACGCTGGTCCTGACGCGATGAAGCCCCTGCGCCTCAGCAGGGGCAGCACATGATCCCTCACTGCGGGAGCGAGTCGCACGTCCTCGTATCCGGTAACCCACCGCAGGCCCGCGAGCTCAGCCGCAGGCCGGGGCGCCCGGTCGATGTCCGTCTGGAAGACGGTCATCTTCATCGGCACCTTCTCCAGGGCCGCTGGGGCCTCGACCTCGTCCAGGAACGAGGCTCCAACGGCTCAACGCCGAGTTCCTCGGCCAGCTCGCGGGCCAGCGCCTCAAGCGGTTCCTCGCCCGGCTCCGGCTTACCGCCGGGCAGATAGAAGACATCCGGTGCCGCTTGCTTGCTCACCACGAGCAGACGCTCCCGCTGCACGACCACAGCGGCGACGACGACCAGACAATCCGGGTCGCCAAGGTTCTGGGCAGCCGCAGTTTCGCGTTCAGAACGCATGCCTGTGATTTTCTCAGACGATGCGGTGACGCGGCTCGGCGCTCCGAGCCTCCATGACAGCGAAGGACTCAGCGGCGAGCTGCTGTTCGCGCCGCGTCTCTGGCTGGGGGCCTTCGGTCAGGGTCTTGTGGACGACGCCGATGGAGACTTTGACTCCGGCGGCGATGGTGCGGATGGATGTCCTCCTCCCGGACCGGGTAGCCCTGGGCTTTGAGCTGACGCCCGGCGGCATCCAGGTAGACGGTCGTCCGGAGGGTGACGCAGTTGAGGACGGGTCCGAGGGCGCCGAGCTCATTCTCCAGGCCGCGCTCGTAGCGGTGGTTGAGCTCGCCCTTCTTGCCGTGACAGATCTTCCGGGCGAGGGAGTGGCGGCTTTCCTGGAGGTTGCGGATGTCCTTGATATCGCGACGGTAGGTCTCGTCGACGTCGATGAACTGGAGGATGTGCAGGGTCTTGAAGATCCGGCCGTAGGAGGCGATCGCCTCGCCGAGCGCGGTGGGGTGGCCGTCACGCCGGAGCATGGTGACGACGTCGTAGGCGCGGACGGTGCCCGGTGTAGACCGAGGCGACCACGCGGAGGATGCCCTCCCAGTTGCGGCGGATCTTCCGCAGGCCGATCTTGCCCCGGGCGAAGGTGTTCAAGAGCACGTAGTCGGCGGACGGGCTGATCCGCCAGGTTTCTGGTATGCGAGGTCCTGGTTTGAGGGATATCTGATTTTGGAATCGGCTATGAGCGGCGGATGTGGGTTGGTGGCGGGTTCCGTGGCTTTGTTGAGTTTGGAGCCGAGGGTCGGTTGGGCCGGGAATTTGTGCGGGATCCTCGGTGGGAACGGGGGTTTGGGGTC
>NZ_SMKQ01000092.1 GCF_004348995.1 Nonomuraea terrae
CCCACCGCCATCCCGCCCGCCGCCGCGGCCAGCACGACGCCCGCCTCCCCTTCGCCTCCCAGGTACGGCACCACCATGGCCTCCGCCCCGGCCATGCACACGCACGGCAGCCAGCAGGCCAGCAGCAACCCGCGCACCGGCCCGTCGGCCAGCAGTCGCCGGTTGACGCGCAGCGTCTGGCGTACGGCCCCCGGCCCGGCCGCGCCTGCCTGACGTACCGCCCCTGGACCGGCCGCTCCTGCCGGACGTACCGGACCGGGCCCGGCAGCGCCCCGTGCCGGCTGGTACGGCAGCCCCGACCGCAGCACCGCGGCGGCCACGACGGCCATCGCGGCCGTGGCGGCCAACGCCGACGACGGGCCCGCGAAGGCCAGGAACGCGCCGCCGGCCGCCATGCCCGCGATCTGCGCCCCGGCCGACACCATGGTGAGCACCGAGCGGCCCAGCACGAACGCGTCCCCGGGCAGCACCTCGGGCAGCATGGCGTTGCGCGCGGCGAGGAAGACCGGCGAGAACAGCCCCGTGGCCACCACCAGCGTCAGCATCGCCCACACCGGCAGCCCGGCGTAGGCGAGCAGCAGGCACGTGACCGCCCTGACCAGCTCCCCGGCCACCATCAGCCCGCGCGCCGGGATCCGGTCGGCCAGCGAGAGCAGCAACAACCCACCCAGAAGGTACGGGAGCCACCCGGCCATGTAGGCGGCGGCCGAGAGGCCGGGCGACCCGGTCTGGGTGTACACCAGCACCGACAGGGCCAGCATCTTGATCTGGTCGCCGCCGATCATCAGCGCGAAGCTGCCGAACAGCACGCGGAACTCCTTGACGGCGAACACCTCGCCGAACGTCGCACCTTTCATGGACCCGATGCTGCGGCCACCCTCTGCCCCGGAGCGAGTTATTCGGATATAACCGAAAAGTGCAGGTGACGATCGAGGTCGTCCCCCAGGATCTGGTGGCGAGCAGGTTCGCGATCTCCCCGTTGATCGAGACCATGCACGCCCAGTGGGTGCTCGCCGGGCGCTACCGCGTGGGCGCGCACCGGGAATGGGCGGCGCGGTGGCGGGAGACGTACCGGGGGCTCGTGCGGCAGTACCCCGTGCTGCGGGCCGCGGCCGTGATCAGCGGCAACAAGGGGGCGGACAACGTCGACTTCATCGCCCCTCCCCCGACGGCGGTGGACGTGCCGTTCGAAACGGAGCTGGCCGCCATGCGGGCGACGCCGCCGGAGCTGGCGCACGCGGAGATCACCAGGGTGCTGGCCGAGCGTCCGCCGGCGGCCGAGTGGGTGCGGGACCTGTTGCTGGGGCCCGACGTGGTGGAGTTGTTCGCCGAGGCGTACGCGGCGGTCTGGACGGAGATCCTCTCGCACGACTGGCCGCGCTTCCGCGCGGTCCTGCAGCGGGACGTGGCACAGCGGGCCGGGCGGCTGGCCGCCTACGGCTGGCAGGCGGCCCTGGAGGACCTCGGGCCGCAGGTCCACTGGCGAGCCGGAGGGCGGATCGAGATCGGGGCGGCCTCGGCCGGACGGGTCCACCGGCTCGGCGGGAAGGGGCTGCTCTTCCTGCCGTCGGCGTTCATGGGCGAGATCGCCGCCTATCTGGACGACGCCTGGCCGTACGCGTTGATCTACCCGGCGCGGGGCACCGCGGCGCCGCCGCCCGCGCCGGGTGGCGGGCTCGCGGCGCTGATCGGGCGTAGCCGCGCGCGCCTCCTCGTCGAGCTGGCCGAGCCCGCCACCACCACCCAGCTCGCCGCCCTGCTCGGGCAGAGTCCTGGGACGACGAGCGAGCACCTGACGGCGCTGCGCCGGACGGGCCTGATCGTCGGGACCCGCGTCGGCCGCGGCGTCCTCTACACCCGGACCCCCCTGGGTGACGCCTTGATCACCGGTTACCCTGCCGCCTGAAGACATCGAGAACTGCGTCGGACCGCCGAATCGCGCATATCATCGATTGCGCATCGGTTCAGCACAAGTGTTCAGGAGTGCCATGAATGCCGCCGACGTCGCACCAGAGACGCAGGCCCGGTTCCCCCACGAGCTGATGTACGCGGCGGCACAGCAGTACTACCTGGAAGACGCCACCCAGGGCGACATCGCCAAGCGACTGGGCGTCAGCAGGGCCACCGTCAGCCGCCTGCTCACGGAGGCCCGCAAGCAGGGCATCGTCGAGATCAAGGTGCACAAGCCGGCCTCACTGGAGGACGGCCCGCTGGCCGCCGACGTGGCGCAGGCGCTCAACCTGCGCCGCGTCTACATCGTCCCCAAAGTGAGCGGCCCCGCCCTCGGCCCCTGGCTGGCCCCGGCCCTGGCCCGCGCGCTGGCCACCACCGGCCTGCGCTCGGGCGACGTCGTGCTGGTCTCCTCCGGCACCACGGTCTACGAGTGCGCCCGCGAGGGCCTCGGCCAATACCCGGGCGTCACGATCGCGCCCGCCGTCGGCGGCCAGGAGGAGCCGCAGCCCTGGTTCCAGACCAACGAGACCACCCGCATCCTGGCCGAACGCGTCGGCGGCGTGCCCGCCTACCTGTACGCCCCCGCACTGCCCGGCCCCGAGCTGTTCGCCTCGCTGCAGCACGAGCCGTCCGTACGCCGGGTGATGGACCTGTGGGCGCAGGCCAAGGCCGCGATCGTCGGCGTCGGCTCCGCCCCGCTGATGCGCCAGATGACGCCCTCGCTCATGCCTCGCGACGCCGAGAGCCTGCGCCGGGCCGTGGGCGACGTGTGCATGCGGGTCTACGACCGCGACGGCGCCCCGGTGACGTACCCGGGGAGCGAGCGGCTGGTCGCCACCCAGCTGGAGGAGCTGCGGCGCATCCCGCACACGATCGCGGTCGCCGTCGGCGCGGAGAAGGTGCTCTCGATCGTCGCCGGCGCCAGGGGCGGCTACTTCAACCAGCTCGTCACGGACACCCCGACCGCGGAGGGCCTGCTCGCGGCCGCGCACCAAATCTGAACACTTTTGCTGGACAAAGTTTCTCACCCCGCGCTACCGTGAGCCGCACCACAGGATGTGCCTGCTTGTGAGGTATGTCCGTGTCTCGGGGGGGCTGCGTCATGATCCCCAGTAGCGAGTGAGGAATGAACCCGTGAACAGAGCGAAGATGCGGACCACCGCGCTGGCCGCAGTGGCAGTGCTCGCAGGCTCGGCGCTGGCGGCGTGCGGCTCCGGTTCGACCGCGGGCGGCGGCACCGGCGGTGGCGGCGACCTGGAGAACGCCAAGGTCGCCTTCCTCATGCCCGACCTCGCCTCCACCCGGTACGAACTCCAGGACAGGCCCCTGTTCGAGGCCAGGATGAAGCAGCTCTGCCCGAGCTGCGAGGTCATCTACCAGAACGCCGACTCCGACGCCGCCAAACAGCAGCAGCAGGCCAACTCGGCGCTCGCCCAGGGCGTCAAGGCCATCGTCATCGACCCGGTCGACTCCGCCGCCGCGGCCACCATCGTCAAGACGGCCCAGTCGCAGCAGGTGCCGATCATCGCCTACGACCGGCCGATCCCGGCCACGCCCGCCGACTACTACATCTCGTTCGACAACGAGAAGATCGGCCAGATGATCGCCCAGTCCCTGGTCGACCACCTCAAGGCCGAGAACGCCGAGGGCGGCATCCTCCAGGTCAACGGCTCCCCCACGGACGCCGCGGCCGGGTTGATCAAGAAGGGCATCCACAGCGCGGTGGACCCGAGCGGCTTCAAGCTGCTGGCCGAGTACGACACCCCCGACTGGCAGCCGGAGAAGGCGCAGACCTGGGTCAGCGGCCAGATCACGCAGTTCAAGGACCAGATCGTCGGCGTGGTCGCGGCCAACGACGGCACGGGCGGCGGCGCGATCGCCGCGTTCAAGGCCGCGGGCGGGGACGTGCCGCCGGTGACCGGCAACGACGCCGAGGTGGCCGCCGCGCAGCGCATCATCGCGGGCGACCAGTACAACACGATCTCCAAGCCGATCAAGATCGTCGCGGAGGCCGCCGCCAACGTGGCCTGGGACTTCATGCAGGGCAAGAAGCCCGCCGGCAAGGCCACGCTCTACGACACGCCCTCCGAGCTGTTCGTCCCCACGGTCGTGACCAAGGAGAACATCAAGGAGGTGCTCTTCGAGAGCGGCATCATGAAGGCCGCCGACGTGTGCACCGGCGAGTACGCCGCAGGCTGCGACGAGCTCGGCATCAAGTAGGAGCAAGATGACCGTTCTGTCCCTGCGCGGCATCAGCAAGACCTTCGGCGCGGTCGCCGCGCTCACCGACATCGAGCTCGACGTCGACGCGGGCGAGGTCCTCGCCGTCGTGGGCGACAACGGCGCGGGCAAGTCGACGCTGGTCAAGATCCTTTCGGGCGTGCATCCCCCGGACTCGGGCACGGTCACGTTCGAGGGGCGCGAGGTGGCGATCACGAACCCGTCCGCCGCGCAGAAGCTCGGCATCGCCACCGTCTACCAGGACCTGGCCCTCTGCGAGAACCTCAACGTCATCCAGAACCTGTTCCTCGGCCACGAGATCCGCCCGCTGCGGCTGAACGAGGTGGCCATGGAGACGCGGTCGTGGGAGCTGCTCCGCCAGCTGTCGGCGAAGATCCCGAGCGTACGGGTGCCGGTGGCCGCGCTGTCGGGCGGCCAGCGGCAGACGGTCGCCATCGCCAGGTCGCTGCTCGGCGACCCCAAGATCATCATCCTGGACGAGCCCACCGCCGCGCTCGGCGTCGCCCAGACGGCCGAGGTGCTCAACCTGGTCGAGCGGCTGCGCGAGAACGGCCTGGGCGTGATCATGATCAGTCACAACATGGCCGACGTGAAGGCCGTGGCCGACACCGTGGCGGTGCTGCGGCTCGGCCGCAACAACGGAGTGTTCAAGGTGAACGACGTCTCCACCGAGGACATCATCGCCGCCATCACCGGCGCCACCGACAACGTGGTCTCCCGCCGCGCGGCCCGTGAGGGGGCGGCGGGTCACACGCCGCAGGAAGGACGGTCGTCGTGACCACCCGCGAAGAGGACGCGAGGGAGCGGCGGGAGCGCGGCGACCGGAGCGGGGGTAGGCGGCGACGTCAAGGCGACCGAGCCGCCGAGCGGAGTGAGGCCATGAGCACAGACCTGCAGGACGAGCGGTTGCGCAGCCGTGACGGCGTGCGCGGGGTCGTCTCCGACATCGTGGACCGGGCGCGCGGCGGCGACCTCGGCGTCATCCCGGTCGTGGTCGGTCTCGTGGTGATCTGGACGGTCCTGCAGATCCTCAACCCGATCTTCCTGTCCAGCGCCAACCTGGTGAACCTCACCCTGGAGTCCGCCGCCGTCGGCGTCATCGCGCTCGGCATCGTCTGCGTGCTGCTGGTCGGCCAGATCGACCTGTCCGTCGGCTCGGTCAGCGGCCTGTCGGGCGCGGTGCTCGCGGTGCTGTTCGTCGGCGAGGGGCTGCCGGTCTGGCTGGCCATCGCGGCCGCCGTCGTCATGGGCGCGGTCGTCGGATGGGTGTACGGCCAGCTGTTCAACCGGTTCGGCGTGCCCAGCTTCGTGATCACGCTGGCCGGCCTGCTCGCCTTCCTCGGCCTGCAGCTGTACGTGCTCGGCACCAAGGGGTCGATCAACCTGCCGTTCGACTCGGGGCTGGTGAACTTCGCGCAGCTGGCGTTCGTGCCGGCCTGGCTGTCGTACACGCTGGCCGTGGTCGCGGCGGTCTGGTTGTTCGTCAGCGGCTACCTGCACGCGCGCGAGCGGCGGCGGGCCGGGCTGTCGGCCCGCGGCACGTCGGTGCTGGCGGTGCGCAGCGCCGCGCTGCTGGTCGTGCTGGCGTTCGTGGTCTGGTACCTGGGGCAGACGCGCGGCGTCGGCTGGATGTTCGTCTTCTTCGTCGCGCTGGTGCTGATCATGCACTACCTGCTGTCGCGGACGAAGTGGGGCCGCGCCGTCTACGCCGTGGGCGGCAACGTGGAGGCCGCCCGCCGGGCCGGCATCAACGTCAAGGCCGTCTACACCTCGGTGTTCGTGCTCTGCTCGACGTTCGCCGCGGTCGGCGGCATCCTGGCCGCCGCCCGGCTCGCCGCGGCCAACCAGAGCAGCGGCGGCGGCGACGTCAACCTCAACGCGATCGCGGCGGCCGTGATCGGCGGGACGAGCCTGTTCGGCGGGCGCGGCACGGCGTTCGGCGCGCTGCTCGGCATCATCGTGATCCAGTCCATCTCCAGCGGCCTGACCCTGCTCAACCTCGACTCCTCGATCCGGTTCGTGGTCACCGGCGTCGTGCTGCTGCTCGCCGTCGTCGTCGACTCCGTGTCGCGGCGGTCGCGGACCTCCCACGGCAGGGCCTGATGGGCGTCATCTGCGTCGACGCCGGGACCACGGTCATCAAGGCGGTCGGCTACGACGACTCCGGCGCGGAGGCGGCCGTCGCCCGGCGCGAGACCGTCGTGTCGCGGCCCGCGCCCGGCCACTGCGAGCAGGACATGGCCGCCGTCTGGGACGCGGTCGCGGCCACGGTGCGCGAGGTCGCGGCCCAGGTGGGCGGCGCGGATGTGGTGGCCGTCACCGCCCAGGGCGACGGGTGCTGGCTGGTCGGCCCCGACGGCGAGCCGACCGGCCCCGCCATCCTCTGGAACGACGGCCGGGCGGCCGGCACGGTGGACGCCTGGACCCGCCAGGGGGTCGCGGCGACGGCCTTCCGCCGCAACGGCTCCTCGGCGGCGTCCGGGCTGCCGCACGCCATCCTGACGTGGCTGAAGGAGCACGACCCCGAGCGGCTCGCCCGGTCCCATGCCAACCTGACCTGCGGCGGCTGGATCTTCTCCCGGCTGACCGGGGAGCTGGTGGCCGACGAGTCCGACGCCTCGGCGCCGTTCATGGACCTGCGGGCGCGGGCGTACTCGCCGGAGCTGCTGGGCCTGTTCGGGCTGGAGTGGGCCGAGCGGCTGCTGCCGCCGGTCCGGCCGTGCCCGGTCGCCGGTCTGACCGCGACGGCCGCCACCGCGCTGGGCCTGGCCGCCGGGACGCCGGTGGTCATGGCGCCGTACGACATCGCCTCGACGGCGCTCGGCGCGGGAGCGGTGGAGCCGGGGCAGGCGTGCGCGATCCTCGGCACCACGCTGAGCACCGAGGTCATCGTGGACTCCCCCAGCCTGGACGGCGAGCCGACCGGCATCACCATCGCGCTGCCCGGAGGCTACCTGCGGGCCTTTCCCACGTTCGCGGGCACGGAGGTCGTGCAGTGGACGTGCCGCCTGCTGGCTCTGGCCGGCCCGGCCGAGCTGGGCGAGCTGGCCGAGCGGGGCGAGCCGGGGGCGGGCGGCCTGGCGTTCCTGCCGTACCTGTCGCCGGCCGGTGAGCGGGCGCCGTTCTCCGACCCGCTGGCCAGGGGGGCGCTGCTGGGCATGTCGTTCGAGCACCGCCGCGAGGACGTCGCCAGGGCGGTGTTCGAGGGGCTGACCATGGTGATCCGCGACTGCCTGACGGCCACCGGGGCGGCGCCCACGGAGCTGCGGGCGTGCGGCGGCGGCGCGGCCAGCGGCTTCTGGCTGCGGCTGATCGCCGACGTGACCGGCCTGCCGGTACGCCGCTCGGCCGACGACGAGGTCGGCGCGAGGGGGGCCTACCTCGTCGGCCTGGCCGCCACCGGGGCGGCCCCGTCCGTCGCGGCGGCGGCCGGGCGGCACGTACGCCTGCGCGACGCGGTCGAGCCCGACCCCGCCCGCCGGGAACGCTACGACCGGCTGTTCGCCGACTTCCTGACTTTGCGCGACGGCGCCGCGGACTCGTGGCCGCTGCTCGCGCAGATGCGTACGAGAGGCCGTACATGAGCGTGTGGATCGGCATCGACCTGGGCACCCAGAGCGTGCGCGCGCTGGCCGTCACCGGCGAGGGGCGGGTGCTCGGCACCGGCAGCCGCCCGCTGACCAGCCACCGCGACGGCCCCCGCCACGAGCAGGACCCGCAGCAGTGGTGGAGCGCGCTGGCGGCCGCCACCCGGGAGGCCCTGCGCGACGTGCCCGCCGGCCGGGTCGAGGGCGTGGCGGTGGACGCGACATCTGGCACGATCCTGCTCACCGACGCCGGGGGCGACCCGCTCACCCCGGCCCTGATGTACGACGACCGGCGCGCCGACGCGACCCGCGTCAACGAGGCGGGCGCGCACGTGTGGGATCGGCTCGGCTACCGGCGCATGCAGCCGAACTGGGCGCTGCCGAAGCTGCTGTGGCTGCTGCCGGACGCCCCGGCGGGCGCGCGGCTGGCCCACCAGAACGACTTCGTCAACCGGCGCCTGACCGGGCACGACGTGGCCACCGACCTGTCCAACGCGCTCAAGACCGGCGTGGACCTGATCGAGGAACGCTGGCCGATGGAGGTGTTCGACGCGCTGGGCGTGCCCGCGGGGATGCTGCCCGACGTCGTCCGGCCCGGCGCCCGCCTCGGCGAGGTGTGCGCGGCGGCGGCCGAGGAGACCGGCATCCCGGCGGGCACCCCGGTCGTCGCCGGCACCACGGACGGCTGCGCGGCCCAGCTCGGCGCGGGCGCCCTGCTGCCCGGCAACTGGAACTCGGTGCTCGGCACCACGCTGGTCCTGAAGGGCGTCACGAAGCAGCTGATCCACGACCCGCTCGGCGTGGTCTACTCCCACCGCGCCCCCGACGGCTCCTGGCTGCCCGGCGGGGCGTCCAGCACGGGCGCCGGCGTCCTGACCCGCGACCTGCCCGGCCGCGACCTGGACCTGCTCAGCACGCAGGCCGAGGCCCGCTACGGCGGCGGACGCGGCTTGGCGGGAGGGCTTCCCGCGCCCGTGCCGCCCGCGAGCTCGGGCGGGCCACTGCCGCCCGCCGTCACCTACCCGCTGGTCTCGCGCGGCGAGCGCTTCCCGTTCGCGGCCCCGGAGGCCGAGGGCTTCACCCTGGGCGAGCCGGCCGACGACGTCGAGCGCTACGCGGCCGTTCTGCTCGGCGCCGCCTTCGTCGAACGCCTCTGCTTCGACTACCTCGACCTGCTGGGCGCCCCGGTGGACGGGGAGATCACCCTGACCGGCGGCGCGACCAGGAGCCCGTACTGGACGCGGCTGCGGGCGGACGTCCTGCGGCGGCCGGTCACGCTGCGCGAGAACGCCGAGCCCGCGCTGGGCATGGCCGTCCTGGCGGGCGGCGACCCGGCCCGCATGATCAGGACGCGCGCCGTGGTCGAGCCGTCGGGCGCCGACCTGCGGGAGCCGTACCTTCGTTTCGTCGCCGAACTGGAAGAGCGGGGCTGGCTGGACGCCGGAGCCGCCGCGCACGCCCGTGAGAGGACCACCCGATGACCGACCTCGTGCTCGTCCGCCACGGCGAGACGGCGTGGCACGCCGAGAACCGCTACGCAGGGAGCAGCGAGGTCGAGCTGACCCCGCGCGGCCACGAGCAGGCCGACCAGCTGGCCGACTGGGCGGCGGGGGCGGGCCTGGCGGCCGTGTGGGCGTCCACGCTCAGCCGAGCCAGGATCACCGCCGCCGCGAGCGCCGCCAAGGCAGGTGTGGAGCTGCAGGTGGACGCCCGGCTGCGCGAGCTCGACTTCGGCGAGGGCGAGGGCCTCACCTCCGCGGAGATGAAGGCCTGCTTCCCCGAGGCCAGGACCGCCTTCGAGGCCGACCCCGCCGCCAACCCGCTGCCGGGCGGCGAGGACCCGCACGCGGCCGCCGACCGGTTCGTCGCCGCGCTGTGCGACATCCACTCCGTGCATCCCACGGGCCGCGTCCTGGTGGTCGCGCACACGACCGCCATCAGGCTCGCCCTGTGCCGGCTGATCGGGGTGCCGCTCGGCGAGTACCGGCGGCTGTTCCCGCGTCTGGACAACTGCGCCCTGACCGAGCTGCGCTTGAGCATCGGGCAGGTCGCGATGCTGCAGTACAACTCCCCGATTGGAGTCGTTCGTTGACCATCCGAGTCTTGGCCGCAGGCGACCACTTCGTCCAGAACCGGCTGTTCGTCGAGGCGCTCAGGCGCGAGGTCCCCGGCGAGCTGGACATCCGTGAGCTGACGCTCCCGTGGCCGCTGGTGCCGTTCGGCAAGGTGGGCGAGGTGGACGAGGCCTCCGACGTGGAGGACGAGCTGATCGAGGCGCTCGACGGCGTCGAGGTCTGCGTGACCCAGATGGCGCCGTTGACCAGGCGGGTCCTGGAGGCCAGCCCCGGGCTGCGGCTGTTCTGCGTGAGCCGGGGCGGGCCGGTCAACGCCAACCTGGAGGCCGCCACCCGGGCCGGGGTGGCGGTGACGTTCGCGCCGGGCCGCAACGCGGTGGCCACCGCCGAGCACACCCTCGCCATGCTGCTGGCCGCCACCCGCCGGATCCCGCAGACGCACGGCGACCTGGCCGGGGGCGTGTGGCGCGGTGACTACTACACCTACGACAACGTCGGCCCGGAGCTGGAGGGCAACACCGCCGGCCTGATCGGGTACGGCGCCATCGGCCGCCGCGTGGCCCGCATGCTCGAAGGGTTCGGCGCGGAGGTGCTGGTCTACGACCCGTACGTCGACGTGCCGAACCGGGTGGAGCTGCCCGAGCTGCTCGAACGCTCCCGCTTCGTCTCCCTGCACGCCCGCGCCACCCCGGAGACCGCCGGCATGATCGGCGCCGGGCAGATCGCCGCCATGCCGCGCGGCTCGGTGCTGGTCAACTGCGCCCGCGGCGCGCTGCTCGACTACGACGCGCTGTGCGACGCGCTGGATTCCGGCCACCTGTTCGGCGCCGCGGTGGACGTCTTCCCCGAGGAGCCGATCCCGCCGGGCTCGCGCCTGCTCACGACCCCGAACCTCATCATGACGCCGCACCTGGCCGGGGCCAGCAAGGAGACGGCGATGAAGGCGGCCTCGATCGTGGCCGCCGACGTGGCCCGCTACGTGCGCGGCGAGCCACTCTCTCACCTGGCGAACCCCTCCTGACCGACCCGCTCCAGCGCCCCGTCCGGGCCCGTCACCACGGTGACGCTGAAGTCGTACGCGGTGCCGGGCAGGTCGGCGTCGTGGGCCGCGACCACCAGCGCCCCCTTGGAGACGCCGAGGCCGACCAGGGCGATGAGGTCGCAGCCGCCGTCGGGCAGCCACGTGGTCAGCACCACGTCGGACTCGGCCAGGCGTACGGGGACGTCGATCTCCGCCATCCGGCCGACCAGGTCGGCGTGGGACAGGCGACGGCCCTCGGCGAGCAGCAGGGCGTCCTGGCGGCGGGCGTCGAGCGTGGGCAGCGCGGTCGGCTCCAGCGTCAGCAGGCCGCGGAAGTCGATCGTGTCGAGGGCCGGGCCGAGCGAGACGACCTGCCGCACCCGGGACTCCTCCGCGGCGAGCACCGCCGTGCGCGCGAGGTCGGGGGTGGTGATCAGGGTGCGGGCGTCGCACGCGCGCAGCCGTTCGGCGATCTCGTCGGGGCCGAGCCCTGGGTCGATCGGCGCGGCCACCCCGCCGGCCGCCACCACCGTGTGGACCGCCAGTGTCTGCGCGCCCACGGTGGAGACGTGCACCCCCACCACCTGGTCGCGCCGGGCGCCCCTGCGGACGAGCCCGGAGGCGGCCCTCGTCACCTCGGTGACCAGCCGCCGGTAGCCGTAGACGTGGCCGCCGCGCAGGTCGATGAGGGCCGGACGGTCGCCACGCTCGTAAGCCCGGCGGAACACCTCATGGATCACGGTGCCGGTGGACGAGGCGGTGGGTTTCATGCCCGCCAACGTATGGCCGCACGGGCGGCCCCAGCATCCACCGATGTATGTAGGAGACTGTGCATTCGCCCGAGCTCTGGGCGGGCCCGAGCCCTGCGCGACTCGAGCCCGCTGTCACGCGCCCGGAGCCGGACCCCCACCCCTCCGAGGAGGCCCAGCCCCACGGGGACGCGTGACGTCCCCGGTGGATCCTCCGCCCCGTGCGGCGCGGCCGATCGCCGGAAGAAACGCTAGGGGTGCACGGCCTCCTCGCGCATGCGCTGACATGGCCATTCGACGATGTACGCGGCCACGCCCCGCCATGTGTAGAGAGGTCACCTCCCGCCGATGACCCATGCGGCGATCTGTGTACGCGTGGAGAAGCCCAGCTTGGCCAGGATGTTGGCCACGTGGCGGGCCACGGTCGCGGGGCTGATGACGAGTTCGTCGGCGATGGCCCGGTTGCTCAGGCCGCGGGCGACCAGCCCGGCGATCTCGCGTTCCCTGGCGGTGAGCCTGCTCTCCTGGCTGACCGGCACGACCGGCTCGGGCGGCGGCTCGGGCAGGTCGCCGTCGAGGGCGCAGGCCACTGCCTGGTCCACGGTCAGCGCGCCGCCCTCGGCCCACAGCAGCCCCGTCACGGCCTCGCCCAGGGCGGCCCTGGCCGGCCGCAGCACCTCCTCGGTGCGGGCGTCCGGCTGCCGCCCGCCGAGCGTCACCGAGGCCGCCGCCAGCAGGACCGCCCGCCGGTGGTCGCCCTCGGCAGCGACCAGGCTCGCCCACGCCTCCAGCCGCCGGGCGATGCTCGCGCGCAGCCCCGCGTCTCGGCTGAGCACCAGCGCCTCGGTCAGCCTGGCCCTGGCCTGCGCGAGGTCGCCCTGGCCGAGCGCCACCCGGCCGAGCCCGGCCAGGCAGCTCACGGTGTGCTGGCGGGCGTCGACGTGCCGCAGCAGGCGCAGCGCCGCCTCGTAGTGGCGCCGGGCGGTGGCCGGGTCGCCGCAGCGCCGGGCCACCTGCGCCAGGCCGATGTGGTCGGAGGCCTGCCCGTAGTGGTTGTCGAGCTCCTCGTCGATCGACAGGGCCTCCTCGAACGCCCGCCGCGCCTCGTGCAGCCGGCCCTGGTGCAGGGCGGCGCGCGCCCTGGCGCCCTGGGCCAGCGACTCCAGGATGAGGTCGCCGCACTGCCTGGCCGCTTCCAGCGCGCGCTCCACCACCTGCTGCTCGCCGGTGAGCCGGGCCAGCACCACCGTGCCCGCGGCCTCGCCGTAGGCGTCTCCGGCGGCGGCGCACAGGTCGAGCCCGGCGCGTACGTGCCGCAGCGCCGGCTCCAGGTCGCCGGCCGCCAGTGCCAGCTCGCCGCGCACGATCTGGGCCTGCCCGTGCAGCGCCCGCGGCACCCGTGGCGAGCCGAGGGCGAGCAGCCGGTCGAGCCGCTCGGCCATGTCGAGCTTGCGCCCGCTGCCGATCAGCACGAACCGTACGTCGACCAGCAGGCCGAGCGCGGCCTCCGGCAGCCCGGCGGCGATCGACCAGTCGCAGGCGGCGCCCATCTCGGCCTTGAGCCCGTCGATGAGGTTGATGTGCCGCTCGACCACCGGCCACGACGTGCGCGCGCCCGGCGCCAGCGTCTGCCTGAACCGGTTGGCGAGCCCGGCCATCGCCAGCAGGTGGCGGCGCCGTACGTCGGTCTCCTCGCCGGACTCGGCGAGCTGCTCCAGCGCGTATTCGCGGACGGTCTCCAGCAGCCGGTAGCGGGCCTGGCCGGCGATCTCACCGTCGAGGACGACGAGCGACTTGTCCATGAGGTCGCAGAGCCTGGGCAGCACCTCCGGCTCGGCGAGGCCGGGGCCGGAGCAGACCGCCTCCGCCAGGTCGAGTGTCCACGCCGAGCGGAAGGCGGCCGTACGGCGCAGCAGCAGGCGTTCCTGCGGGGTGAGCAGGCGGTAGCTCCAGTCGACGGCGGCCCAGAGCGTGCGGTGGCGCGGCGGAGCCGTACGGGGACCGCCCCGCAGCAACCTCAGGCGGTCGTCGAACCGCTCGACGAGCTGCCCCACCGACAGGAACCGCACCATGGCGGCGGCCAGCTCGATCGCCAGCGGCAGCCCGTCGAGCGCCCGGCAGAGCTCCACGACGAGCGGAGCGGTCTCGCCGGTCAGCTGGAACCCGGGCCGCACGGCCACGGCCCTGGCCACGAACAGCCGCACGGCCTCGCTGTCGACGCCGTCGACCGACAGCGGCGGCACCCGCCACACCGTCTCGCCCGGCACGCGCAGCGGCTCGCGGCTGGTGGCCAGCACGCTCACCGACGGGCAGGCGCCCAGCAGGTCGCGGCAGAGCTCGGCGCACTCGGCCACGACCGGCTCGCAGTTGTCGAGCACGAGCAGCACGCGCCGGTCGCCGACCGTCTCGGACAGCTCGCCCGCGATGCCGAGCGCGGCGGCGGCGTGTCCTCTGACCCCGCCCTTCTCCACGTCGGCCAGCTCGACCAGCCAGACGCCGCCGGGGTGCTCGGGGGCGATGCGGGCGGCCAGCCGCAGGGCCAGCCGGGTCTTGCCGATGCCGCCGGCGCCGTACAGGGTCACCACCCGCGAGACGCGCATCAGGTGGGCGAGCTCGTCGACGTCGGACTCACGGCCCACGAACGCGTTCGGCTCGGCCGGCAGGTTGCTGAATTCGGCGGATCGCAGCATCACTGTGAGTGTGGCATCAACTACGCCGCGCGCCCAGACGTCGGCGGCGAAGAAGTCTCCCTCGGACGAGTCTCAGGAGAGCGCCGCCTCGATGATCGCGCGGGCGACGGGCCCGACCGCCGGGGCGCGTTCCCCGGCGTCCTCCAGGACGACGCCGACCGCCACCTCCGGCGCGTCGGCGGGCGCGAAGGCGGTGACCAGCGCGTGCCGTTCCGTCCCCGGCGCCTCCCGCGTGACGGCGGTCCGCGCGGCGACCCGCACGCCGGGCACGGCCACCTGCGTGCCCCCGCCGCGCCGCACCGTCGTCATCATCAGCGCCAGGTACTTCGCCAGCGTCGGCGGCACCGCCGTCCGGTACGGCACGGGGTTGGCCCGGTTCATGACGGACCCGTCCGGCAGCCGGACCTCCTGCACCAGGTACGGCCGCATCAGCACCCCGTTGTTGGCCACCGCGGCCGACATCATGGCGACCATCAGCGGCGTCACCCGGCTCTCGTGGCGGCCGATGGCGGTCAGGGCCGTCTGCGCCCGGTCCATCGCGACCGGGTACCGGCTCGGCGTCGCCGGCAGCGGGATCGTCAGGTCGCGGGCGTTGAACCCGAACGCCTCTGCCTGGTCCCTGAGCAGGTCCTGCCCGAGCTGGAGCCCGATGCCGGCGAACGCCGTGTCGCACGCCTGCTGGAAGGCGTACAGCAGGGTCGGCCGGCCGTTCCCGCACGGGCGGTCGCCGGCGTTGCGGACGTACGTCGACGTGCCCGGCAGCCGCAGGCGGGCGGGCGCGTTCACGGTCGCCGTGGGCGTGTACTCGCGCGAGGCCAGCGCCGCCGCCGTGGTGACCAGCTTGAACGTGGACCCCGGCGGATAGAGCCGGTCGAGAGCCCGGTTGACCAGCGGCCGCTCCGGGTCCCCGCGCAGCCGCCCGGTCACCCTGGCCAGCCGCTCCCGGTCGAACGTGGCCAGCACGTTGGGGTCGTACGTCGGGTAGGTGGCCAGCGCGAGGATCGCCCCGGTCGCCGGGTCGACGGCCACCGCCGCCCCCGGCACCCCCGTCGCCTTGAGGCTCTGGTAGGCCGCCCACTGCACCCGGTCGCTGATCGTCAGCCGGACGTCGGCCCCCTCGACGGCGCCGTCCCTGACCAGCGACCGGACCTTGACCCTGGCGTCCTGCCCGGACAACACGCCGTCCTCCGCCTGCTCGATGCCCGTGGCGCGGTGCAGCGAGAGGTGGCCGGTGACGGCCGCGTACAGCTCGCCGTGCCGGTAGACGCGGCGGTAGCGGTAGGGGCCGCCGCGGTCGAGCCGGCTGGTCGCGACGGGTGTGCCGTCGTAGGTGAGGATGTCGCCGCGCGGGTGGTCGTAGCGGGCGATCAGGGGGCGTTCGTTCCTGGGGTCGGAGTTGAGCGCGCGCGAGCCGAACGCCTGGATCACCGTGACGTGCCCGAGCAGGACGAACAACATCACCGCGCAAACCCTGGCGACGTGGCGCAGCGGCACGTTGATCCGCCTCGCCCTCGATCCAGCCATGCACCTCGGTCTAACAACCGCGGCGCAAAGACACGGCTAGAGGACGCTGCGGTAGTAGGAAATCTTGTTCCGGATGTAGCCGCGCCGCGCGGCGAGGTTGTCGATCTGCGCCTGGACGTGCTGCTCGTGCTCCTCCAGGAGCTTGATGCGGTCGGGGATCGTGTGGTCGCCGGCGCGGGACAGCTCGGCGAAGCGCAGCATCTGCGCGATCGGCATGCCGGTGTCGCGCAGGCAGCGGACCATGCCGAGCCAGCTGAGGTGCTCCTCACTGAACCTGCGCTGCCCGGACGAGTTGCGCTCGACGGGCTCGAGCAGGCCGATCTTCTCGTAGTACCGCAGGGTGTCGAGGGTGAAGCCGGTCTCCTCGACGACCTCCGCCGGGGTGTACACGCTCATGCGCCCAAGAATCCCACCTGGAGCGGGCTCCAGGTCAACTCGAATTCGGGGGGCTTGACATGGAGTGGACTCCAGCTCCCAGCATCTGGCCCATGAACATCGCACTCGGCACGATTCCGTTCGGCACCACCGTCGGCATGGACGACACGTTCGCGATCCTCGACCGGTTCCACGAGGCCGGCGGCACCATGCTCGACACGGCCGACAACTACCCGTTCTGGGTCGAGGGCCGCTCGGGGGACGAGAGCGAGCTGGCCATCGGCGCGTGGCTGGCCGCCCGCGGCAACCGGGACGAGATCTTCATCAGCACGAAGGTCGGCGCGCGGCCGACCGTCCCCGGTGACACGACGCTGGACTCGGCGGAGGGCCTGTCGGCGCCGGTGATCGCCAAGGCCGCCGAGGACAGCCTGCGCCGGCTCGGGACGGACCGCATCGACCTGTACTGGGCGCACGTCGAAGACCGTTCCGTGCCCCTGGAGGAGACCCTGGGGGCGTTCGACGAGCTGGCCAGGGCCGGCAAGGTGCGCGGCATCGGCGCCAGCAACGTGGCCGCCTGGCGGCTGGAGCGGGCCAGGAACGTCTCGGCGGCGCACGGCTGGATCCGGTACACGTATGCGCAGCTGCGCCACACGTACCTGCGGCCGCGGCCGGGCACGCGGCTGCCGGAGACGGGGCACAGGCTGGTGACCGACGAGACGCTCGACTACCTGGCCGCCGAGCCGGACCTGACGTTGTGGGCGTACAACACGCTGATGTTCGGCGCGTACACCAGGCCGGACCGGCCGATCGGGGAGATCTACGACCACCCGGGGACGACCCGGCGGCTCGCCGTGCTGGGCGAGGTCGCCGGTGAGCTGGGCGCCACCCCGAACCAGGTGGTGCTGGCCTGGCTGATGGCCGGCGGGATCGTCCCCATCGTCGGCGTCTCCACGCTGGCGCAGCTGGAGGAGGCCATCGGCGCGACCGAGGTCACGCTGGACGACGAGCTGCGCGCCCGCATGGACGCCGCCTGCTGAACGGCGTCACGGCAGGTGGTCGGCGAGGTAGCGGCGGACGAGCTGCTTGCACTCGGCGATGAGCTCCGGGTCGCCCGCGGGGGCGGCCCTGAAGGCCAGCTTGAGCACGGCGTCCGCGGCCTCGACGGCGACCAGGAGCGCCCGGTCGAGCCCCGGGCCGGCGGGGGCGCCCAGGAGCTCGCGCGTCAGGACGCGCAGGCGCTCGGCGACGACGACGTTGTTCTCCTGGGTGTCGTCGAGCGTCCACCTGGCGCCGTCGGGGCCGGTGAGCACCGCGCCGAAGTCGACCGCCCCGAACCCGGGGGTGGCGCGCTTCATGGCGACGAACTCGTCGACGGCCAGGTCGACCAGGCCGGTCCAGTGGCCGAGACCGGCCGACGGGATGCGCTCGCTGATCCGCTGGAGGAACGCCTCCAGGTTGCGCCAGGCCAGCGCCCGGACCAACCCCTGCTTGTCGGGGAAGAACTGGTAAAAGGTGCCGATCGGCACCCCGGCCCGGCGGGCGACCTCTTTCGTGGTCAGCGCGTCGTAGCCGGCCTCGTCGAGCAGGAGCGCGCACTCGTCGAGCATGCGCTCCACCCGTTCGGCACTCCGGCGCTGGGCGGGGCGGCGGCGCAGGGTCTGGGTCATGACCTCCATCCTGGCCCATGCCCGGCCGGCGGGGTCAGAAGACCGACACGTGCACGTGGTCGTAATGGTTGGCGGTCACGCCGCCGCGGTCGGACATCGGATCCCAGCCGCCGCCCGACCGGATGTCGTAGTAGCGCTGTTTCCAGATGATGTACATGACGCCGATCCTGGCGCCGTTCTTGATGAGCCAGGCGGCCAGCGCGTCGCCGGTCGCGGCGTCGTTCCCCGTGGCCATCCGGCCGCCGCTGGACATCATGAAGTCGCAGGCCCGGCCCTTGCCGTGTTCGCCCGGGTCGCCGGGGCGAAGGCAGCCGACGCCGTAGCGCATGGGGAAGTTCTGCATGATCTCGGCGCGTACGGCGACCATGCGCGGAGTCAGGCCCTCGGAGCCGCCGGGCTGCTGGAAGCCGTACTTGGCGAGCAGGCGCTCGATCTCCTTGCGCTTGCTCTGCAGCTTCTTGATCTCCTGGCGCAGCTTCTCGATCTTCTCGTTGGCGTTGAGCTTCGCCTCTTTGGAGTCGTCGATCAGCTTCTGGATGTTCCTGACCCGCTGCGCGCGCTCCTCGGCCATGTAACTCATGTTGGCCGCCTGCCCCAGCACCTTGTAGGGGTCGGTGGCCGGGGCGATGATCTGCAGGCCGTCGAGGGGGCCGACCATGTAGGCGGTCTGGGCGATGCGGGCGACCTCGCCCTCGGCCGCCCTGAGCCTGGCCTCCAGGTCGCCGGAGGTGTCGGTGGCCTTCTTGGCCTGGATCCTGATCTCCTCCAGGCTCTGGATCTGCCCGCGGTAGCGCTCGTTGAGCTGGGTCGCCTGTTTGGTGAGTTTGCGCAGCTCGGTGATAGTGGGGTCGGCTGCCGCCGGACGAGGGGACGACAGTCCGAGCAGCCCGGCGAGGACGGCGACAAGAACGGCGAAGCGCCCGATCCTCACACCCGTCCCCTCCCCTCATAGACGGACCGAAACTATAGAAGATGATCTTGATTTCTGTCACCCGAACCCGGGAAGTCCCGCACCTTTGGCGAAGTTTGCCCGACTTTGCGGGGGCCGACGTCCCTTGCGCCTCCGGACAGAACATGGTTCGGTCGCCTTGACAGCAAGCATTCGGCCAGCAGGAGGCTCACGACATGCGCCAGCACGACAAGCTGTTCATCGGGGGCGAATGGGTGAACCCAGCGGGTACCGGCACGTTAGACGTCATCTCCCCCCACACCGAGGAAGTCGTCGGCCGCGTGCCTGACGGCACCGCCGAGGACATGGATCGCGCGGTCGCCGCCGCACGGGAGGCGTTCGACCACGGGCCGTGGCCGCGGATGACGTTCGCCGAGCGGGCCGAGGTGATCGCCCGCCTGGCCGCGATCTACAACGAGCGCCAGAGCGAGATGGCGCAGCTCATCACCGAGGAGATGGGCTCGCCGATCACCTTCTCCAACCTCGCGCAGGCACCCCAGCCGCTCGGCATGCTGCAGTTCTACGCCGAGCTCGGCAGGACGTTCGAGCAGGAGGAGCAGCGGCAGGGCGTGTTCGGGCCGATCACCGTGCGCCGGGAGCCGGTGGGCGTGGTGGCGGCCGTGGTGCCGTGGAACGTGCCGCAGTTCGTGACCATGACGAAGGTGGCGCCCGCGCTGCTGGCCGGGTGCACGATCGTGCTCAAGCCGGCGCCGGAGACGCCGCTGGACGCGTACCTGCTGGCCGAGTGGGCGGCCGAGGCGGGCGTCCCGGCGGGCGTGTTCAACGTCGTGGTGGCCGGGCGCGAGGTCGGCGAGCACCTGGTCTCGCACCCCGGCGTGGACAAGGTGGCCTTCACCGGCTCGACGGCCGCCGGCCGGCGTATCGCGGCCATCTGCGGCGAGCAGCTCAAGCGGGTCAGCCTGGAGCTCGGCGGCAAGTCGGCCGCGATCGTCCTGGACGACGCCGACCTGGCCTCCAGCATGGGCTTCCTGGCCATGGCCTCCCTCATGAACAACGGTCAGGCGTGTGTCGCCCAGACCCGCATCCTCGCCTCCCGCAACCGCTACGACGAGGTCGTGGACGCGGTCGCCGGCATGGTCAAGGCGCAGGCCGTCGGCGACCCCGCCGATCCGGCGACCGGCATCGGCCCGCTGGTGGCCAAGCGCCAGCAGGAGCGCGTGGAGGGCTACATCAAGATCGGCATGGACGAGGGCGCCAAGGTCGTCGTCGGCGGCCTCGACCGGCCGTACGACAAGGGCTGGTACGTCGCCCCCACCGTCTTCGCCGGCGTCTCCAACGACATGCGCATCGCCCGCGAGGAGATCTTCGGCCCGGTCCTGGCCGTCATCCCGTTCGAGGACGAGGCCGACGCGATCCGCATCGCCAACGACAGCGACTACGGCCTGGCCGGCACCGTCTGGACCGCCGACCCGGAGCACGGCATGGACGTCGCCCGCCAGGTCCGCACCGGCACGTACGGCGTCAACTGCTTCATGCTGGAGACCAACGCGCCCTTCGGCGGCTACAAGGCCAGCGGCGTCGGCCGCGAACTCGGCCCCGAAGGACTGAGCGCCTACCTGGAGTACAAGACCATCTCGCGGCTCGGTTAGCCCCCGCCGCGCCGAGGGCCCCGGGCTACGGGGCCCTCGCGCGGCCGGACGCACCCAGCGCGCCCCCGCGACGCTGGATGCGGAACCCCGCGGCCGCCCGCGCCACCCCCCAAGAGCACGCTCGGCGACCGTCCGGCTACCAGAAGTATGTCCCAACCCCGCCGCAGGGGCGGTTTTTTTCCGGAGGGACTTTCTCCCGGCGGTTTCCTTCCTTACGTCCTAGATAGACGTGGATTACTCAGGAAAGGTTGGCGGAAATCCATTTGCCGATCCGGCCGATGAGTTCCGGGGTGGCGGCGGTCTCCGCGTGCCCGTATCCGGGCTCGACCCACAGCTCCTTGGGATCGCGCGCGCCCGCGTAGAGCTGCTCGGCGTGCTCCACCGGGAAGAACGTGTCGGCGTCCCCGTGGACGATCAGCAGCGGCGTCGGCGTGATCAGCGCGACTGCCTCGTGGGGCGGCATCGGGATCGGGTCCCAGGGGCCCCGGGCGATCCTGGTGCGCTTGGCGATCCGCGCCGCCCACCGCCCGACCGGCCGCTCGATGACCCAGTGAACCTGCCGCATCGGCCGGGTGCCCCGGTAGTACCAGCGGGCCGGGCCGCTCACCGAGACCACCGCGTCGACCCCGCCGCGCAGCCCGGCATGGCGTACGGCCACCGCCGCCCCCATCGAGAAGCCCACGACCGCGATCTTGGAGTAGCCCACCACGCGGGCGTGCCGGACCACGGCCTCGACGTCGAGGACCTCCAGGTCGCCGACCGTGGTCAGACCGCCGGAGCGGCCGTGGCCGCG
Organism: Nonomuraea terrae; assembly: GCF_004348995.1. GTDB lineage: Bacteria > Actinomycetota > Actinomycetes > Streptosporangiales > Streptosporangiaceae > Nonomuraea > Nonomuraea terrae. Next base: position 21,235 of record NZ_SMKQ01000092.1, read on the forward strand.
GAAGTCGAAGGCGAGCACGCCGCCGTAACCGCTCAGCACGTGGACGATGCGGCGCGCGGTGCGGTCGCGCCAGGAGCCGGTGAAGCCGTGCGCCAGCACGATGCCCACGTCCGTGCGGCGGGACGGGGTGTGCGCGGCGTCGATGCGGACCCCGTCCTCGGTGCGCAGCATGACGGGGAAATGGGACGCGAAAGGCATGAGAACGAGCTTAGGCTCGCTCCCCGCCGAGCTCAGACAGGGTGCGGGTGTGGCGCGCACAGGTCGTCGACGCCCATGACGACGCGGACGCGTGACTCGTCGGCCGCGTCGACGGCCGGCGGGACGTTGGAGATCATCACCCGCGCGCAGCTCCCCCGGACGAGCTCGCGCAGCGTGCCCGCGTCGAGGTCGGCGGGCAGCGACCAGATCACGCCGCCCGCGGCCATCACCGCCACGAACGCCACCAGCAGGTCGGGCCCCGCGGGCAGGCACACGAGCACGCCGTCGCCCTCGCGCACCCCCCTGCGCCGCAGCTGAACGGTCGCCATCGCGGACATCTCGTCCAGCTGCTCCTCGGTGAGCCTCAGGCCGGTCCCCGAGTCCACCATCACGATGCGCTCGTCCATACCGCCCAACGTTAGGGAGGGCACCTCCCGGACACATGGGGCGGAATATGCAGATCCCTATGCAGAAGCTCTCGGCGGCGCCTGATGGTGTTCCGACGCCCAGACCGCGATCTGCGCCCGCGAGGTGTAGCCGAGCTTCTCCATGATGTTGGCGATATGCCGCGCGACCGTCGCCGGGCTGATGACCAGCTCCTCGGCGATGGCCCGGTTGGACAGCCCCCGGGTGAGCAGGCCGGCGATCTCGTGCTCGCGCGCGGTCAGCAGCGACGGGCGTACGGACCGGGCCGGCACGGGCACGCGCGCCGGCGCCCGCCGGCCCTCCAGCACGTGGCGGGCGGCGTCGTCGGGCCGCATCGCCCGGCCGCGTGACCACAGCCCGGCGGTGCGGCCGTCGCCGAGCTTGGTGCGGGCCCGGCCGAGCAGTTCCTCGATGCGGATCGTGGCGGAGTGCTGGCCGATCGACTCGCGCAGCGCCGCCGCCGCGGCGGCCGTCAGCACCGCGCCCTCCAGGTCGCCTTCGTACTCGGCCAGCACCGAAAGCCCCACCAGGCACCGGGCCACGCCCTGACGCTGGCCCGTCTCCCGGCCCAGCGCGAAACTGGCGGCAAGGCGCTCGCGCGCGGCGGCGAACTCGTGCAGCATCGCCGCCACCCGGCCGATCCTGGCCAGGCAGCGCGCCAGGTCGAGGTAGCCGCCGACCTCGCGCAGCCACGGCTCGGCCATCTCGTACTGGGCCTTGGCGGTCACCAGGTCGCCGCGGGCCTCGGCCACCGCGCCGAGCTGACCGGCCGTCCTGGCCATGATCCAGCGGTGGCCGTGCTCGCGCGCCCTGACCAGCGCCTCCTCGCCGTGGCGCTGCGCCTCGCGCAGGCGGCCGCGGGTCAGCGCCACCGCCGACAGCCCGGCCAGGCCCGCGGCCTGGTTCCAGGTGTCGCCGGAGCGCTCGGCGATCGCCAGGCCCTGCTCGGCGTGGCGCAGCGCGTCGTCGGCGCGGCCCATGCGCAGCAGCAGCACGACCATGAGGCTGTGCACGACGCAGCGCGGGAACAGGCTGCCGGGCGCGAGGCCGGCCAGCGCCTCCCGCGCCATCTCCAGCGCGCGGCCCAGCTCGTCGCGCGTCTCCAGCCCGTACGCCAGGCACGCCTTGGTGTAGGCGATCTCGTCCTCCGTCAGGCCCGACACGTCGAGCGCGAGCAGCCGCTCCAGCCAGCCGACGATCTCCGCCAGGTTGCCCCCGATGGGGTAGAGCCCCGTGCTGGCCCGGCACAGCCGCAGCCCCAGCCCCACGTCGCCGGACGCGGCGGCCCAGTCGAGCGCCGCCCGCTGGTCGGGCAGGAGTGTCCTGGTCGCGGTCAGCGCCTCCAGCCGGCGCGGCCACGGCACGCGCGGCTCGACCATCTCCGCCAGGAAATAGCGCTCCTGCAGCTCGCAGAGCACGTCGAGGTGACGCTGCCGCAGCGCCTCCTGCTCGCCGGCCTGCCGCAGGCGTCCGACGGCGAAGCACCTGATGGTCTCCAGCAGGCGGTAGCGGCTCTCGTCGCACAACACGAGCGACTTGTCGACAAGGCCGCCGAGCAGGTCGACGATCTCGCCCGCGGCGATGGGCGGCCCGGCGCAGACCCGCTCGGCCAGGTCGAGGTCGAAGTCACCGGCGAACACCGACAACCGGCTGAGCAGCACCTGCTCCTTGTCCGCCAGCAGGTCGTAGCTCCACTCGACGGCGGCCAGCAGCGTGCGCTGCCGGGCCGGGGCCGTGCGCCCGCCGGTGGTGAGCAGCGAGAACCGGTCGTCGATGCGGTCGGCGATCTGCCCGGGGCTGAGCAGGCGCGTACGGGCCGCCGCCAGCTCCAGCGCCAGCGGCAGCCCGTCGAGCGCCCGGCACAGCCGTACGACGTCGGGCAGGCTCTCCGGGCCCAGCCGGGTGCCCGCCGCCGCCGCGCGGTCGAGGAAGAGCTGCACGGACTCAGCGTCGGCGGTCACCTTGTCAGGCAGGTCGAGCGGCGGCACCCGCCAGATCAGCTCGCTGGCGATGCGCAGCGGCTCTCTGCTCGTGGCCAGCACGCGCACCGGCGGGCAGGCCGCGACCAGCGCCTCGACCACCTCTGCACACCGGTCGACCAGGTGCTCGCAGTTGTCGAGCAGCAGCAGGCAGCGCTGGTCGCGCAGCCGGCCGGCGACGGTGTCGAGCAGCGGCCGGCCGCTCTCCTCGCGTACGCCGAGCACCCGGGCGATCTCCTGGTCGACGAGCTCGGGGCGGCGCAGCCCGGCCAGTTCGACGAGCCAGACCCCGTCGGGATGGGCGGCCGTCAGCCCGGCGGCGACCTGAAGGGCCAGCCGCGTCTTGCCGATGCCGCCGACACCACAGAGAGTGACCACGCGCGTCTCGGCGAACAGGCCGCGCAGATCATGCAGATCGCGCTCGCGGCCCACGAAACGGTTGGGGTCGGCCGGAAGGTTGTGCCGGGGGGAGTCTGGCATGTGGTCACCCTGCGTCGCGGAAGGATCACACTCTCCCACAGTGTCGCACTTTTCACAGGCCAAGCGAGCTGACGACCGCCCTTTCGTCGACGACGCGCAGAACGGGGTCGCCGAGCAGCCGCCTGGCCAGGTCGTACGGGGCCACCACGACGGTGGCCCGGCGCTCGGCGGCCAGCACGCGGCAGCCGATCAGGGTCGGCTCGTGGGGCACCACGACGTGGGCGCCGGCCGTCATCGCCAGGTCGATCACCCGCAGGCCGCGGAACGGCTCGCTGACCGCGTTGATCACGATGTCGTCTTTCCCGATGACCAGGCGGGTGGCGAGCCTGCGCAGGTCGGTCGCCAGCTCGTCGTTGTCGAGCAGCCGTTCGCCGTCGAGGGACAGGGCGGGCCCCGCGAGCGGCCCGAACTCGACCGTGCCGCCGGCCAGCAGCTCGGCGAACGGTTTGGCGCCCGGCGCGGGGCGCAGGGTGAAGACGTGCTCGACCTCGGCCGCCGGGGGGACCTCGTGCTGGGTGATCAGCATGCGGGCCGGGCCGGACGGCGCGAGCACCGCGATCCCGCCGGCCCAGGCGACGGCGTGCACCGCCACGGGCAGCGCCGCGCCGAGCGGGAGGTCGACCAGAACCCGGTCGCCGTAGCGCAACCCGTGGTCGCGCAGCCCACCGGCCGCGCGGCCGACCCGTCTGGCGAACGCGGCGTACGACAGCACCTCGCCGGTCCGGACGTCGCTGACCGCCGGCTGGTCGCCCTGTATAGGTGCCGCCGCCATCACCAGCTCTGTCCAGGTCATGCCGACAATCTAAGGAGCCCCGCCCGGCTTGCCATGCGCACAATTGTGCAACCCGCTATGTAGGTGCGCGTAACCTGCGCGTACGCCCGCCGCCATGTCGTCCCGCTCCTTCCATCAGGGAGGATCAACTAGACTTATGCAGTCGCGACTTCGCGCGGCGAGCCCCACGACACAGAGCGAGACGTCATCATGCCTTTGAACAGCCGCGACGACCTGCGGAACATCGCGATCATCGCGCACGTCGACCATGGCAAGACCACGCTGGTCGACGCCATGCTCTGGCAGTCCGGGGCATTCCGCGCCAACCAGGATGTCGACGACCGCGTCATGGACTCCAACGATCTGGAGCGCGAGAAGGGCATCACCATTCTCGCGAAGAACACCGCCGTGCAGCACGGCGGCATGACCATCAACATCATCGACACGCCCGGCCACGCCGACTTCGGCGGAGAGGTCGAGCGCGGCCTTTCCATGGTCGACGGCGTCGTGCTGCTGGTCGACGCCTCCGAGGGCCCGCTGCCGCAGACCCGGTTCGTGCTGCGCAAGGCGCTGTCCGCCAAGATGCCGGTCATCCTGTGCATCAACAAGGTCGACCGCCCCGACGCCCGCATCAAGGAGGTCGTCGACGAGGTCTACGAGCTGTTCATGGACCTCGACGCCACCGAGGAGCAGATCGACTTCCCGATCGTCTACGCCTCCGCGAAGGCCGGCCGGGCCTCGATGAACCGCCCAGAAGACGGCGGCATGCCCGACTCGCCCGACCTGGAGCCGCTGTTCGACATCATCAAGTCGACCATCCCGGCGCCCACGTACGACCCGAGCGCCCCGCTGCAGGCCCACGTCACCAACCTCGACGCCTCCTCCTACCTCGGCCGCATCGCCCTGTGCCGCATCCACCAGGGTCGGCTGCGCAAGGGGCAGCAGGTGGCCTGGTGCCGCACCGACGGCACGATCCAGCGCGTCAAGATCACCGAGTTGCTCATGACCGAGGCGCTCGAGCGCAAGCCGGCCGAGGAGGCCGGCCCCGGTGACATCATCGCCATCGCCGGCATCCCCGACATCATGATCGGCGAGACGCTGGCCGACCCCGAGGACCCGCGCCCGCTGCCGCTGATCTCGGTCGACGAGCCGGCCATCTCGATGACCATCGGCACCAACACCTCGCCGCTGGTCGGCAAGGTCAAGGGCTCGAAGGTCACCGCCCGCATGGTGAAGGACCGGCTCGAGAAGGAGCTGGTCGGCAACGTCTCGCTGCGCGTGCTGCCCACCGACCGCCCCGACTCGTGGGAGGTGCAGGGCCGCGGCGAGCTGGCCCTGGCCATCCTGGTCGAGCAGATGCGCCGCGAGGGCTACGAGCTGACCGTCGGCAAGCCGCAGGTCGTCACCAAGGTCATCGACGGCAAGGTGCACGAGCCGGTCGAGCGCCTGACGGTCGACTGCCCGGAGGAATACCTCGGCGCGATCACCCAGCTCCTCGCCGTCCGCAAGGGCCGCATGGAGCACATGACCAACCACGGCACCGGCTGGATCCGCATGGAGTTCGTGGTGCCGGCGCGCGGCCTGATCGGCTTCCGCACCGAGTTCCTCACCGAGACCCGCGGCACCGGCCTGGTGCACCACGTGTTCGACTCGTACGAGCCGTGGTTCGGCGAGCTGCGCACCCGCAACAACGGCTCACTGGTGGCCGACAGGTCCGGCCCGGTGACCGCGTTCGCGATGCTCAACCTGCAGGAGCGCGGAACGCTGTTCGTCTCCCCGACGACCGAGGTCTACGAGGGCATGATCGTCGGCGAGAACTCCCGCTCCGACGACATGGACGTCAACATCACCAAGGAGAAGAAGCTCACCAACATGCGCTCCTCCACCAGCGAGGAGACCGAGAAGGTGATCCCGCCGCGCAACCTGTCGCTGGAGCAGGCCCTCGAGTTCATCCGCGAGGACGAGTGCGTGGAGATCACGCCTGACGCGGTGCGCATCCGCAAGGTGGTCCTCGACGCCGCCATCCGCGGCCGCGCCGCCGCCCGCGCCAAGCGCGCGTAACGTCGCTCTCCCACCGCCCGGCCTTCCCATCGGGAGGCCGGGCGGTCGTCTTTCAGGGAGCGCGGGTGTCTGTGGGAGGCCGCGCACGCCGGTGGGCCGCACACGCCGGTGGACCACGCGCCGGTGGACCGCGGGTGCCGTCTGCGGGAGGCCCCGGCGCGGTTGTCCGCGGGGCGGGGGTGTCGTTCAGCGGCGGGGCAGTTCGCTGCCGCGCACGTGGGTGCCCAGCCAGTCGACCAGCGGCTCGACGTCGCGCCACGTGCGCGCCACCCGGTCGCGCGCCTCGGCCGTGTGCACCCACTCCTCAGGCTCGAAGCGCATCCCCGCGAACAGCGACCGGTGCCGCAGCAGCTCGATGCGCGGATGGTCCTCGCCGAACCCGCGCGGCCTGGTCTTCAGGCGTTCGCCGTACAGCGTGTAGCCGGCCGCCGTCAGCGCCCCCGTGATGGCGGCCAGCGGCTTGCCCGACAGGTCCTCGTCCACCGCCGCGCGGTAGCGGGCCACCTGGTCGGAGGCCTGCGTGTAGCAGCCGCCCGCCGCGAAGAGCCCCTCCGCGCTGATCTCGACGTAGAGCCCGATCCCGGGCATCCGTTCGACGAAGGCGCCTTGATGCGTCTTGTACGGCGACTTGTCCTTGGCGAACCGTACGTCACGGTACGGCCGGAACAGGTGGGCCTCCCCGAACTCCGGTCCGAGCTCCTCGGTGAGCGCCAGCATGGGAGCACGCACGGCCTGCTCGTAGAGGTGCTTGTGCGCACCGAAGTAAATCTTGGAATTGTCCGCCTCGAGGCCCTCGTAGAACAGGAACGCCTCGTCGGGGAAGCCGGTGAAACCCATGCCGACAAGGGTGCCACGCGCTCAGCGCGCCCCGTACGTACGCCCCGGCACCGGGCCGTTCCCGTACAGCTCCGAGACGGTGACGAAGGTGAAGCCCTTCGCGGCGAGCCGGTCGAGCACGGCCGGGACGGCCTTGACGGTGCTGCGGTGGATGTCGTGCATGAGGATGATCGAGCCGGGCCGCGCGTGCGCCGCCCGGGCGGCCACCTTCGCGGGCTCGTGGTCGCGCCAGTCGAACGTGTCGACGTTCCACAGGATCTGGGCCAGGCCCTCGCGGCGCGTCTCGGCGGCGACCCGCGCGTCCGTCGACCCGTACGGCGGCCGCATCACCTGCATCCGCACCCCGGTCAGCTGCCGTACGAGGTGTTCGGTGTGGGTGAGCTGGCGCTTGACCGCGCGCCGCGGCAGGCCGGTCAGGGACAGGTGGCTCCAGGAGTGGTTGCCGAGCTCGTGGCCGTCGGCGGCGATGCGGCGTACGGTCTCGCCGTGCCGGTCGGCGGCGACCATCTCGCCGACGACGAAGAACGTCGCCCGCACGGCACGCTGCCTGAGCAGATCGAGCAGCCCCCCGGTGTGCCGGCTGGGTCCGTCGTCGAAGGTCAGGGCCACACACTTGAGCAGACCGCAGTCGACGTCACGGCCGGCCGGTACCGGTCGCCCAGCCGGGGCGCCTGTCGGCTGGCCCGTCGGCAGGCCCGCAGGGAGGGCAGCCGGAAGGATCGGGTGGCCGGGCTCGCGGCGCGGCGGCGCGTGGCTGACGCAGCCTGCCAGCGCGAGCAGGGCCACGGGCAGGACCCATACGCGCATGTTTCCCCCCGCAATGTGGCATGCGGGAGCCTGTTATGGATAGTCCTGGACCGGTGCCCCCCGCAGCTCCTTGGCCAGGTCGTCCCACCAGAGTGGGATATCGGCCTGGAGCTCCCTGTAGCGGCGCGCCACGCGCATGGCACATCCAGCCGGATCCGTACCCAGATGCCGACGTTTCACCGGGCCTTCCTGCCAACGGTAAAAACCATCTCTATAGTGCACGACCAGCCCTATCCACACGGAGATCGTGGCCCCGTCGCCCACCTCGTACGCGCTGGTGACGCCCAGACCGTGCAGCTCCGCCTCAAGCTTCTCCGTCGCCGCCCGCGCCTCACTCACCGCGACCGCCCGCGCGGGGACGCTCCGGATGGCCGGGGCGGACGAACCGCGAACCTCAACCTGACCTCCTGTCGGCGTAGCAACGGGGGGATATGTCCCACCTTCACTTCGGGCAGGGACGGATGTTAGGCGTTCTGGCCCGTACCCAGGGATGTACCCAGCCACGGGCGCCAGCCGTCCAGGACATGAGGTCATGATGAAACTCCGCCGGAGCTTCCGGGAGGCGTTCGACGTTATTGGTCCTGCGTCTCGCGCGGCTCGGCGACGACCATCACGAACCTGAGGTCGGCCGGGCCCGCGTTGGCGTAGCGGTGCGGCCGGTCGGCGGTGAACAGCACGGCGTCGCCCTGCCCGATCACGTGGCTCCTGCCGTGCACGCTGAGCGTCAGCTCGCCGTCGAGCACGGTGAGCATCTCGCGGGTGCCGGGGGTGTGGGCGTCGCCGTCGTGGTGCTCGCCGGGGACCAGCCGCCACTCCCACAGCTCCATGATCACGGGCATGTCCGCGCCGACCAGCAGCTTCGCCTCCCCGCCTCCCTGACGGAACGTCACCACGTCGGCTTTGTCGACCACGCGCACCATCGGTACGTCGGAGACCTCCACCAGCCGGGCCACGGTGACGCCGAGCGCGGAGGCGATGCGCGTGAGCGTCGAGACGCTCGGGTTGGTACGCCCCTGCTCGACCTGAACGAGCATGCCTCTGCTCACTCCCGACCGGGCGGCGAGCGCGTCGAGGGTGAGCCCGCGGTGCGCCCGCTGCGCGCGGACGTTGTTGGCGATGGCCTGCGTGATGAGCTCTGGGTCTTCCACAGAAGTGCAGTGTAGTGAATTCGTTTGGCAGTGTAGTGAACTCTATGTACTGTACTGCCAGTACAACACATTGAACTGGAGGCAGACCGTTGACGATGCTCCTGGCGACGGCCTGTGCGATCGTGATGGGCGCGGGCGACTTCTTCGGCGGGCTGGCGACGAAGCGTTCCCAAGTGTTGTCCGTCGTCGTGGTCTCGCAGATCGCCGGGCTGGCGCTGGTGAGCTGTCTGCTGCCGCTGCTGCCCGGCGCGTTCGACGCCCGCGCGCTGACCTGGGGCGTGGCCGCCGGCCTGTCCGGGGCGGCCGGGCTGGTGCTGTTCTACCGGGCGCTGGCCACGGGGGTCATGTCGGTGGTGGCCCCGACGACCGCGGTGACCTCGGCCGCGCTGCCCGTGGTGTTCGGGCTGGCGACCGGCGACCGGCCGGGCCCGTGGGCGCTGGCGGGGGTGGCGCTGGCGCTGGGCTCGGTGCTCCTGGTCAGTCAGGACAGGTCGGGCTCCGGCCAGGTCAGCGCGTCGTCGATCCTGATCTCGCTGGCGGCCGGCGCCGGGTTCGGCGGGTTCTTCATCCTGCTGTCCATGGCGCCGCACGAGGCCGGCCTGTGGCCGCTGATGGGCGCCCGGCTGTCGTCGGTCTCGACGGTCGCCCTGCTCGCCGTGGTCACGCGGCGCACCCTGAGGCCCGGCCCGCGTTCGCTGCACGCCATCGTGGCGGCGGGCGTGCTCGACATGGTGGCCAACGTGCTCTACCTGCTGGCCCAGCAGGACGGCCTGCTCAGCCTCGTCGCCGTGCTGGTCTCGCTCTACCCGGCGAGCACGCTGCTGCTGGCCCGCCACGTGCTCGGGGAGCGGCTGCGGGGCGTACAGGTCGCCGGGGTGGGCTGCGCGCTCGTCGCGGTGGCTCTCATAGCCGTTGCACAGTAACTTCGGCCTTGCTACGTTTCGCCCGTGCGCCCCGACCGGGCACGTGCAGACGGTGAGTCGTTCCAGCACGTCGCGGTGCCGTACGACTCAGACGCGTCCTTACTCGGCCTCGTCGTGCCGCGCGTACGGGCCGCGCTGGGCGAGGGCCGCCGCGTGCTGATGATCACGACGAGGCTCCCCCTGCTGGCCGAGGCCCTGGGGCCCGACGCCGATCGGGTCGAGACCCGCCGCCCCGCCTCCTGGTACGCCCACCCGTTCCGCATGCTGGCCGCCTGCCATGACTACACCCGCGGCCGCCGCACGCTCGTCGTCGGCGAGCCCGGCTGGCAGGGCAGGACCGAGCGTGAGACCGGGGAGCTCATCCGCTGCGAGTCCGTGCTCAACGCCGCCCTCCGCCCGGCCACGGCGACGCTGCTGTGCCTGTACGACCTCCGCGCCGTCCCCCGCGACGTCGCCGACTCCTGCCAGGTCAACCATCCGGTGCTGCTCGGCCCGGACGGCGAGGCCCCCAGCGCCCGCTACGTCGAGCCGTACGAGCTGGTCCTGCCC